>JAFQJE010000016.1 GCA_017415145.1 Clostridia bacterium
GCGTTTTTCATGATTTCTGCCAGTTCTTCTTCGTTATCGGCAAAACCGCCGCCTGTACCACCGAGGGTAAATGCAGGACGAAGAACTACGGGGTAACCTATACGCTCAGCTGCAGCCTTTGCTTCTTCGATAGAATAAGAAATTTCTGACGGAATAACAGGCTCGCCAATACGCTGGCAAAGTTCTTTGAAAAGCTCTCTGTCCTCTGCCATTTCGATACTTTCACGGCTTGTACCCAAAAGCTTTACGCTACATTCTGCCAAAATTCCTTTTTTGTCAAGCTGCATAGCAAGGTTTAAGCCCGTCTGTCCGCCGATACCGGGAACGATAGCGTCAGGACGCTCGTATCTTATAATCTTTGCAATATATTCAAGATTTAAAGGTTCCATATACACCTTATCAGCAATTGTGGTGTCCGTCATAATTGTTGCGGGATTTGAGTTACAAAGAATAACCTCGTAACCCTCTTCCTTTAAAGCTAAGCAAGCCTGTGTGCCTGCATAGTCGAACTCTGCCGCCTGACCGATAACGATGGGGCCTGAGCCTATTACTAATACTTTTTTGATGTCGTCTCTTTTAGGCATTGTCCTTGGCCTCCTTTATCATTTCTATAAACTGTCCGAAAAGATATCCGCTATCCTGGGGACCGGGGGCACTTTCAGGATTATACTGAACGGAGAACACGCGGTCTGCCTTGTTACAAACACCCTCTACACTTCCGTCTGCAACGTTTACGTGAGTTATTGTAAGAGGAGTTTTTTCTAATGATTTTTCATTTACAACGTAGCCGTGATTCTGGCTTGTACATTCGATTTTTCCTGTTGCTAAATTTCTTACAGGGTAGCCGCCTCTGTGGCCAACCTTCATTTTGTCTATGGTAGCACCGTATGCTAAACTGATTATCTGATGTCCCATAGCAATACCAAACATAGGGTATTTGCCAATTAACTTTTTGACTGTTTCAATTACTTCTGTACATTTTGAGGGGTCACCGGGGCCGTTTGAAACAAACACACCATCGGGTTTCATAAATTCAATTTCTTCAGCAGAAGTATTGTAAGGAACTACTGTAACGTTACAACCTGCAGCATTTAAACTTCTGATAATACTAAGCTTAATGCCGCAATCTATTGCTACTATATTGTACTTATGGCTTGTTGTTCTTGAATACCAGCGTTTTTTGCAGCTAACCTTTTCTACTGCATTTTCGGGTATTTCGACATTTTCTAAAATTTTCACAGCATCTTCTGTCACTGTGTCTGCCGAGGTGATAAGTGCCTTTCTTGTGCCAAGGTCACGAATACTTCTTGTGAGTTTACGGGTATCTACACCGTAAATACCGGGAATACCGCTGTCCTCCATAAATTCTGCCAATGTTTTTGTGTAACGGAAGTTACTGGGCATATCATTATAATCTCTTACAACAATTGCTCCCAATGTGGGAACTTTTGATTCAAAATCCTCGTCTGTAACACCGTAGTTACCAATCAAAGGATAAGTCATAACAACCATCTGGTTTGTGTATGACGGGTCTGAAATTATCTCCTGATAGCCTACCACTGATGAATTGAATACTATTTCACATACTCTGTCAACAACAGCACCAAAGCCGTAGCCATAGTATTCTTCGCCATTTTCAAATACAATTTTTCTGTCAAATGCTTTGTCCATACAGTCTACCTCAAATCTTTTTAGCATTAGTTCGTTCCTACCTTGAATTTATCATATCTATATCAGAAATATTATAACATTCCAAAGCTTTAAAGTCAACAATAAATAATACGAAAAAAGGAACTTTTCGTAATCGAAAAGTTCCTTTTTGTTTAGATTTTTACTTTTTGGAGAATGACTGGCAGTCTACGCACTCGCAAACCTCAGGATTTGACTCGTGTGTACCTACTGAAATACAATCCAAGCTGCAGTAGTTTTCATTACCGCAATGGAATTTACACTGTTCTACCGTACATTTGATAGAATTGTTTGCGTGACAGTTTCCTGAATTACCGTTCATATTCTTTCCCTCCTATAACTGAGGCACCCTGCCTCAATTATAGTATGAACTTATTTTCAAAAATTATTTCTTTTAATTTTTTCTATTCTGCAGACAACGTCGCCAATAAGCTTTATGCTTCTTCTTGCACTTCGTATGGTATTGAATTTTCTGGCAAGATCGGGACTTTTAACAAAAGTTCTTGTACTGAAAAAATATTTTTCACCATCTCTGCCAAAGATTTTAATTACATAATAGCTGTCGTAGTCGTCCTCAAAAAATGTCCACACGTTATCCGCCTCCAAAAAAAGTGTACCACCAGGCTTGTCAATTTTCAATAATTGTGCGTACTTTGTGTCATAAAATCTTTTATCGTGTCAAATTGAAAAATGCACTATCACCCAAATAACATCCCTGTGCCCCAAGTTCTTCTTCAATACGCAGGAGTCTGTTGTATTTTGCCACTCTGTCTGTACGACTGGGTGCACCTGTCTTTATCTGACCTGAATTTGTGGCAACTGCAATGTCTGCTATTGTCGTGTCCTCAGTTTCACCGCTTCTGTGAGATGTTACTGCAGTATATCCCGCTCTGTTAGCCATTTCTATAGCCTCTAGGGTTTCAGTAAGTGTACCTATCTGATTAACTTTTACAAGTATTGAGTTCGCACATCCTTTTTCTATGCCCTGTTTTAATCTCTTAGTATTTGTTACAAACAAATCATCACCCACTAACTGGATTTTGTTGCCCAAAGTGTTGGTAAGGTTACTCCAGCCCTCCCAATCATCCTCAGAAAGACCGTCCTCTAATGAAATTATAGGATACTTGTTTGTTAAGTCTTCCCAGTATTTTATCATTTCATCACGTGTTTTAAATACGTCTGTTTTCCAGAAATAATACCCCTCACGTCCAATTTTTTTTGCTTCCTCATAAAGCTCAGTTGAGGCTGCGTCCATTGCAATTTTAAAATCAGTTCCGGGGACATATCCTGCTTTTTCAATCGCCTCACAAATAAGCTGCAGAGCCTCTTCATCGGATTTGAGGTTCGGTGCAAAGCCTCCCTCATCGCCTACTGATGTGGAATAGTTTTTTGACTTCAAAACTTTTTTCAAATTATGAAAAACCTCTGTTGATTTTCTTATTGCCTCGCTAAAATTCTTTTCTCCCGTAGGCATTATCATAAATTCCTGTAAATTTACACTGTTATCAGCATGTTTGCCTCCGTTTAAAATATTCATCATCGGCACAGGCAACGTGTGTGCATTTACTCCGCCAATGTAGCGGTAAAGACTTAAACCCAAAGAATTTGCCGCAGCTTTAGCTGTGGCCAATGACACGGAAAGTATTGCATTTGCACCAAAATTTTGTTTATTCTCTGTTCCGTCTGCCGCAATCATTATACGATCAATTTCTCTTTGATTTAATACATTTGCTCCAATGATACTGTCAGCTATTTCGTTGTTCACCTTTGACACCGCTTTTTTTACACCGAGTCCTGAGTAACGTTCACGTTCTCCGTCGCGCAGTTCCACAGCCTCATGTGCACCTGTAGACGCTCCCGACGGAACAGATGCACGGGCGACTACGCCCTCCTCTGTCACAACTGTGGCTTCAATAGTTGGATTACCGCGTGAGTCCAAAATTTCTTGAGCACAGACATCTGCAATTTCAATATAGTCCATAATTATTCCTCCATTTTTTTGTGCACATAAAAAATGCACATTCTGTAATTAGAATGTGCATTTTAACTTAAAAATATTATTCAATTATGCTTTTTCCTGTCATCTCGGAAGGCTTTTCTAACTCTAAAATCTTGAGCATTGTGGGAGCAATATCTGCTAATACGCCATCAGCACGAAGTTTTACATCGCCACAGCCCACTACGATAAAGGGGACAGGGAATGTTGTGTGTGCTGTAAATGGACCGGACGTTTCTGGGTCAATCATCTGATCTGCGTTACCGTGGTCTGCAGTAATCAGCATTGCACCGCCCATGGAAAGTATTTTTTCTGCTACTTTGCCAACACAGGTGTCTACAGTTTCAACTGCTTTTACTGCACAGTCAATAATACCTGTGTGACCAACCATGTCGCAGTTTGCATAGTTTAAGATGATAACGTCTAAGTCTTTGGTATCAAGTTCTTCCATTAACTTATCTGTTACCTCGAAAGCGCTCATTTCAGGCTGTAAGTCGTAGGTCGCAACCTTAGGTGAGTTGATTAATGCTCTGTCCTCGCCCTCTGAAACTTTTTCTACACCGCCGTTAAAGAAGAATGTAACGTGAGCATATTTTTCGGTTTCTGCAATTCTTAACTGTTTTTTACCTGAAATACTTAAATATTCACCTAATGTGTTTGTTAAAACCTGAGGCTTGAATGCCACATCAACATTAGGCATTGTTTTATCGTACTGTGTCATACACACAAAGTATGTGTTAAAGAATTTTCTTTCAAAGCCGCAGAATTCTGGGTCAACAATTGTTCTTGTAATTTCTCTCGCTCTATCAGGACGGAAGTTAGCAAATACCACACTGTCGTTTTCTGAAATCTTACCTACAGGTGCATCATTTTCTGTGATAACTGTAGGAACAACAAATTCGTCTGTAACTTCTTTTTCGTAAGAGTTAGCTACTGCACATACACCACAAGCAGCAGTTTCACCTTCGCCCTTTACCATTGCGTTGTAGGCTTTTTCTACTCTGTCCCAACGATTATCTCTGTCCATTGCATAGTATCTGCCCATAACTGTTGCAATTTTACCTACGCCGATTTCTTCTAGCTTTTGTGCAAGCTCTGTCACAAAATCCTTACCTGATGAAGGCGGAACATCACGTCCATCTAAGAAGCAATGAACAAAAACTTTTGTGAGTCCCATTTTCTTTGCAAGCTCTACAATACCATAAATGTGAGTGTTGTGGCTATGGACACCACCATCGGACAAAAGTCCCATAATATGGAATGCGCTGTCGTTCTTCTTGCAGTTTTCAACTGCGTTAATCAGCGCTTCGTTTTCGAAGAAATCTCCATCTTTAATTGACTTTGTAATTCTTGTCAATTCCTGATAAACTATTCTTCCTGCACCGATGTTTGTGTGGCCAACTTCACTGTTTCCCATCTGTCCGTCAGGAAGACCAACTGCCATACCGCTTGCCTCGAGGGTTGTGTTGGGGTATGTTGCAAAGAGTTTATCAAGGTTAGGTGTTTTGGCAATGTCAACTGCGTTGCCCTTTTTCTCGGGGTTGATGCCAAAACCATCCATAATACATAATAATAAAGGTTTTTTCATATTTTTTATTCTCCTTTAATGCGAATGTAAAAAAACTCCAGACCGCAAAAGTCAACTACAAAAAATAACAAAAATATTCCAAAGCACTAAAATCTGCAATTTTGCAATAAAATATGTGAAATCTCAAAACGAGATTTTCATAAATTAATGCCTTTTGCTACGAACAAACTTCACCTCTCAGCGTACCATCGTACGCTTTCGGGTATCCCCTGCGGGTTCAGTTTGTCCATTCTGATGCTTTTTTCCTATTCGCTTGGTACAGTATAATGAGAAAGTTGAAAAAGTAAAACTTTTTCAACTTTCTCTCTTAATTATTTATTCCAGTTTGTGATTTTTGAAAAATCGGGAGCCTTTAATGACGCGCCACCAATTAAACCACCGTCAATGTTGGGCTTAGATAAAAGTTCTGCAGCATTTGATGCATTCATGCTGCCGCCGTACTGGATACGGATAGCTTCTGCTGTGGGTGCATCGTAGAGTTCTTTAATTGTTTCACGGATAAGTGCACAAACTTCTTCCGCCTGGTCAGCTGTTGCAGTCTTACCTGTACCGATAGCCCAGATGGGTTCGTATGCGATAACAACCTTCTTAGCATCGTCGGCATTGATTTCTGCCATATCAAGCTTAATCTGCATACGGATGTGCTCTGCCATAACGCCTGCTTCTCTCTGCTCTAAGGTTTCACCGCAGCACATAATGGGTGTGATACCCTTTTCTAATGCTTTTCTTACCTTCTTGTTTACTGTTTCATCAGTTTCCGCGAAATACTCGCGTCTTTCTGAGTGACCGATGATAACATACTGTACACCTAAATCTAATAACATATCAGCTGCGATTTCACCTGTGTATGCGCCGCTTTCTTCCCAGTGCATATTTTCAGCACCTACTGCAATATTTGTACCCTTTGTCATTTCTGTTGCTACTGATAAGTCAATAGCAGGTGTGCAGATAACTACGTCTGCGTCACTATCTTTAACTACGGGAATAAGTTCTTTAATTAACTCTGCAGCCTGAGAAGGTGTCTTATTCATCTTCCAGTTACCTGCAATAATCTTTTTTCTTGCCATTTTTACGTCCTCCAATTTATAAAAATTATTTGTCTGTTAAGCAAACGATACCGGGGAGTTCTTTACCTTCAAGGTATTCAAGTGATGCACCGCCACCTGTTGAGATGTGACTCATTTTTTCGCCTAAGCCCGCCTGATTAACTGCTGCAACACTGTCGCCACCGCCAATTACTGTTGTAGCATCTAAATCTGCTAAAACAGTAGCAATTGTGTTTGTACCCTTAGCAAAGTTAGGCATTTCAAATACGCCCATAGGTCCGTTCCAGACAACTGTCTTTGCATCTTTTACTGCCTGTGAGAAAAGTTCAATTGACTTAGGACCAATATCAAGACCCATCCAACCTTCGGGGATGTTGCCCTCTACAACCATTGATTCTGCATCGTTTGAGAACTCTTTTGCAACAACTGTATCAACAGGAAGTAAAATCTTATCGCCTGCAGCATCTAACATTTTCTTGGCGTAATCAATGTAGTCGGGTTCAAGTAATGAAGTACCTGTTGTTTTGCCCTGAGCTGCGAAGAATGTGTATGCCATACCGCCGCCGATAATTAACTTGTCAACTTTCTTTAATAAGTTTTCAATAACTGAAATTTTTGAAGAAACCTTAGAACCACCTAAAATTGCCACTAAGGGACGAACAGGAGAGTTTACTGCATTTCCTAAAAATTCAATTTCTTTTTCAATTAAGTAACCTGCAACAGCACATTCAACGTACTGCGAAACACCTACGTTTGAGCAATGTGCACGGTGTGCTGTGCCGAAAGCGTCGTTTACAAACACATCAGCTAAAGACGCTAATTCTTTAGAAAATTCGTCAACGTTCTTTGTTTCTTCTGCTCTGTAACGTGTGTTCTGGAGTAAAACCACGTCGCCGTCTGACATTTCAGCGATTGCAGCTTTTGCATTGTCGCCTACTACGTTGTCATCAGCAGCAAAGATTACTTCCTTACCTAACTTTTCTGATAAGCTTTTAGCAACAGGAGCTAATGACAGTTCAGGCTTGGGTTCGCCCTTGGGCTTTCCCATATGTGAACAAAGGATTACCTTTGCACCGTTTTCAATAAGATACTTAATTGTAGGAAGTGAACCTACTATTCTGTTTTCATCTGTGATTTCAGAGTTTTCATTCAAAGGCACGTTAAAGTCGCAACGAACCAGGACTTTTTTGCCTTTTACATTAATGTCCTCAACTGTTAATTTCATATTTATCACCTCATAAATTTTATAAACATTTTAATACACAAAACTGCATTTATATATTATAGTATATATCAAGAAAAATTTCAAGATAAATATTTACAATTTGTTGATGATTTTTGCGAGAATTTATGATATACTGTTTTTGGTGAAGAAAATGTTCGGTTATGTTAAGGTCAACAAAGACGAGCTGCGTGTGCGTGAATACAACGTATATAAATCTTACTACTGCGGTCTTTGTAAAACTTTAAAAAGTGAATATGGATATTTTTCCCGATTTGGCTTAAATTATGACTCTGTTTTTTTAGCTCTTTTGCTTTCATCTGTGGCAGAAGATGAATACGATTGTGAGCTTGAACGTTGTATGGCTCACCCCGCAGAAAAAAGGCCCATAATGAAGCAAAACAAATCTCTTACCTACTCTGCTGCTGTCATGATTATACTTGATCTTTTAAAATTAGAAGACGATATCCACGATGAGCATTCAGTAAAAGCAGGACTTGCATATTTCGCGCTATCATGTGCAAAGCGAAAGATAAAAAAACATTACGGCAACCTTTACTATGCATGCCGAGAGCAAATAAATAAATTGAGTGTTTTTGAGAAAGATAAGGTAACAGACATTGACAAATTGTCAGATGTATTTGCTCATCTTTTAGAAATTTTGTTTGTTCCTGATTTCATAGAAGATGAAACTCAGAGAAGGATACTTGCCCACATAGGATATATGTTGGGACGGTTTATATACATTCTCGATGCCTATGAGGATATGGAAAAGGACAAAAAGAAAAAGTCCTTTAATCCCTTTTTACTGGCAGGAGATATTCCGCAAAAAGAAGATTTACATCAACTTCTTACGTTTAATCTAAGCAGTCTTGCCAACAGCTACGAACTGCTTGACTTAAAAATAAACAAACCAATTTTAGACAATATTATTTATCTCGGTCTGTCAGGCGTGCTTGACAAAACCATAGAAGGAGAAATTAAAAATGCGTGACCCATATGAGGTTCTGGGTGTATCCAAAAATGCCACACCCGACGAAATTAAATCAGCTTACAGAAAGCTTGCAAAGCAGTACCACCCTGACAGATACATTGGAAATCCTCTTGCGGATTTGGCTGCTGAAAAATTTAAAGAAATTAACGAGGCCTACGATACCTTGACAGGCGGTTCAAACAGTTCATCTTACAACACCGGAGGTACATCTGGTGGTGCAGGTGAATTTGCCCGCATACGTAATCTCATAGATATGGCGCAATTCGAGCAGGCAGAACAGATGCTCGACAGCATCGCAAACAGAAATGCCGAATGGTTTTATTTAAAAGGCGTAATCTGCGTTCGCCGTGGCTGGCATGCTCAGGGTATAAACTTTATCCGTCAGGCTGTTAATCTACAACCTAACAACATGGAATACAGACGTATGCTGACCGCACTGGAAAATCAGACACGCCAATATCGTGACGTAGGTGGTACAATGAATAACGCCGATATGTGCAACTGTTGTTCAAACCTTATTTGTGCCGACTGTTGTTGCGAATGTATGGGTGGAGATTTAATCCCTTGCTGCTGATGAGGTGATATTATGACTAAAAAGTTTACTGTAGCCTCCATTATGTCCGCCTTGGCTTTGGTATGTCTTTTCGGTTCGGCTTATCTGCCGACAGGAAGAATTACTCTTTTAGCAATTACCTCCATGTGCATACTTGTCACAGTAGCACAATGCGGCTCATACTATGGATGGTTACAATATGCAGCAACTTCAATTCTGGCAATATTGCTTATACCGTTCAAGTTTCAGGTGCTCATATTTATCGCACTTTTGGGCTACTACCCGATGGTGAAATTATATATCGAAAAAATAGAAAAACTGTGGATTGAATGGATTGTAAAAATTTTATTTTTTACTGCACTATTGATTATTGCATATTTTGTGGTAAAATATTTTTTAGTTCGGCATATCTCTTTTGGGGCGATATTCGATATTGTAATGACGCACCTTGTTTTGGTTGTCGTTATTGCTGAAGTAATTTTTGTAATATACGATTATTTACTTAGCTTTTTTGCTAAGTTCTATAATGAAAATATAAAGGATAGGATAAGATGAAAATGACAAAAAAAATTATATCACTGATTTTATGTATTGTTTGTACACTTACTATTTTTTGTGCTTGTGGGAAAGAAGAGGGAAACGTGGTTTCCTTGCCCGTTGCAGAGTTTAACCCCAACATTTCAAAGCCTGAGGGTGCCTTTGGCGAGGAAGCGGGCGGTCTTTTAACTGCCACAGGTGGTCTTTCCATTATGGGAACTGACTTTTTAAAGCTTATGATTGAGGGTAAGGAATACGAGTTTGTTATTTCTCCCGAGGTACAAAGAAAAATCGACATTTTTAACAAAGATAAGAACGACCTTAAAATTATGATTGGTACAATGTTAAAGCTTTATTATGAAAAGAAAGACCTGATTTTTACTGCTACCGATATTGAAATAATAAATGCTAACTAAGAAAGAGCCGACTTAAGTCGGCTCTTTCTTAGTTTATCATTAAGTAATATGTGCTAATTTTGTCGAAATTTGTTGATAAAGTTCATAATTAATGTTACAATAAAATAGAGTATTTAAAAGAGGTGCTTTATGAATACTGTATTTATTGTAAATCCCAAAGCGGGACAAGGAAAAAACATAGAAAACTTAACAAAGGAAATAGCATCTGCTAACGCTATGTACTATATTACAAAATCAGTAGGCGACGCAGAAAACTTTGTCCGCAACTTTTGTAAGACAAAAGGCCCTGCAAGGTTTATTGCTTGTGGCGGTGACGGAACTTTGAACGAAGTATTAAACGGCATTGCAGGATTTGATGCTGAAATCGGTGTATTGCCAATTGGCACGGGAAATGATTTTTGCAGAAATTTTCAGGGTGATTTTCACAACATACGTACACTTATAGACGCATCCTGTCAAACTATAGATGTAATCCGCTATACAACCAACGGCAACACCCGTTTGTGTGCAAATATGTTTAATATTGGTTTTGACTGTAACGTGGCCGATATGGTTGCAGATATAAAAAAAAAGCCTTTTATTTCAGGCTCTTTAGCTTACTTTATGTCAATTCTTGTTGCTCTTATAAAGAAAAAAGGTGCTAATTTGAAATTAGAAATTGACAGTGAACCTTTCTTTGACGGTCCCATACTTCTTACCTCTGTGGCAAACGGCAAATTCTGTGGCGGTGGAATTATGAGCAATCCTTTATCTGATATTTGTGATGGATATATAAATGTAAATGTCATATACAATATCCCCAGACGAAGATTTATACCTCTTCTCCCCCGTTATATGAAGGGTACGCACATCAAACTCAAAAATATAGAAAAATTCATATACAACACAAAATGCAAAAAGTTGAAAATCACTCCTAATTCCCAGAATTTCAGAATATGTGCAGACGGAGAAATACATGATGCCGGTGTTGTTGAATTTGAAATTTTACCAAAAGCAATACAGTTTGTAACACCAAAAAAAGACGCCTAAGGGCGTCTTTTTTTGGTGTTATTGTTTATCTTAGCCTTCGTAAACGAGATTTTTAGCAATCATGTCGTCTACATTTGTAGCATCCCACCATGCACCTGAGATATCAACCTTTTTGGATACTTCTTTGCCTTCTAAAGCAAATACAGCTTGTTCCACTGCCTGGTAACCAATCTGGAATGAATCCTGAGCAACTGCACCTACGAGCTTAGGACCAGATGTTGCTTTCATCCATTCAATCTGCTTAGAACCTGCGTCATAACCGCAGAACTTGATTGCATCATACTTTGTACCTGCTGCTGCAATTGCGTCGTAAACCTGCTTTACAACACCTTCATTTGTCATGAAGATTGCCGCTGCTCCTTTTTCTGATAAAGCTTCTAAAGCAGCCTTGTATGCATTATCTGCATCACCCGGTTTAACTTCTTTTTCGATAACGTACTTGCCCTTTGTTGTAGCGTCAGCGTCTGCAAGTTCTTTAAACTTATCGATAAAGCCCTGTGCTCTGTCAATACCTGTCTGTGTTTCGTCGTGCTGAATAACACCAACAACAAATTTGTCTGCTGCTGCGATATCTGCCTTTAAAGCCTCGTAAAACTTTTCAGCGTCAATCTGTGCTGCTAAATAGTTACTTGTAGCAACTGAAGAAAGGATGGGGTTTTTGCCTGCTGCATCCAACGCTTCAATATCCTTTGCCCAGATACCGCTATCGAACTGAACAACAGGGATTTTAGCATCATATGCCTGTGAAAGCATATCAACGAAACCTTCACCGATTGTACCAAGAACTAACGCCTTAGCTCCACTTGATAAAGCAGTCTGCACCATTTCCATCTGTGATGGAAGGTCTTTTGCTGATTCTGATGCAGGACCTCTGAATGTGATATTGTAGCCGTACTTTTCACCTGCTGCCTCAGCACCAGCCTTAACTGACTGCCAGAAAGCATGTGATTCGCCCTTCGCTACCACTGCGATTGTGCCTTTGTCTGCATCGTTGCTGCCACCACCACAGCCAACGAGCATTGCTGTTGCTAACACAAATACTGTTAACAATGCGATTAACTTTTTCATAATTAATTTCCTCCTTTTATTTTATGCATAATTGCATTAATTGACTGATTTTGTTTCTTCTGCTATCTTTTTAACCTTTTTGGGTTTTTCGATTTTTACTTTACCTGCGTTTTTGTTCTTTATTACGTCCATTAATACTGCAACTACAACAATAACACCTGTCAACACGTATGTTACGTATGTTGAGTTAACATTTAAGTTGAACTTTGCAAGCACGAAGTTAAGACCACTTCTGATTACAACCAACATTACAGCACCGATAACTGAACCTGCAATTGATGCTGTACCACCGTTTGCAGATGTACCACCGATATACACGCCCGCAATTGCATCAAGCTCCATACCATTACCTGTTGCTGTTGCAACCGTAGCAAAGGACGCTGACCAGAATACTGCCGCAATACCTGTTGAAATACCCGCTATAACATAAGCAATAATCTTATATTTGTCTGTGTTGATACCTGAAAGTCTTGTTGCTTCTTCGTTACTACCGATAGATAAAATATAACGGCCGATTTTACACTTGTACATTAAATACATACAAATCAAAGCAAAAATAACAACCCAGATTAATCCTACGGGAACACCATTATAGTTTGAGAAAATCTTATTAAACCATGTGCCGCTGGGATAGAAGACGTTGGGGATTGAAACGATAATGGCAGCTAAACCTCTGCCGAACATCATTGTACCAAGTGTTGCAATAAATGCAGGGATTTTAAGTTTTGCAACTAAAATACCATTTATAAGACCAATCAGTGCACCAATTGCAATCATAACAGGAATTGTAAAACCTAAAGGCATACCACCCATGTAGAGCTTACCTGCAATAATTGCTGCTGCAATACAGGTTGTACCGATTGACAAATCAATACCGCCTGTTGCAATTACAAATGTAACACCAAGACCCATAATAGCGTAGGGAGCTAATGACTGAGCCATACTTACTATGTTAAACTTATTTAAAAAGTTAGGGTTTAACGCCCAGAAAATAAGTACCAAAACCGCTAAAGCTGCAATAATAATCATATTCTGCATACCTTTTTTGGCGATTGAGGTTAATATGTTAGGTTTGTTTTCTGCGTTTTTCATTTTCTCATTCCTCTCTCATTGTGGCTAATGCCATTATTTTTTCCTGAGTTGCATCGGCAATATCAAGCTCACCAGTGATTCTGCCTTCGCACATTACCACAACTCTGTCACTAAGTCTTTGAACCTCTGAAAGCTCAGAAGAAATCATAATAACCGATTTACCCTGACTTGCCAATTCTTCCATAAGTGTATACATTTCACTTTTAGCACCTATGTCAATACCACGTGTAGGCTCGTCAAAAATAAATATATCACAATCCTTAAGTAACCACCTTGCAATGATTACCTTCTGCTGATTACCACCTGAAAGATTTCTTAAAATCTGCTTCATTGAAGGCGTCTTCGTTTTCAGCTTGGCATTTTCCTTCTCTGCCGCCGCATCAATCTCGGCGTCATTTATCCATCCTGCATGAATATAATCGTCAAGGTTACTTAAAACAGAGTTTTCAGATACAGACTTATCAAGCAACAGTCCGTATCTCTTTCTATCCTCGGACAAGTAACAAATACCACATTTTACTGCCACTTCAGGAGTCTTGATATTAACCTTCTTACCGTTAATATAGATTTCTCCCGAATCAATTTTGTCAGCACCGTAAATCGCTCTTGCTACTTCGGTACGGCCCGCACCCATAAGACCTGAAAAACCTAATATCTCGCCACGATGAAGCTTAAAGCTTACATCTTTAATTTCCTTACCGCGACTTAAGTTTTTAACCTCTAACACAACAGGCGCATCAGACTGAACTGTACTTGCCTCTTTTTTGTCACCGTAGATAACACGACCAACCATCATTTTAACAATTTCGTCTTTTGTGGTATCAGCGGTAATAAGTGTACCTACATACTCGCCGTCACGCATTACCGTAATTCTGTCCGAAATTCTGTTGATTTCGTCCATACGGTGTGATATGTAAATCATACCGATGCCCTTTGCCTTTAAATCACGCATAATAGCAAAAAGCTCTTCAACCTCAACCTGAGTAAGCGCCGCTGTAGGCTCATCTAGGATTAAAATTTTTGAGTCATGAGAAACCGCTTTTGCAATTTCAACCATCTGCTGTTTTCCAACTGTCAATGTGCCCAGTACTGCACCAGGGTCAATGTCCACACCTATTCTGTCAAATAGAGCTTTCGCATCACGTTCCATCTTTTTGTCGTCAATGTAAACACCATTAATCATAGGTTCTCTGCCTATGTAGATGTTCTGAGCAACTGTTAAATGGTTCATCATGTTAAGTTCCTGATGAATAATGCTGATACCTGCCTCCTGAGAATCCTTAATAGTATTAAACTCAACAGGCTTATCAAATAACACAACCTCGCCGCCGTCGCGTTTGTAAATACCACACAACACCTTCATAAGGGTTGATTTACCGGCGCCGTTTTCTCCCATAAGAGCATGAACCTCGCCCTCACGGAGCTCCAGGTTTACGGATTTTAAGGCGTGAACTCCTGAAAATCTCTTATCAATTCCTTTCATTTCAAGAATGACCTTTTCCATAATTACCCTCCCTTATCTTCATATAAATTTATTAAAAAACAAGTACCTCTATTAAATGATAACATATATTTTTTACCACTGTCAACAGGAAAAAGCTGACTAAAAACGACAAAAAAACTTTAGTCCTCAAAGCATAAAACGTTAATTTTTGTAAAATGTGATATTTGCTAAGTTTTCAGAGATGATTTTGTAATTTTTGTGTGTTTTTAACAAAAAAAACGATTGAATTTTAGCAGAAAACAAAAATATTTGCATTTTTGCACAAAAAATAATATAATACTAACTACTTATTAAATTACTGGAGAAAATATGAGTAAATTCAAAAAAATATACTCTTTAACAACACAGTTTTTCTACTACCTACTTTCCCATGTGTTGTGTATCCAGAATACTTTTTACGGAGGACACATGGTAAAGCGTTTTCTTGATTTAACCAGATTTGAGTTCTATCTTTGGATAACATCGGTAGTGGTGGTTTGTCTTTCCTTTGTCTTGCCTGAAGAAAAAGATTACCTTACACTGATAGCCTCGTTGATTGGAGTCACTGCCCTGATATACGTAGCAAAAGGTTATGTAATCGGGCAGGTACTGTCTGTGGTTTTTGCCGTATTTTATGGAATAATCTCATTTTATTTCCGCTATTACGGCGAGGTCATAACATATCTTTGCATGACAGCACCTATTGCAATTATGGCTGTCATTTCATGGGCAAAACACCCATATCAGGACACAAAAGAGGTCGTAGTCAACAAAATGACAAAAGGACAATGTGTGCTCATGTGGGGGCTTGCACTAATCGTAACCATTGCCTTTTACTTTATACTGAAATACTTCAATACCACAAATCTCATATTCAGTACCATATCTGTCACCACAAGCTTTTTAGCATCCTATATGACCTTTATGCGAAGTCCGTACTACGGAATAGGTTATGCTGCAAATGATGTTGTTTTGATTATTCTCTGGATTTTAGCATCTGTTATTAATCCCTCATATATTCCAATGATACTTTGCTTTGTGATGTTTTTAATAAATGATTTGTACGGATTTTATAACTGGAGAAGAATTGAAAACAAACAGAAAAAAGACTTGGCTTAAGCCAAGTCTTTTTTTATTTATTTCTCTTCAATAATTTCTTTTCCGCCCATGTAAGGTCTTAACGCTTCGGGAATACGCACGCTGTACTTTTCTCCGTCAAACATTAAGTTGTTCTCTAAGAAAGCAATCAACATTCTGGGAGGTGCAACAACTGTGTTGTTGAGCGTGTGAGCAAAGTACTTTTTGCCATCCTCACCCTTTACACGAATGCCAAGTCTTCTTGCCTGAGCGTCACCAAGATTTGAACAAGAACAAACCTCAAAGTATTTCTGCTGTTTGGGAGACCATGCTTCTACGTCATATGACTTAACTTTCAGGTCTGCAAGGTCGCCTGAGCAACATTCCAAGGTACGAACAGGAATGTCTAATGAGCGGAACAGTTCTACACTGTAGCTCCACATTTTATGGAACCATTCCATACTGTCCTCAGGCTTACAAACAACAATCATTTCCTGCTTTTCAAACTGGTGGATACGATATATGCCACGTTCTTCTATGCCGTGAGCACCCTTCTCTTTACGGAAGCAGGGAGAATAACTTGTCAATGTCATAGGAAGCTTCGCTTCGTCTGTTAACGTATCTATAAATTTACCAATCATTGAATGTTCTGATGTTCCGATTAAGTAAAGGTCCTCTCCCTCAATCTTGTACATCATTGCGTCCATTTCTTCAAAACTCATAACGCCTGTTACAACATTACTTCTTATCATAAAGGGCGGGATGTGATAGATAAAGCCCTTATCAATCATAAAATCGCGTGCATATGCTAACACTGCACTGTGAAGTCTTGCAATATCGCCCATCAAATAGTAAAAGCCTTCACCTGCAACACGACCTGCTGACTCTTTATCAATTCCCGCAAACTTCTCCATAATATCCATATGGTAAGGAATTTCAAAATCAGGATTGGTTTGTTCACCAAACTGCTCAACCTCTACATTTTCCTCATCGTTTTTACCAATTGGAACGCTATCATCAATAATGTTGGGGATAGCAAGCATATTTTTTCTGATTTTTTCTTCTAGGATTGTTTCTTCGTCAGCTAAAGCCTTTAATTCCTCAGCCTGGTCAGAAACCAGCTTTTTCATTACTTCTGCCTCATCACGCTTGCCCTGACCCATTAGGGCACCGATTTCTTTACTGATTTTATTTCTGTTTGCACGAAGTGTGTCTGCACGCTGTGTAACTTCCAATTTTTTATCATGAAGTTCAATTACTTCATCTACCAAAGGAAGCTTATGGTCAGAAAACTTTTTTTTAATATTTTCCTTTACTAATTCAGGATTTTCTTTTACAAATCTGATGTCTAACATCTTAACCTCTCCTCTTTTGAGTTCATAAACTATAATATACCATAAATTTACTTTACTTTCAACCGTCTTTTTTTATTTTTTCCTATATCTGCAATACAATTAAGTAAAAAGGGACGTAAAAATAAAGTGTGAGTCCAAAAGAATTTATAAAACCTGTAAAATGCACTCTTGCAATCAATAAATTTTTCTTTGCGGTAAAACCCAGCCGCTTTTGCCACAATTTGCTCAGGACTTACAGGGTACTCCTTTTTCGTTTCATAATCTCCCATAGTGACATAATCACCATGCTTTTTGCCCACTATTCTATGGAGGATGTAGCTACCGTCAGGACGTCTGTACAGGGGCACATCGCCAACCTTGATACTGTCCGCTTTAACCAGCAATACACTGTCTCTTCGACTTACCACAAGGGGATACATACTGTAGCCCGAAATTTTAAGCTTTACACTGCCGCCTGAAGCTATAGTTGCCTCAATCAGTGGGAACATTGTTTCCATATCGGTTTGTTTAATTTCTGCCATTATTCCCTCCCCCTTCTTATACCTTCAAAAAAATCAGTGAGTATTTTTTTGCATTCTGTTTCTTCTATTCCACCGAAAATTTCCGTTTTATAATCATAACATTCCTCACGGAGTACATCACACTTGCCACCACAGGCACCGCTTTTTGTGTCATAGGCACCAAAGTAGACCTTGTCAATCTTACACAGGGCACAAGCACCTATACACATAGCGCAGGGCTCTAAGGTTACATAAAGCTCGCAACCTGCAAGGTTCTTTCTACCCAAATTTTCTAAAGCCTTGTTTATCGCAAGCATCTCTGCGTGATGTGTGGGATTGTTATTTATTTCTGTCAGGTTATGGCTACGGGCAACAATCTCTCCGTCAAGTACTACAACAGCACCAACAGGAACTTCCAACTCTATCGCAGCTTTTCTTGCCTCGACAATAGCTTCGTACATAAACTTATTCACGGTTTTTTACCTCATACATTACAATAGACGCTGCAACGCTCACGTTTAACGACTCCGCCTTACCACTCATGGGAATATATGCTATTTCATCACAAATATCAAGAATTTCTTTTGACACTCCGCTTCCCTCATTGCCTACAACAAATATGTGGTTCTTTTTTACTGTCATTTTTTTAAGTTCCATACTTTTTCCGTAGAGTGCGGTAGAGGTTATCATAAAGTCGTTTTTGACCTTTTTCAAAAACTCAATATTCCTGTTGCGGATAATCTTAATATTAAATATCGACCCTTGCGTTGAGCGTATTACCTTAGGAGAGTATACATCTGCACATCCCTCAGATAAAATAACACCATCAAAAGAAAAAGCGTCTGCCGTACGGATAATCGTTCCTACATTTCCAGGGTCCTGAAGATTATCACAATATATGTATTTGCCATCTGTAAGGTCGGTTTCTTCTTGCTCTGTTTTTACTACCGCCACTATCTCCTGTGGAGTTTTTGTGTCAGAAATTTTTTCTATAATACTACGTGGCACAATTGTTATATTGCAAGAAAATTTATCATTGTTATTCGAATAATACTCCTCTGTCATCAGCAGGTTTTCCACACAGTAATCCGACATTACTGCCATCTGGGCAAGGTGTTCCCCTTCTGCAAGAAATAGCCCCTCCTCGTCTCTGTGCTTTTTAGAAGAGAGCTTTGCCAACATCTTTATATATTCATTTTGTGCTGATGTGATTTTTCTTATTTCCATAGCATACTCCGATTTAAATGCTTTTGTCAAAAGCGACTGCATAGCAGCCGCTTTCATTTTTTAATAATAAAGTTTACCGTTTTCGTGTTTTGCCTCATAGCTAACATTTATACCTAATTTCTTCAATACCTTCTCGTCCTCAGCACTCAAAATTACCGTAAAGTGAGCATCACTTCCACGTAAATTTTTTAGTTGTTCTTTTGCCTTTCTTGCCACATCGGAATTAAGAGCCGAAATGGTAAGAGCAATGAGAATTTCATCAGTATGGAGTCTGGGATTTTTGTTCTTTAGGTATTCTGTTTTTAAGTTGCATATAGGCTCTAATACATGAGCTGATATTAAATGTGTAGGCTTATCAATGCCACCTAAAAGCTTCAATGCATTTAGTAACAGTGCAGATGCCGCACCTAATGTGTCAGAGGTTTTTCCTGTAACCATCCGCCCGTCAGGAAGGACCATTGCTGCTGCAGGAGCACCTGTTTCCGTTTCTTTTTCTAATGCTCTAGGTACTGCAGGGGAATATTCAGGTGTAATTCCTACCTGATTCATCAAAAGCTTTATTTTTTCTACCTGATTATCAGAACCCTTGCCACGAAAGGCTTCTGTAGATGCTGCAAAATATCTGCGTATTATTTCGCGCTTTGAAGCATCACGGCAAGCCTCATCATCTAAAATACAATTGCCTGCCATATTAACTCCCATATCTGTAGGAGATTTGTAAGGGGATGAGCCCTGAATCTTTTCAAAAATTGTATTCAAAACAGGGAAAATCTCAACATCTCTGTTGTAGTTTACCGCAACCTCACCATAAGCGTCATAATGAAACGGGTCAATCATATTAACGTCATTTAAGTCTGCAGTTGCAGCCTCATACGCAAGATTTACGGGATGATTAAGGGGCAAGTTCCACACAGGGAAGGTTTCAAATTTTGCATATCCTGCTGCAATTCCCCGCTTATAATCATGATACAACTGACTAAGACAGGTTGCCATCTTGCCACTGCCCGGACCAGGTGCAGTAATTACTACCAATGAGTGCGTTGTTTCTATATACTCATTTTTTCCTAAACCTTCCTCACTTACAATGTGCGGAATATCTGAAGGATACCCTGCTATTGTGTAATGACGGTAACACCTTATACCACGTTTTTCCAAAAGGTTATAAAAGGCATTCGCCTGAGGTTGTTCATTAAAGCGTGTCAGTACCACTCCGCCAACGTAGAGTCCCATCTCACGGAACGTATCAATCAATCTTAAAACGTCATTATCATAAGTAATACCTAAATCACCGCGGGTTTTATTTGCCTGAATATCTTCAGCATTAATTGTTATTACAATCTCTAAATCGTCCTTTAACTGCTGAAGCATACGGATTTTACTGTCGGGCTCAAAGCCTGGCAATACTCGCGATGCGTGGTAATCATCAAAGAGCTTGCCACCAAACTCTAAATAGAGTTTGCCACCGAACTGTGCAATACGCTTCTTTATCTGTTCTGATTGCATAGTGAGATATTTTTCATTTGAAAAGCCTGTATTGTTCGTAATGCACACTTCCTTTACATAATAATAACAGATTAATTGTACCACAATTTATTACATTTTAAAAGCATTATTTTTAAAAAAAGGCGTTTTTTTCAAAAAAATGTATTGATTTGGGTGTTTTTTGTGATATTATTAAGATATAAATTATTTTCGGAGGTAAAATCATGGTAAAGCATATGATTATATGGTCGCTTAAGGACGATATCGACAAAGAATCAGTAAAAGCTGAGATCAAAAAACAGTTAGAGGGTTTAGTGGGAAAAATTGACGGTCTTTTAGATATGAAAATCATCACAAACGGTCTTCCCTCATCAAAGGGCGACCTTTTAATGGATTCCACATTTGAGTCAAATGATGCCTTAAAGGCTTATGCCGTTCATTCTCTACATGTGGCAGTTGCCGACGGCATTGTAAGACCAAACACTGCCAGCCGTGCAGCTTACGATTATGAAGTATAAATGTTAAGTTAAGTTTATTAGGGGGACGATGTAAACATCGTCCCCCTAAATCATCCTTTTTAATATCCAAAATTAAAATCAAAGACTTTCTGCCAAATCGTAAATGAGACGTTCGGTTTTTTCCCAACCAAGACAAGGGTCTGTTATTGATTTTCCGTAGGTGTTTTCTTCTGGCTTTTGTGCCCCATCTTCTATATAGCTTTCTATCATAAGACCTTTTACAATTTTTCTGATATCCTCAGAGTGACGACAACTGTGAAGAACTTCTTTGGCAATTCTGGGTTGTTCATTCCATCTTTTTCCTGAATTTTCGTGGTTTGCGTCAACTATAACTGCAGGATTTTTAAGATCTGAAGCCTCATAACTTTCTGCAAGATGAATCAGATCTTCGTAGTGGTAGTTGGGCATTGACTGACCATGCTTATTCACATAGCCTCGCAATATAGCATGAGCAAGTGGGTTACCGTGACTTTCCACCTCCCAACCTCTGTAAATAAAGGTATGACTGTGTTGTGCTGCGGTAATTGAATTCATCATAACTGAAATATCACCTGCGGTGGGGTTTTTCATGCCAACAGGGATATCAAGTCCGCTTGCAGTAAGTCGATGCTTTTGATTTTCCACAGACCTTGCACCAATTGCAACATAAGACAAAACATCAGAAAGGTATCTGTAATTTTCAGGATAAAGCATTTCGTCAGCACAGGTAAATCCCGTTTCCTTTATAGCCCTTATATGCAGATTTCTGATTGCAACAACGCCCTTTAGCATATCCTCTCCCTTGTTCGGGTCAGGCTGATGAAGCATTCCTTTGTACCCGTTACCTGTGGTACGGGGCTTATTCGTATAAATACGCGGGATAATAAATATTTTATCGGACACTTTTTCCTGAACGTTTTTTAGCCTCGAAATATAATCTATCACACTGTCGTCCTTGTCTGCAGAGCAAGGACCGATAATTAATATAAATCTTTTATCCCTGCCTTCAAAAATTGCCTTTATCTCCTCATCCCGCTTTAATTTCAGCGCTTCTAATTCGGGTGTTACAGGGTATTGTGCTTTTATATCCATAGGTATCGGTAGTTTGCGTTTGAATTCCATATTCATTTTATATTCCTCCAACAAATTATTTTTTATCAAATAACATTCTTCGTTCTGTTGAATGACGCATCATTTTTCTCATTCCGTCAACATCCTCTGTTTCAAGCATTTTCTTAAGTTCGTTGAATTTGTCTATAAATATATCCATCTGACTTAACAGAACATCTTTGTTTTCCACAAAGAGTTCACTCCACATAACGTCATTAATGCGTGCAATACGAGTTAAATCGCGGAAGGAATCCCCTGTGAATTTTTCCATATTTTCTCTGTCGTTGCAGGTCATCAAAGCAATAGCAATACAGTGGGTGAGCTGTGATAAAAATCCAATCATCTCGTCATGCTCTTCAGGAGATAGAGTTGTAACATTTGAAAATCCCAGCAGTCTTCCAAGCTCCATACATGTCCTTATTGCATCAGGTGTATTCTTTTTGGTGGGGGTAACAATATAGTTTGCTCCAACAAACATTTTATCAGTACTGTTTTCAACTCCCGAAACCTCACGCCCAGCCATAGGATGTGCCGCTATAAATTCAACATCAGGGCGAAGAATACTCTGTATTTTGTACACGATACTTCCCTTAACACCTGTAACATCTGTGATTAATGCACCACTCTTTAGCAGGCTTTGGTTTCTCTCAATCCATTCCACAAAAACATGAGGGTACAAAGCAAATATCACCAGGTCAGCATCTTTAATTATTTTTTCATCAAGCTCTGTTGACCCTTCGTCAATAATATTCTCTTCAAGTGCATAGTCTATCGAGCTCTGCTCTTTTGTGATAGCACTGATATGAAACCCGTAACGCTTAAGAGTTCTTGCATAACTTCCTCCCAATAAACCAAGACCTACTATCAATATTTTTTTGCTTACGTCTACTATCATTTCTTATTCTCCATTATATCTCACTATGCGGTGCAAACGAGCCCACTACCTTCAGTTTGTCACATTCCTTATTTAATTCACAAAGCATTTTTTCACCTTTTTCTGTGTTGGTTGTACCATCTATTTCAATATAGAAATAATACTGCCAGGAATGTTTCTTTAAAGGTCTGCTCCTTAAAGCCGTCATATTATAACCATATTTTCCTATGATGCCTAAAGCATTCGCTAAGGAGCCCGCCTCATTTTTTACCGTAAACATCAAAACTGAGTTTGACAGATTCGAGGCGGTTGCGCGGACTCTCGAAAGAACTGCAAAGCGAGTTGTATTTTCACCGCTCTTATTTATATTTGATTCCAAAACTTTAAGTCCGTAAATTTCTGCCGTTTCAACACTTGCTATTGCACCAAGAGTTTTGTCATTCATTTCCGCAACTGTTTTTGCAGCAAGTGCTGTGTTGTTTGCCTCCTCTGTGTCAAAACCACGATTTTTTATGTAGTCATGACACTGGGATAGTGCCTGAGGATGGCTTGTTACTTTTTTTATATCGTCAACACAAGCACCTTGAACTCCAAGCAAATTCTGATGAATCTCCAGCTCATAAATTCCGTTTACGAAAAGCGCTCCTGTAAATATAAGGTCAATTGTCTGTCCTACTTCACCGGCGTAACTATTTTCAATGGGAAGCACCGCCACATCACTCTCACCATTCACAACAGAATCATAAGCAGATTTAAAGTCACGATAGGAAATTCTGCTACTGTCAGGAAATATTCTTCCTGCTGCTATATGTGCAAAAGCTCCTGCAACACCGCTATATGCCACCTTCAACCCATTTTGCAAGCGATACTGATACGCGCGAGAAACTGACATCATATTTTTGATATAATCTATATAATATCCCTTTATTACATCGTCATCTATTAAGGCAGAATTCTTCTCTACAACTGCGTCTTCTCTTTTTTGGTCTAAAATCGGTAACCCAAATTCTTTTTTATATTCAAAAACCATTTCAGCTGCTCTCATTCTCTTTACAAAGAGTTCTGCCATCTGGGAATCAATCTCGTTTATGATTTTTCTTGCGTCTTCAAGTTTATTTGCCATACCTTACATCTCCCCGAATAAAAAATCTCACTTGTAAGCTACAAGTGAGATTTTAAAATAACTATTTATCAAATAATTTTAAAAACTTCTCTTTCATCTCACAAGTAACTTCTCAACAGCAAAATAAGCATAGCCAAAATAAAAGGCTACACTAAATCTAAAGAAATATTTACTTGCATTTAAAGCTAAGTTCATATCTTATACCCTCTAAAATTATTTCTTTCATTTTAGCACTGCAAAATGGAGATGTCAAGATATTTTTCACATATTTTCTTTTCAAACGCAATCAAAGCAGATTTCGTTAAATTTATAACTGGTTAAAGCAAAAAAACAAACCCCACAAATATATTGTGGGGTTTTGATAACGTATAGATGATTAACGTTTTGAGAACTGAGGTGCACGACGAGCACCCTTTAAGCCGTACTTCTTTCTTTCCTTCATTCTGGGGTCTCTTGTTAAGAAACCAGCCTTTTTAAGTAAAGGTCTGTACGCTTCTTCGTCTGCTTCTAATAACGCTCTTGAAATACCGTGACGGATAGCACCAGCCTGACCTGTGAAGCCGCCGCCTACAACGTTAACTAAAACGTCGAATTTGCCCTCTGTCTTTGTTAATACTAAAGGCTGATTAACGATAATCTTTAATGTTTCTAAACCAAAGTAATCGTCTAATGATCTGCCGTTTATTTTGATGTCGCCCTTACCGGGAACAAGTCTTACTCTTGCGATAGATTTTTTTCTTCTACCTGTGCCATAGAAAAAGTCTGCCATTTTTATGCTCCTCCTTATTTAATCTCTAAAGTCCAAGCTTCAGGTTTCTGTGCTGCATTGTCGTGTTCAGCGCCTGCGTATACTCTTAATCTTGTTAAAGATTTTGCGCCGATTGTGTTATGCGGGAGCATACCTTTGATAGCTTTTGTCATAGCAAATTCGGGTTTTTCAGCCATAAGCTTGCTGTATTTTACAGCCTTTAAGCCGCCAACCCAGCCTGTGTGTCTGTAATAGAACTTCTGGTCAAGCTTCTTGCCTGTTAAAACAGCTTTGCTAGCATTGATTACGATAACGAACTCGCCGCAATCAACATGAGGTGTGTATTCGGGTCTGTGCTTACCTCTTAAAATGTTAGCCGCTGCTGCTGCAACTCTACCTAAAGGCTTGCCTTCAGCATCTATAATGTACCATTTTCTCTCAACGTCCTGAGCTTTTGCCATAAATGTACTCATTATGCTTTCCTCCTA
>JAFQJE010000002.1 GCA_017415145.1 Clostridia bacterium
GTGCCTGCTGAAACTGCAGGAGCAGGAACCGGAACATACGGCTTATTCCGTGACCTTGCAGCACCCTTTGGTGTAGCGATTTTTGTTCCTCTTTTTACAAATAGAGTAACAAATATTATAAGTAGCGGGAAGGGTGAAATAACCGCCGCAGTAAATTCTATAAAGTTCCTTGCTGTAGCGGAAATTATTTGTGTTATTGCAGGAATTGCGATAGTGTTGTTCCTGCCTAAAATTTATAATAAAAAAGGAGAAAAAGCATGAAATTAAAAGACAAAGTTGTTTTAATAACTGCCTCAACCCGAGGAATAGGTCTTGCCATTACTAAATGCTTTGCTAAAGAAGGTGCTATAGTTTATATGGCGGCAAGAAATTTAGAACTTGCAAAGCAGGAGGCTGACAAGCTAAATTCCGAGGGCTGTATAGTAAGATATGTTTATAACGATGCAAGTAAGCCTGAATCTTATATTTCTATGACTGATGAAGTAATAAAAGATGCAGGGCGTATTGATGTTTTGGTTAACAACTTCGGCACTTCAAATCCGGGAAAAGACCTTGACTTTTCAAATACCGATACAGATATTTTCTTTGATATTGTAAATATCAATTTAAGAAGTGTATTCATGGCTAGCAAAGAAGCAGCTAAACACATGGCAAAAAACGGTGGCGGAAGTATTATAAATATATCCTCTGTAGGCGGACTTATTCCGGATATTTCACAAGTAGCATATGGGACAAGTAAGGCTGCTATTAATTATCTGACTAAACTGATAGCCGTACACGAAGCAAAAAATAATATTCGCTGTAATGCAATCTTACCGGGAATGACTGCAACCGATGCAGTAGAGAAAAATCTTACGGAGGGATTCAGAGAACTATTTATGCGCCATATTCCCTTTAAAAGAATGGGTGCACCAGAAGAAATTGCTGCTGCAGCAGTTTACTTTGCATCAGATGATTCTGCTTATACCACAGGTCAAATACTAACTGTGTCCGGCGGTTTTGGTTTGGCAACACCTGTATATGGAGATTTGTCAGACAAATTAAATCGCAGATAGACAAAAACACAGACGGAGCTTCAAAATTTCTCCATCTGTGTTTTTTTGTTGATTTTTTTCATACATACATGATATAATAAAGATAGAAAATGGAGGTATAATATTATGATGAACGAAAAAGTACATGAACTTTTAAATCAACAGATCAACAAAGAGTTCTATTCTGCGTATCTCTACCTTGATTTCTCGAATTATTTTGAAGATGTAGGTCTTGACGGATTTGCCAACTGGTATAAGATTCAGGCACAGGAAGAGCGTGACCATGCAATGCTTTTCTATCAGTATCTCCAAAACGAGAATCAAAAAGTAACTCTTGAGGCTATTGCAAAGCCTGACAAGGTATTTTCAGGTCATATGGATGTTTTAAAGGCAGGACTTGAACACGAAGAATATGTAACATCACTTATAAATGACATTTATGCAGCAGCATACAATGTTAAAGATTTTCGCACAATGCAGTTCCTTGATTGGTTTGTTAAGGAACAAGGTGAAGAGGAAACAAATGCAAATGATTTGATTACAAAGATGGAACTTTTTGGTTCGGATCCAAAAAGTCTTTATATGCTCAATCAGGAACTTGCGGCACGAGTTTATACAGCTCCGTCGTTAGTTTTATAATTTTTATAAAAGCTTTATAAGAGCAAAATGTTAAGATTAAAGCCTAATGGTTATCCCTATCAGAAAAAGACACAGATTTCGATTGAAATCCGTGTCTTTTCTTCAAATCTAGATATAGCTTACTGATAAATGTATATTATCTACTGTATAGTTGCTAAATATTCTTCTGCAAAATGAGATGCACATGCTCCATCAGCCGTAGCAGTTACAATCTGACGAACGGGTTTGGCACGGACATCTCCTACTGCAAAAACTCCGCTTATACTGGTTTTTGTTGTTTCGTCTGCTATAATGTAACCATTTTTATCAATATCAAGTTGACCGCGAAATAACTCTGTCTGAGGCGCTCTTCCAATGCTTATAAAAACACCGTCTGTATGGATTTCTTTTTCCGTGCCTTGGGCTGAATTTTTGATTTTAATACCCGTAACCTTATTGTCAGCTAAAATTTCACAGACCGTGCTATTCCACTCAAACTCTACATTCTGAGCTTTAAGTAGAGGCTCATGATAAACCTTTTCAGCTCTTAATGTGTCCCTTCTATGGACTACGATAACCTTTTCACAAATTTTAGAAAGTAAAAGAGCATCTGCCGCTGCTGAGTTTCCTCCGCCGACAACTGTGGCGGTTTTCCCTTTATAGAACATACCATCGCATGCAGCACAATATCCAACACCCTTGCCAATCAAATTTTCTTCATTTTCAAGTCCCAAATGCTTATGTTCAGCACCCGTTGCAATTATAACGCTATGAGCTAAAAGAACTCCGTCTGGTATCTTGATTGTTTTTATTTTATCTTTCAGATTTACCTCAATAACTTCTGCTTGAACAGTTTTGGCACCAAATCTCTCTGCTCCCTCTCGCATTTTAGTTCCTAAATCAAATCCTTCCACACCATCGGGAAAACCAGGGTAATTATCTATTTGTGTAGTTTGAGTCATCTGTCCGCCTGCTGAAAATTTTTCAATCACAAGGGTATTAAAACCTGCTCTTGATGTGTAAATCGCCGCTGTATATCCCGCTGGACCTCCGCCAATTACAATCACATCATATATTTTTTCCATTGCTTATTCTCCTTATAGTGACATACTCTTTACATGTTTAAAGCATCTGGAGAATTTGATTTTTAGAATTTAACCCAACTGATTGGTCCACTACTTTACCTTCTTTTATAACTAAAAGTGTAGGAATACTCATTATATTAAATTGTTCGGCAAGTTCCTGTTCTTCGTCTATATTTACCTTGCACACCTTAATTTCAGGATGTTCTGCCGAAATTTCATCTATAATAGGCGCAAAAGATTTACAAGGACCGCACCAGCTTGCCCAGAAATCCAACAACACAGTTCTGTCACTTTCTAAAACTTCTTTTTGAAAATTACTTTTATTAACTACTAAAACCGCCATAAATTCATTCTTCCTTTTAATTTCATAATTTACCTATAGTATTTCTTGTTTTGTAAGCGGATATACTAACAAAAATGAAGTTTAATATGGAGGAAATAATGAGTAATCAGTTAAAAAACGAAACAAGTCCGTATCTTTTACAACACGCAGAAAATCCTGTAAACTGGTATCCGTGGTGTGAGGAGGCATTTCATAAAGCAAAGACAGAAAACAAACCGATTTTTTTAAGCATTGGTTATAGCACATGTCATTGGTGTCATGTTATGGCACACGAAAGTTTTGAAGATAATAAAACTGCTGAAATTTTGAACAAAGATTTTATTTCAATAAAGGTAGACCGTGAGGAACGACCAGATATTGACAGTGTATATATGTCTGTATGTCAGGCATTTACAGGTAGCGGTGGTTGGCCTATGAGCATATTTATGACATGGGATAAAAAGCCGTTTTTTGCAGGAACATACTTCCCTCCTCACTCGCGATATGGTATGCCAAGTTTCTCAGAACTTTTAAGAGCTATTGCAAATCAGTGGAACTCAGACAAATCAGACTTCTTAGAGTCTGCAGAAGAATTTATCAAACATCTAAAAAATACAGATGATACTAAAAACACACTAAACAACAGTGACTTGATACAGCAAGCAGTGCAAATTTTCCAGCATACCTTCGACAGCACTCATGGTGGTTTTGGCGATGCCCCTAAATTTCCAACACCTCATAATTTGTTATTCCTAATGCTATATGCAAAGCAAAACAATAATTCCATTGCTTTAAAAATGGCGGAAAAAACACTGATACAAATGCGAAAAGGCGGAATTTTTGACCATATTGGCTATGGTTTTTCCAGATATTCCACCGATAAGTATTATCTTGCTCCTCATTTTGAGAAGATGCTCTACGATAACGCCTTGCTGATAACAGCTTACGCATCTGCTTACAGTATCACTAAAGACAATATTTATCTTGACACTGCCGAAAAAACTGCGGAATATATCTTAAATGAAATGACATCTCAGAACGGCGGCTTTTATAGTGCCCAGGATGCTGATAGTGAGGGTGTTGAAGGAAGATATTACACCTTTTCCCTAAATGAAATAATTGATATTTTGGGTGAAGAGAAAGGAAAAGAATTTGCCAAAATTTTTGATATTACAGAGAATGGTAACTTTGAAGGTATGAATATTCCCAACCTGCTTAAAAGTAACGATTTAAAAACTGATTTTCAGGAAGAAATTAAAAAACTGTACAGCTATCGAAAAAAACGTTTTAAACTTCACCTTGATGACAAAATTTTATTATCGTGGAATTCTATGATGATTGTGGCATTATCTATGCTTTACAGGGTTACACGAAATGACAAATATCTTCAGGCTGCTCAAAAATCACAAGATTTTATCGAAAAGAACATGTCTGATGGACTAAGACTTCACTCAAGCTTCCGTGATGAAAAGTGTTCAAAACATGCCTTTTTAGATGATTATGCATTTTATGTTACAGCATTGACAGAACTTTACAACACAACACTTGATAAAGACTATCTCAAAAAGGCAGAAAAATTTTGCAAAAAAGCAGTAAAAATGTTTATGGATGACAAAAACGGCGGTTTTTACCTCTCTGATTCCAATAGTACGGAACTTTTTATAAATCCTAAGGAGACTTATGACGGAGCCATCCCAAGCGGTAATTCTGTTATGGTATATAATTTAGTCAGATTGTATCAAATAACAGAGAAAGATGAGTATAAAGAGCTTTTGAAAAAGCAGATAGAATTCATGTCTGCCCAGACATCCAATTACCCATCAGGTAACAGCATGTTTTTAATTGCAATGCTGTTACCTGAAGATACTATACCCCACATTACAATTGCACTAAAAAAGGACTCTGATTTAAAACAAGCAATAGAAAGACTACCTTTTATGGCAAACGTATCGGTAACTACAGAAAACTCAAATTATCCACTTTTAAACAATCAGACAACATTTTATGTATGTAAAAACTACAATTGTCTGCCACCAACCAATACACTTGATTTTCTATGATTACTTCCAACAGGTGTTTCTCCAGAAAATGATGTCAATCTGAAACAACAAATAAAAAAACGGGCATAGCCCGTTTTTTTATTATAAATATGCCCTTATATCTACTGCCAGTTTTTCTTCTAAATTTATAAGTCGCTTTGTTATATCCTTTGAAACTTCGTCCGCCGCCTCATACTGATTAAGATATTTATTTAATGATTTCACACCCATATTGCAACCATCTGTCATAAGGTCTGCTATGGTTTCGTCTGATTCATTTACAACCAGCATAACATTTGTTTTAAGCCAGGACATACCCTTTGCCATAGGGTTAGGTTCTTTACCGTCATCATGGTAATCATCTAAGAGTCCTTCAATTTCGTTTTTCAGTTCTTCGTGTTCTGTCTTACATTCTGTCAGACGTTCACGGAAATTGTCATCACGGACATATTCCAGTACGTCATTAATTGAGGAAACACCCATTTTTACACCTGCATCGCATTCCCGCAGCAATTTTACCGTATCTTGTTCTATCATATCAATTTCCATAGCCTTTCTGCCCACAAATAGTAATTAAAAATATATACGCACTTTTTCGTGGGCTGATAAGACGTATAATGGAAATTATGCACATCAACATTTCGGGCCTTTTGGGACGAATGATCGGCGGTGCTATAAATTCCGCCGGAGGCTTAACGTGATTTTTCACGTTATGCACTCCTTTCGTAACACAAGTTTAACCCAATTTATGTCATATTATGCTTGATTTTATAAAATTTTTGTGGTAAAATCCTTTATGGTTTAAAACAAATAATGAAAGAAGGCCTATAAAAAATGGAAAACACACAGAAAAAAGGCGGTTGGCGCACTAACAAATGGATAAGAGCTGCCATTCCTGCTCTCCTTTTACACTGCAGTATCGGTACTGTTTACTGCTGGTCAATCTTCAGTCAAGAGATTGCTGACTATATTGGCTTTTCTAAGGGTGCAACAGAATGGGCATTCAGCTTTGCTATTTTCTTCCTTGGTATGTCAGCAGCATTTTTAGGTAACGTTGTAGAAAAAGACATTCACAAATCATCACTAATTGCAACAATCTGCTTTGCAGGCGGCATGGCAGGTACAGGCTTTTTCATCTGGTACGGCGGTATGAATCCCGGCAACATCCTAGCACTTTTAGGTATTTACCTCTGCTACGGTTTTATTATGGGTGTAGGCTTGGGTACAGGTTATCTTTCTCCCGTAAAGACATTAATGCTTTGGTTTGCCGACAGAAAAGGCTTAGCTACAGGTCTTGCTGTTGCAGGCTTTGGTGCAGCTAAGGCTATTGCAAGTCCTATTATGACCGCTATGCTTGATGGTCTTGGTAAAAACGGAATCTGGATGATGTTTTTAATCTTGGCTTGCGTTTACTTTGTTATGATGTTTGTTGGTCATCTCTTACTCAAAAAGCCTGATGACTGGCACGAGCCTCAGGGTAATGAAAAATCACCTAAGATTTTAGATGTACTAAAAACAAAGAAAATCACAAACTACATTGGTATCTGGCTTATGTTTTACATAAACATTACCTGCGGTCTTGCACTTATTTCTCAGGAAAAAATGATTTTCAAGTGCTTAGGTCTTGCAGGTGCTGTAGGAATTCTGTCAACAGTTTCTGCTATATTTAACGCAGGCGGCAGACTTGGTTTTTCTGCATGGGCTGATAAATTAAAGGATAGAAATACAATATACAAGCTCATATTCATTATTTCTATTGTTTTAACTGGTATCGTAATATTAACCGGCGGTATTGCAAATGGTGCAGGAAACACAGTTTTAATAGCTATCGTTATTGCACTTGTTATGATGGTAAATGCAGGTTACGGTGGCGGTTTTTCAAACGTTCCCACATTACTTTCTGACCACTACGGCATGAGCAACATCAGTGCAATTCACGGTATTACATTATCTGCCTGGGGCTTTGCAGGTTTAACGGGTAACCAGATGGCATCCTGGATTGTATCCCATTTCGGTACTCCTGAGGCAGCTTATAACCCCATCGGCTATCAGACAGTTTTATATGTTACAATCGCACTTTATGCAGTTGCATTACTGCTCAGCATATTCTTTGTAGAAAAGGCTAAGAAAGAAAACTAAGCGAAAAATTTAAGGACACCTTACGGTGTCCTTTTTTTATTTTATATTATCTATTATCAACTGACCCATTTCGCGGCAACCTACTCTTATTAAGTCCGTTGCACCTTTTGTCTTAATATCCTGTGTACGATAACCCTTGTCTAATGTTTTCGATACTGCTTTTTCTATTGCGTCTGCCTCTTCCACCATATCAAAACTAAACCTTAACATCATAGCAGCAGAAAGGATTGTGCCGATCGGGTTTGCCAAATCCTTGCCAGCAATGTCAGGAGCTGAGCCGTGTATGGGTTCATATAGTCCGCAGGATGTTGCACCTAAGCTTGATGATGGTATCATACCGATAGAGCCTGTAATCTGTGATGCCTCGTCTGATAAAATATCGCCAAACATATTCTCTGTAACAATTACATCAAACTGCGATGGGTCCTTTACAATCTGCATTGCGCAGTTGTCAACCAGCATATCAGTAAGCTCTACATCGGGGTAGTCTGCCGCTATCCTGTGCATTACATCTTTCCACAGGCGGCTTGAGTCAAGCACATTGCTCTTTTCTACTGAACAGAGCTTTTTATTTCTCTTTTGTGCTGTTTCAAAGCCAATTCTTCCTATACGTTCGATTTCACTCTCACGGTAAACAAGCTCGTCAACCGCCTTTTTTTCTCCATTTTCATCGTAAGTTTCGTGCTTGCCGAAATATATACCGCCAATAAGCTCACGGACAATTATAAAGTCTATGCCCTTTTCCACTATTTCAGTTTTTAAAGGAGAGGCAGAAGCGAGCTGTGGCCAGATTTTTGCAGGGCGGTTATTAGAATACACTCCCATCCCCGAACGAAGCTTTAGTAGCCCTTTTTCAGGCCGTAAATGTCCTGGTACTGTGTCCCATTTGCTACCTCCCACTGCACCAAGCAGTACACTGTCTGATGCAATACACTTAGAAAGTTCTGAATCAGGTAAGGGTTCGCCAAACTCATCAATGGCACAACCACCCATTTTCACTTCTGTATAATTAAATTTGTGACCATATATATCGCAAATTTTATCAAGCACCAAAAGTGCTTCTCTCACGATTTCAGGGCCTATACCGTCACCGCGTATAACCGCTATGTTCTTTTCCATTATTCCACCTCTTTAAGTGATGCCAAAAGACCGCCTGATTTTATAATATTTTGTATAAATTCAGGGAACGGCTGTGCCTGATAGGTTTTTCCCGATGTGTGATTTGTAATAACACCCGTATTAAAGTCAACACTGACCTTATCATTGGCATTGATTTCATCTGCCGCCTCCGAACATTCTAAAATAGGTAAACCTATATTTATAGCATTTCTGTAAAAAATCCGTGCAAAGCTCTTTGCAATGACGCATCCTACTCCACATGTCTTTATAACCAGCGGTGCGTGTTCACGGGATGAGCCGCAACCGAAGTTTAGTCCTGCAACTATAATATCGCCTGCTGCAACTTTTTCTACAAATGTTTCATCAATATCTTCCATACAGTGTTTTGAAAGTTCTTTCGCATCAGATGTATTTAAATATCTTGCAGGAATTATTACATCTGTGTCAACATTGTCAGGGTATTTAAAAACTTTTCCTTGTGTGTTCATTACTCTACCTCCCCAGGGGATGTAATGTATCCTGTTACAGCACTTGCAGCAGCAGTTAAAGGAGATGCTAAATAAACCTCACTTTTGGGGTGTCCCATTCTGCCTACAAAGTTTCTGTTTGTAGTGGAAATACACTTCTCACCCTCAGCGAGTATCCCCATATATCCACCAAGACATGGCCCACAGGTAGGAGTTGAAACTACTGCACCTGCATCAATAAATGCAGTGGTATATCCACGTACAATACATTCACGATAAATGGCCTGTGTTGCAGGAATTATAATGCAGCGAACACCCGACGCCACTTTTTTGTCCTTTAAAATCTTGAATGCTGCCTCCATATCTTCCATCCTGCCGTTGGTACAGCTGCCAATTACCACCTGGTCAATTTTAATATCTGATAATTCTTTTGCAGGATGGGTGTTTTCAGGAAGATGCGGGCAACTTACTGTTGGAACAATCTCTGACAGATTAATCTCTATTACCTCATCATATACTGCATCTTCATCCGCAACAAATTCTATAGGCGTACGTTCGCATCTGCCCTTCATGTACACGCGTGTTATGTCATCCACAGGGAATATGCCGTTTTTTGCACCCGCTTCTATTGCCATATTGCAGATACATAGTCTGTCATCCATAGACAAGGTCTTAACACCATCCCCTGTAAATTCCATACTGCGGTAAAGTGCACCATCAACACCGATTTTACCGATGATTGATAGTATCACGTCTTTTCCGCTGCAGTTTTTGGAAAGCTTACCTGTAAGTACAAACTTAATTGCAGATGGCACGCGGAACCATGCTTTACCTGTCGCCATAGCCGCCGCCATATCGGTACTGCCTACACCTGTTGAAAATGCACCAAGTGCACCATATGTACAGGTGTGACTGTCAGCACCAATTATGCAGTCCCCTGCGGTAACAATTCCCTGTTCAGGTAGAAGAGCATGCTCAATTCCCATCTTTCCTACATCGTAAAAATGACTTATACAATGAGAACAGGAAAACTCACGGCATTGTTTTGACTGCTCTGCCGCCTTTATATCTTTATTTGGAACAAAGTGGTCTAATACCACCGCTATTTTATCCTTATCAAAAACTTCAGTAAAACCAGCTTTATTAAATTCGTTGATAGCAACAGGAGTTGTTATGTCGTTGCCCAGTACAATATCAAGATTTGCACTTATCAATTGTCCTGCTGTTACACTGTCTAACCCCGCATGAGCAGCTAAGATTTTTTGGGTCATCGTCATTCCCATAGTACTCACTCCTTTACCATGTTATTGTATGCTGCAAGTAATGCATGAGATGAGGCCTTGATAATGTCGGTGTGCACCCCTGCTCCCCAGTACATAGTACCTTTTTCATCCTCAATACCGATATATGCTGCAGCTTCACTCTTTGAGCCATGCCCCTGCATACTGTGTTCTTTATATACTGACAGTTTGAAGTTCGAACCTGTATATTTTTTCAGTGCGTTACTTACTGCGTCCAAAGAACCGTTACCATCTGATTTTACGGTTGTCTCAATTCCATCACGCGAGAAAGTAATATATGCCTCAACAGTACTGTCTGCCTGCTTAAAGTGGATTTCTGCTATTGAAACAGGGCTTTCTGCAAAGTAGCTTGATTTGAATACGTCCAATATATCTGCCACCATAAGCTCTCTGTGTTCGTGGTCAGAAACGCTCTTACAACTATAACTGAAATGTTCACGCATAGCAGAGGGCAAATCGTATCCGTAGGTCTGCTCCAGGAGATACCCAATACCACCTTTGCCGCTTTGTGAATTTACTCTTATTACATCTGAATCGTATGTTCTGTTAATATCTGTCGGGTCAACAGGAATATAGGGCACGCACCATGAATGCAAATCTTTTTCCTCGCGCCATTTCATGCCCTTTGCAATAGCATCCTGATGGCTGCCTGAAAATGCCGCAAATACAAGTGCCCCTGCATAAGGTGAGCGGTCGTGAACGTGCATTCTTGTACATTTTTCGTATGTTTTCACAATTGATGGCATATCAGAAAAATCAAGTCCAGGGTCTACACCATGGGAGTACATATTCATAGCAAGGGTAATAATATCCACGTTGCCTGTTCTCTCACCATTACCAAAAAGTGTTCCCTCAACACGCTGAGCACCGGCGAGTAACGCAAGCTCAGTATCAGCCACACCTGTCCCTCTGTCATTATGAGGATGAAGGCTTATAGTTACGTGTTCACGATATTTTAAGTTTTTATCCATATATTCCACTTGCGATGCATAAACGTGAGGCAAACTCATTTCAACAGTTACAGGAAGATTTATGATAACGTTGTTTGTCTCTGAGGGTTCTAAAACATCCAAAACTGCATTACAAACCTCTAATGCATACTCAGGTTCTGCACCTGTAAAGCTTTCGGGAGAATATTCAAATCTGAAATTTCCCTCATACTCTGCTGCAAGCTTTTTAACAAGAGCAGCACCTTCTACTGCAATTTTTTTAATTTCTTCCTTGGTCTTTTGGAACACTTGCTCACGCTGTGCTACACTTACAGAATTATAAAAATGAATTATAGCATTTGGTGCACCACTACACGCATCAAACGTTTTCCTTATGATGTGTTCACGGCATTGTGTCAGCACCTGAACAGTAACATCATCAGGAATCATATTATTATCAATAAGGGTTCTCAAAAATTCGTACTCTGTTTCAGAGGCTGCAGGAAAACCAACTTCGATTTCTTTAAAGCCTACAGATAATAACAATTTATAAAACTCTATTTTCTCTTCTAAATTCATGGGGATAATAAGGCTCTGGTTTCCGTCACGAAGGTCCACACTGCACCAATGGGGTGCTTTTTCAATATGGTCTTTTGTTACCCAGTCGTATGTAATATCCTTTGGCGGAAAATAGCCTACACCGTATTTTGTAACGTCCATAATAAATCCTCCTTTTATGGATTTATATAATTGTATCACAATTTTTCAAAAAATGAAAGACTAATATGTGGCTTTTATTTTTTTATGTTTTGTTTTATTAGCGGAGATGACGGGAGACAGTCGTCTCATGCCTTGTACAATAAACAAAGCCACGCTTAATAGCGTGGCTTTGTTTATTGGTGGAGATGACGGGAGTCGAACCCGTGTCCGAAAAAAGTTCCGACCCAAGCACTCCGGGTGCAGTTTGTGATTAAAGTTCCCGCCCTGTCCGGTTCACAAACAAACCTGACAGTTTGGTAGCTTCATAGGTCATGGCAATCGCAAAGCTTTGATTGCTCACGTTCACCGCTTAAATGATACCCTTTTAACCGGTGCGGTAATCGGTTAAAGAGCAGCCGCCATCAATTAGGCAGCGTAAGCTAATCTGTTATTGTCGATTATATTTAAAAATACGGATTTTAAAGTGGCTCCGCACCACTACCCGCTCTTAAGTGTTCGCTCTTCCCGTCGAAACCGTTGCATCCCCATATTTAGTCATCGAAGAGTCAAACTATCTGCCGATGACTATTGTGCACCGTTAATTCTACCACTATTATTAACTAAAGTCAACGGTTTAATTCTGACATTTCTGTAAATCTTTTGATATTTTATAAACTGCGTCCGCTGCTGCATCTATTTCTTTGGGTGTATTGAAATAACCAAAACTGAATCGCACGCAACCTGTATTCTGTATCCCCAATGTCTTATGTGCAAGTATTGCACAATGAAGTCCTGAACGTACACATATACCATAATCATCAGCCAATCTCTGCGCTACTTCAATACAATCGGCACCTTTTATATTCATAGCTGTAATTGCCGTTTTATGATTACCACCATAAACTTTAATATTTTCCATATTCAAAACTTTTTCCTCAAAACGTTCCCGCAATTCCTTTTCATAATTATGAATATTTTGTATTCCATTTTTCAGCAGAAAATCACATGCCGCACCAAGCCCTGCAATGGCAGGTACATTTTGCGTTCCACTTTCTAACATATCAGGAAAAAAATCAGGCTGCAAAAGACTTTCTGACAGACTGCCTGTGCCTCCTTCGGTTAGCGGTTTTATATTTACACCCTCTCTTACATACAGTCCTCCTGTACCCATAGGACCTAATAAACCTTTGTGCCCCGGAAATGCAAGCAAATCTATATTCTTGGCAAAAACAGGGATGCTCCCCGCACTTTGTGCCGCATCAACCATAAAAAGCACTCTGTGTTTATGGGCAATTTCTGCCGCTTTTTCTATATTATAAATATTTCCACACACATTAGACGAGTGCGTCATTATTATCATCTTTGTCTGTGGTTTTATCATTTTTTCAAGTTTTTCTACATCTATATTGCCATCCTTATCTCCTTGCAAAACAAAGCAAAAAACTCCGTTTTGCTCCAAAGCTTTTATGGGTCTTATTACGGAATTATGCTCCATTGATGTAGTGATTATATGACCACCTTTATGCATTACTCCCTTTATTCCAAAATTCAGTGCCTCTGTGGTGTTTTTACAAAATACAATTCTTTCAGGATTATTAATCCCGAAAACTCTTGCCAGTTTTTCTCTCGTTTCGTACAAAATTTCAGAGGACTTTATAGCAGCACTATATCCACCTCTGCCTGCATTTGCACTATTTTTATAAGTTGTTTCGCATACGGCTTTTACAACGCCTTCGGGTTTTATAAAGCTTGTCGCCGCATTATCTAAATATATCATAACTTCCCTTCTTTCTATGCATTATATGAATTTGTTTGTCAAGAAGTGAGAAATGGTCGCATATAATGTATCAAAAGGAGTGGTACTATGAATCTGGATTCATTATTTAAAAGCATCGACAAGGACAAATTAGCAAAGCTTGCAGAAAATCCTGAAATTCAGGAAAAATTAAAAAACGTAGACATTAACAAATTGCTGACAGAAATCAAAAATAATCCCGAAGTTCTTCAGCAATTGAAAAAACTTTTTTAAGAGGTGGTAAAATGTCAGAAGAAAAGGATTTGATGAGCGGTTTGTCTGAGATTTTGTCATTGATTTCTACAGATGATGTCGAGGACACTCCCCCTTCCCCGCCATCTCAGGAAAACCCTTTAGACCTTGATATGATAATGAAGCTTGGCAGCGTTTTTTCCGAATTAAATCAAGAAGATGAACGCGCAAGGCTCTTAAACGATTTAAAACCTTTTTTGTCTGACGATAAAAGAGGTAAGGTAGACCGTGCGGTGCAACTTCTAAAGCTCGCCCGTATTGCTGAAAAATTAGGTGGTGAAAAACTGATATAATGGTTACAAATTATTACAATTCAAAAAACAATTTCACAACACCTGTAAGACGTGAACCTAAACCACATGTAGAGTATAATGAAGTCCCCTGCGTTAAAAAAGAGCAAGACTTATCACCTAAAATTGATAAGGACAAAACTTTGATTTTAGGTCTGCTTGCAGTACTTTATCTCACAGGTTGTCGGGATAAACTTTTATTTTTGGCCTTATTATTCATTCTTATTAACTAAACTTTTGCGGCACAAACTGAATAGCCGTATTTCTTAACCGCACGGATAAAATCACTTTCCGTTGCGGTTTTTATTATTTTCATATTTTCATCCACTACGTACACAACATAAAAGGTGCTCAGATTAAGCTTTCTTATAACGTGAGCAGCAGGGGTGTTTTCCTTTACGGTAATAATGTCACTGGGAATAAGATTTTTGTCGCGAAATTTTTCTTTTTCCCTTATTAACTCTGAGGCTATTAAAATTTCTGTATTTCTTTTTTCTTCCACAAGTGAAAATATCAAAAAAGCACCTATTACACAAAGACTTGGATTTGATTTTGAAATTATCATTAAAACAACTCCCAAAGAACAAATAATCACCGCAAAAATACGCGAAATTTTATACATACTACGACTTGCCGCAACAAGACCCGAGCGGTGTATTGCGACCGCCCGTAAAATTCTTCCTCCATCCAATGGTGGCACAGGTATTAAATTTAACAACAGTACCGACCAGTTTGCAACAGTAAATATCAAAAGGTTAAGATTGCCTCCCTGAGTTTTTAACACATACTCTGCACAAATAAGCATCAGTACATTAGATACAGGCCCTGCTGCAGCAATAAGTATCTCTTTTTTGGGGCATCTTATTACTCTCTCATCAAGACGCAAAGTCATTCCAAAGGGTAAAATAATTATTGACTTTACCCTAACACTCATAATCAATGCCGAAAACAAATGAAACAGCTCATGCACCAGCACAACACCAAAGCATATAAAAAAGGTAGTCTGACTTTTTAATACAAAAGCTAAAATCAACATTGGTGCAAGAAGTATATGGATATATAAAAATTTTGTAATTCTTATCATTTTTTCTCACCGAAGTCAATAAATTCAGTAGGGTCTAAATATGTATCATTCCGTCTTATTTCAAAGTAAAATGTATTGTCCGTATCATTTACTCTGGCGATTGCTTTACCGCCCTCCACTGCCTCACCCACATCAGGCAGTATCTCTCCCAAGTGAGCATACGTTGTAAATATTTCATCACTGTGCTTTATAATAATATACGTACCCATCTCTTCATTTGTTGCAATTTCTGTAACTTCTCCTGAAGCTGCAGCAAGAATGTTCTTTTGTGAGTTCATTTTTATATCTACTCCATAGTGAAATCCGCTGTTGTTTGCATCCTGAACTCCAAAACCTGCCGAAATAATACCATCAGGTGCTGGGTTAACAAACTCCGCCACAGGCGACATATTGTCTATACTTTTTTCCGGCGTAAACATTGATTTTATTTTGTTGAACTGACCAACTATATCTGTATTCTGCGTCAATACAAGTTTTACAGTATTTTTTGTTTTTTCAAATTTTCCGTCAGATGTAACACTTATTATTCCCAATGCTAAAACCAACAGAATACATATAAACATTTGAGTTTTAAATGTCTTTGCAAAAGGAATTTTTGTACTTTTATTTGCAGTGCTTGTACGTATTCTTTCCACGGGATAATAAACTTCGTTTTTCATATAAGTCCCTCCTCATAGGTGTCTAGAATATTATATTGGACAAAGGTTCCCAATATGACAAAAACACCGCCAGTTTCTCTGGCGGTGTTTTTGTCATACTGCAATTACTTCGTACTCTTCACATTCAATTTCATCTGTTCCTATCAGCTGTTCGATTATATCGTGACAGGATACAGGTGTTACTGTGTTATCTGCCATAAGATTTATGGCAATTGTTGCTTCCTGCTCGGTGCAGAATATGTCAAATATTTTCCTGTATTCCACCCTTAGCGTTCCAATGTCTGTTTTTTCTTTTTTCAAGACTTCTATACCATAGGTTGCGGCAGACGCCCCCTCAATATAAACTTCTTTTTCAAGAATACTGTACTCTAAAATAAAGTTCCTCTTTTCTTCTTCAGTGATATTGACTACCACTTTCCTTACGGTTTTTCTGTTGCTCATTTACTTACTCCCTTTGATATTTTGTGTTTAACTTGTTGACAGTACACATTATATAGTATCTTATGTTACAATTCAATTACAAACCTTCGACAAAAAAGTGTGCAAAAAAGGAAAATCCCCGATAAAAAAGTCGAAATGGCAGTTATTTACAAAAAAAGATGGTTATAATTTCTTGACCTGTTTTTTCTTTTATGATATTATAATAATGGTGGTACACTACTTTAATTAAAGATTGGAGAAATATTATGCAAGAGTTAAAACAAAAATATGGCCTTCTTACTGCTATCGCAATGGTAGTGGGCATCGTTATTGGTAGCGGTGTATTCTTTAAAGCAGAAAAAGTTCTTTCTGCAACAGGCGGAAACCTTCCTTTAGGTATCGGTGCCTGGATTTTAGGTGGCTTAATCGTTTTGGTGTGTGCTTACACATTTGCGATTTTAGCTACACGTTACTTAAAAGTTAACGGAATCGTTGACTATGCAGAAAATGCAGTAGGCAAAAAGTATGCATACTTCATGGGTTGGTTTATGGCTTTCATCTACTACCCCAGCTTAACATCTGTTCTAGCTTGGGTGTCTGCCCGCTATGCAGGTGTACTTTTTGGTTTTGATATTGTTGGTCCTCAGGTAATGGTTATTGCTTTTGTGTTTATGGTTGCTTTTTATGCACTCAACACACTTTCACCCATTATTGCAGGTAAGTTCCAGGTTTCAACAACAATTATTAAGCTCATTCCCTTACTTTTAACCGCGGTTGTAGGTCTTATTTCCGGTCTTTCAAACGGTCTTACAGTTGAAAACTTTGCAACAGCTAATATCGTTCCTGAAGGTGGATATGGCGTTGCACTCTTCACTGCAGTTGCAGCTTGTGCATTTGCTTATGACGGCTGGATTATTGCGACAAGTATCAATGCCGAGCTCAAAAACCCCAAGAAGAATCTTCCCATAGCGCTGACACTCGGTATGATTATCGTTATCGTAGTTTACATACTTTACTACACAGGTCTTGCAGGTGGCGCTACAAATGCTGCACTAATCGAACAGGGCGAAGCAGGTGTTAAACTTGCATTCTCTAACCTCTTCGGTTCATTTGGCGGCACAGCCTTAATGGTTGTAGTTGTTATCTCATGTCTCGGTACATTAAACGGCCTTATGGTTGCAACAACAAGAAGCATCTACTCACTTTCAGCACGTGGCACAGGTCCTAAGCCTGAAATGTTTGGTAAACTTGACGAGCATACAAATATGCCTACAAACTCATCAGTAATCGGTTTGTTACTGGCTGCACTCTGGCTCATGTTCTTCTATGGTGCTAACCTTACAGATAACTGGTTTGGACCCCTAGCATTTGACTCATCAGAATTATCAATCGTATCAATTTACGCACTTTATATCCCCATCTTCGTTATGATGATGAAAAAGGAAAAGGATTTACATCCTGTAAAGAGATTCGTAGTTCCCACACTCAGTATTTTGGGTTGCTTATTTATGGTAGTTGCACTTGTGGTTTCACACGGTTGGACACCCACAATTGCATTCTTGATTATCGGCGGCGTTATAATGCTTCTTAGCATTCCTTTCTACAAAAAGAATAAATAAAAACTAATAATAAAAGAGCAGTGATTGGTTTAAAATCACTGCTCTTTTATTTTTTTTATCTTATGTTCTGTTTGAATATCTACTCCCTCGGTGCTATGTATTGTGCCATCTTTAGTTATCAATATAAGCTCAAACTCTCCATTGTTACGCCAGTATTCTATCGCTTTGTCCTTCCCCATCACAAAGAGTGCCGTAGACAAAGCATCAGCCGTTGCTCCGCTATTGGATATTATGGTGACTGATGTTAAATCACTTTCTGCAGGATACCCTGTTGCAGGATTTATAATGTGATGATATTTTTTGCCGTTTTCTTCAAAATATCTCACATAATCCCCTGATGTTACAACCATTGTATCCTGAACTTTTACTGTTGCATATAGCCCGTCATCAAAGGGACTCTTTATTCCTACTGTCCATGGAGTTCCGTCAGGCTTTGAACCTATGAGTGCAACATTACCGCCTAAAGACAGAACTGCAGACTCAACGCCTCCGCTGCGCAAAAGCCACGAAAGTTTGTCAGCACAATAACCTTTCGCTATACCTCCAAAATCAAAATACATTCCCTCACTTGCAGCATCAAGCGCTTCATTAATCTCGCTTTGGGTAGGAACTCTGTGATTTTTTTTGCCAAATTCCTCTGAGTAAAATCCCCATATTCTCATGACAGGTGCAATATTTATATCAAATGCACCATTTGTGTCCTTCTTGATTTTTTCTGCAGCATCTATCAACGCCACAGTTTCTCCATCCTGAGCCAATATACTTTTTTCCAGATTTACAACTGAGTATTTTTCGTTTATTCTTTTTATTTCCTCTTCTGCTTTGTCCAAAACTTTTTCCCCATCAGAACCATAGACTGCCAATTCTATCTGTGTATCCATAGAAAAAATAGTACGCTCATGCTTTGTATCTTTTCCCGTGCATGAGGTTAAAATTACGCAGCACAAAAGCAAAACCAATATCCTTTTCATAAATTACCTCTTGTTTGTCATCGCTCTTAATGTATATGTTGCAACCAGCCCTGTAAATGTACCTGTAATAATACCCACAGGTATGAGCACAGTCAGGTACCACATTATTTTATCTGTACCCATCAGCACAGTCGCCGCTATTACCTGTCCTATATTGTGAAATATTGCTCCCGTTATAGATACCGCCCACATCTGTTTTATGTCGTCAACCAATCTAAACATTATTATTTCTGCCATAAAGCACAATATTCCGCCGCAAAGGCTATAAAATAAAGACACCGCAGTCCCCGTAAAAAGATTTCCCAAAAATATTTTCATCAATAAAACTAAAAGAGCCGACCTTGCACCCATTGTTACCTTAGCATAAAGAGTTACCGCATTTGCAAGACCAAGCTTTACTCCCGCAACGGGAACTATCGGTGGTATCTGACTTTCTATAACATATATTATAAGTGACAATCCTGATAAAATAGAAATGTGCATCATTTTTTTAAGCTTCATGGATTACCTCCCGACAACTGCATCTATATCTGGTGCAGTTTTGTACTCTATGACAACCTTGTTGGGCAGGCATACGATAGAATCGTACTTATTGTTGAGTTTGCCGTGTCTTACGCAAAGCTTATCGGGGCAACTCGCCTCTTCTACATATATTGCATTGTCTTTTATACGTACTTCATTTGTACCCTTACTCGTTTCAACCACAAAGGTATCATCAACAGACAAATCCACCTCCTTGTAAACCTTGCCATCTACTGTAACAACAGCAATTCTCTCGTCGGGCTGAATGTTACTGAGAATTATTGCTAAAATTATAAAAGCAAAGAAAACGCAAGTAAATATTACAATAAGCTTTTTGTTGGTCATAAGTACACTTCCTTTAAATTCAGTATATCAAAATATATCTAAAAAGAAAAGTATTTTAATTTGTTTTTTTGTGTTGATAGAATATAAAATTCACATTTTATTCATAGTGTTGACTTAATTTTGTGTTATTATAATTATAATAAGCAATTATGAAAGGAAAAATGCAATGAAACTTAATCTCAAAGAAATCTCAAAAAAACTGATACATAAAATAAAAAACTTTCACTTCTCTGACCTTAAAAAAATAAAAAAGTGGCAGGCGGCAGTCGCCATTTTAATTGTAGTTGCAATCGGTGTAGGTGTTGTTTCCGCTATTAAGAACAACAACGCAAAGGAAGCAATGTCAACAATTGCCATAGATACAACTGTGGAAAAGCGTGACATCACATCTTCTGTCACAGGTTCTGCCGTAGTTATGCCTAAGGACCAGTATTCTATCACTGCTCTTGTTTCGGGTGATGTGTTGAGTGCAAATTTTGAGCAGGGCGATATAGTAAACGAAGGTGATGTTCTTTATGAAATTGATGCATCAGATGCTCAGACTTCCATAGAAAATGCCGATATTTCCTATCAGCGTTCTCAAATAGATTATAATAAAGCAGCAGAAAATTACGCAAATCTTACTGTAAAGTCAAAAATTTCAGGTACAGTTAAAAATCTGTACGTAAAACGCGGCGACTCTGTTTCTCAAGGCTCAAAAATTGCAGATATTTATGACGACTCCACACTTAACCTTACAGTTACCTTTAATGATGCAGATGCGGAGAACTTCTCCCGCGGAGATGCGGCTTCTGTCAGAGTATCGTCAAACGGTGAAATTCTTGCAGGTACAGTTACAGATGTTAGCTCATCAGGTTTTGCTGCAGCAGGAAATACAAAAGTAAGAAAAGTAAAAATAAGCGTTAAAAATCCGGGTGTGTTAATGGACACAGAATCCGGAACTGCAGAGGTAAACGGTTTTGCCTGCACCGGTTCAGGTACTTTTGAGTACGCAGCAGAAAAGACTATTGTAGCCGAAGCCTCGGGAGATATTGACGAGGTTTATGTATTAGAGGGCGATAAGGTGTCTTATGGTACAAGATTAGTTCACATAGATTCAGATGCAGTTGAAGATACTCTTACATCTTCCTCACTTTCACTTCGTTCCTCTGCTCTGTCAAAGCAAAACGCTCAGGACAGACTTGACGACTACACCATAACTGCTCCCATTTCAGGAACTGTTGTTATGAAAAACATAAAGTCAGGCGATAAGCTCGACAACTCAAACATGTCAACCGAAATGGCAGTAATCTATGATATGTCAAGTTTGGAGTGTGAACTGTCAGTAGATGAACTTGATATCAAAAATGTAGAAATCGGTCAGAGTGTTATTATTACATCTGATGCAGTAGAAGGGCGAATTTATCATGGTGAGGTTTCTAATGTTTCCATAAACGGAACAACTTCAGGCGGTGTTACAACCTATCCCGTTACTATCGTAATAACCGATTTTGACGAGGACTTGCTCCCCGGAATGAATATTGATGTAGAAATAACCACCTCACAGGCAAAAGGAGTTCTTGCCGTTCCCGTCACTGCAGTAAATCGCGGCGGTATTGTCTATGTAAAAGGGGAAAAAACAGAAGAAAATGATAAAGCACCCGAAGGTTATAAATCAGTAAAAGTGGAAACTGGTGTATATAACAACCAATATATCGAGATAAAATCAGGTCTTATGGAAGGCGACATTGTCTACACACCGCAGATTCAGGCTGCTGCTACCAACTCCAGTATGTTCGGTATGATGGGTGCTATGCACGGAAATATGATGGGTAGCGGAATGCCCTCAGGAGGTATGCCATCTGGTGATATGCCGTCAGGCGGTATGGGCAACAGCCGACAAAGCGGAGGAATGTCCGGAGGTATGCGTTGATATGGACAAAAAACCTTTAGTAGAATTCGAGAACATTTATAAAATATATAAAATGGGTGATTCAGAAGTTCGTGCCTTAGACGGCGTTTCTTTTTCTGTTTTCGAAGGAGAGTTTGTGGTTATTATCGGTCAGTCAGGTAGCGGCAAATCCACCTGTATGAACATTATCGGGTGCCTTGATGTACCAACTGAGGGCACATACCTTCTAAAAGGAACAGATGTGAGCAAATTAACCGACGATGAACAGGCAGAAATAAGGAACAAAACCTTAGGATTTATATTTCAGCAATATAATCTGCTTCCAAAGCTCAATATTTTAGACAATGTAAAGCTCCCCCTAATGTATAAGGGACTAAAAGAATCAGAGCAAAACGAGCGTGCCATGGAAGCTCTCGAGCGGGTGGGCATTGCTGATAAATACCACCACAAGCCCTCACAGCTGTCGGGCGGTCAGCAACAAAGAGCGTCTATTGCAAGAGCATTGGCAGGCTCCCCCTCGGTGATACTCGCCGACGAGCCGACAGGTGCTCTGGATTCAAAGACAAGTGCTGAGGTTATAGAATTTTTAATAACCTTGAATTCACAGGGAAATACCATAATTTTAATTACTCACGACAACTCAATTGCTGCCCGTGCTAAACGTGTAATCAGGATATATGACGGAAAAATTACATACGACGGTCCCCCCTCAAACGATGCAATAATTCGCTCCACAGTTCTCACACAGAAGGAGGCGACAGTATGAAATTTACAAAAACAGTAAAGCTCGCCTTCGAAAGCATTATGTCTAACAAGCTCCGCTCATTTCTTACTATGCTCGGTATTATCATTGGTGTTGGTGCAGTAATTATTCTTGTAAGCATCATGGACGGCGTTACAGGACAGGTAACAGATGCTTTTGAGAATTTCGGTATGAACAACATAACTGTTTCAATTACCTCCCGTGGCAGTACAAGATATGTAGAGCCTGAGGATATGTACAAAATAATCGATGAAAACCCTGAATTATTTACCTACTGCACACCAAACATTACATTAAACGCCACGGTAAAATCTAATATTTCTTCGGAAAACGAACGTTCAACAGTTACTGGCATTGACGAAACCTATGATAAAATAAACCAACTGACAACAGAACAAGGTAGATTCTTGCAGTTTATAGATGTTGACAAAATGCTCAAAGTCTGCGTTATAGGAACATACTACGAACAGACTTTCTTCGAGCGTGGTAAGGCACTCGGCGAAACTATTAAGATAAACGGCGAACCCTTTACCATAGTTGGAGTTTTAGAAGAGAAAGCAGATTCATCAGAAAATTCTTCTGACCAATGCATATACATACCCTACACAATTGCTTCAAAAATGAGCTGGAACAGTTCTATTGGCTCATACACTGTAACCATGGCAGATGCTAACAACTTAGAGACAGCCAAATCTGTGCTCCAAAAGGAATTAACCGAAATACTTGGAAGCAGCGACTTTTATAAAATCATTGCCACCCAGGAAATTCTTGATGAATTAAACAGCATTATAGGCACAATGAAGGCAGCTTTAGTATGTATTGCAGGTATATCACTTCTTGTAGGCGGTATAGGTATTATGAATATAATGCTTGTAACCGTTACTGAAAGAACACGTGAAATAGGCATAAGAAAATCCTTAGGCGCAAAGAAGAAAAATATATTGACTCAATTTGTGGTTGAGGCTGCAACAGTCAGCGGCGTAGGAGGGATACTTGGAATAGTATTCGGCGCAGTGGTGTCGATAATTGCAGGCAAACTCTTAGATATTACTATTATTCCTTCATTTTTTGCAGTTGCTCTTGCCTTTTCAGTGTCTGTTGCTATCGGTATTATTTTCGGGTACTTACCTGCAAAGAATGCTGCAAATCTTAACCCTATTGATGCTTTGCGTTTTGAATAGAAAGGAAAAAACAATGAAAAAAATACTATCATTAATAATTATATCATTTGTATTGAGTTCCGTTTCTGTGAGTGCTGCACCCGTTTACTCAGACAACGTTGCATCAATGCTTGCAGAACTCAAAATCATGCAGGGGGACCCTGACGGAAATATGAGGTATGATGACCTTGTTTCCCGTGCTGAGTGCACAAAAATTGCAGTAGCATCATCAGTTTTCCGTAATAGCGTCGCTACAGGCAGCAAAACTTCGCCCTTTTCGGACGTGACATACAAGCACTGGGCAGCACCTTTCGTGACAGTCGGCGTACAAAACGGGCTTTGCAAAGGATATCTTGATGCAACATTTCGCCCTAACAACACAGTGTTATACGAAGAAGCGGCTACGATGTTTTTAAGAGTCTTAGGCTATACTGACGAAGACTTCGGTGCTTCGTGGCCTGATAGTCAGGTAGGTATTGCAAAAAATTTAGGTATCTTAGATAACGTTCCAAAATCCATAGGCGATGAACTTACAAGACGAGATATCGCCACAATTGCTTACAACACCTTAAATACTAAACAAAAAAACTCTCAAGCAATACTGCTCTCTGATTTTAACAGAACAATTATAGATGATGTTGTCTTAATTTCAACAACGGCAGAAGACGCAAACGTGCCTGAGGGAAAAATCTACACTTCAGCGGGTACATACAACTTTGCCGATACATTAAATACTTCCCTGATAGGCAGACGAGGAAGTGTTATACTTCGTGGTGGAGATACTGTTGTATCCTTTATTCCTCAGGGGATAGTTTCATCAGGTACAGATGTACGCATGGTTTATTCTGCCTTAGGTAACGGCATAGTAACCTACAAAAACGGAGCATTTTCTCAGGTAGATGTTAACAACAGCACTGTATTTTACATGGATTCCGCCAAAGTTTCGGCAAGTTCTGCACTTTCATCTCTTGAAATGGGTGATACACTAAGAATCAGCTACAAATCAAACGGCGATATTGACTACATTTTATGCACCAAAGGCTCAACACAAGGACCATTAACTGTTAAGTCACCGACCTGGTACACATCATTCGGCACTGACAGCACATCTCTCACAGTTATGCGCGACGGTGTAAAATCATCGGTTTCAGATGTACGGACAAATGATATAGCGTATTACCTTAAGGAGCTTGATATAGCACTTGTATACTCCAAAAAGGTTACAGGTATTTACGAGGATGCAAAACCTAACAAGGATGCTCCAACATCTGTTACTGTTTCGGGTGTCACATACAACATTGAAGGTGTTGATGCATTTACAAAGCTTTCTTCAAGCGGTTCATTCAATCTGGGTGATACCGTTACTCTTCTCCTTGGAAAATCAGGAGAGATTGCAGATGTTGCTACAAATTCCCAATTATCAGATAAGGTTTACGGCTTTTTGACAGAAGCAGGAGCCAAGCAGACAACTGTATCAGGTTCCACAGTTACTAAACCTTATGTAAAAGTGATTTTACCATCCGGTGAGGCATGTGAATATATATCAAATAAGGATTACAGTTCCATGCTTAACAGAGCTGTTTTTGTGACGCTAAATAACGGCACTGCCACAGTATCTGCAAATGTAACAAATAACAATATATCAGGTAGATTCACCTGGACATCATCTGTCCATAAGCTAGGCTCGGATACCGTTGCCCCTGATGTAAAAATCATAGAGGTAAGCACTACTAATTCATACGAAAAATCCTCCGTTGCTTCCGTTTTCCCCCAGAGATTAAACGGAACCACGCTTTCTTCAAGCACAATTCTCTACGCGAGCAAAAATTCTGATGGCGAGATAGATTCCCTTATATTAGAGGATATTACAGGGGACATGCACACTTACGGCATACTGACAAGTGCAAAAAGCAGTTCTTCGTCAATGTCTGTATCAGGTAGCTACGAATATATCTCAAACGGCAATATTTCATCTGTTTCTACACAGAATAAAGCATTTTCTGTTTCTTCAGGTCAGGCAGTAAAAATAGTATCAGCCGACGGAAGAAGTGTTACATCTTTATCTCCATTACCAAAAGCCGCAACAGGTAAAATTTCAAGTATCACAGGCTCTGAAATTACAGTCGGTGGGAAAACCTATACTATGGCAGACAATGTGCAGATTTACCAGAAAAAATCATATGAATATACAATGCTTACCATTGATGAATTAAACGAAATGAAATCAGATCATTCTGCAAATCTTTATCAGGACAAAGCAATTACTTCAGGCGGCAGAGTCAGAATTATTGTTATATCCTGATAGGTAAACATAAATTGAGAGATTAACGACAAATAAATACAAAAAACTATTTACAAACTTTTTTTGTTATGGTAGAATAAATTTAATGAAATAAAAAGTCTTTGTACGGATGCAGGTCATCGGCAAGACGAATGTGTTTTATTGGTTTTTTTGCGTTAATTCGCCCTGTCGCACCTGCGACAGGGCTTTTATTTTTAAATTTAATTTGATATAAGGAGAGTTATTATGGCAAACGTTACAAATGACGGCATCTATGATGCTCGTACCCTTGGTAAGGGTAAAATGTTGGTTCTTGGTTTTCAGCATATGTTCGCAATGTTCGGAGCTACAGTTTTGGTTCCCCTCTTAACAGGTCTTGACATTGCAACAACACTTCTTATGGCAGGTCTTGGTACATTGTTGTTCCTCTTCCTTACAAAAATGGAAGTACCTGCATTTTTAGGTTCATCCTTTGCATTCTTAGGCGGTTATGCTGCAATTGCACCCTTAGATGGTGCTAATGGCATGACAAATGCAGAACTTCTCCCATACGCATGTCTTGGTGTTGCGGTAGCAGGTTTAGTTTATTTGGTACTTGCTCTTTTGATTAAGATTGCAGGCATCAAAAAAGTTATGGCATACTTCCCGCCTATCGTTACAGGTCCTATCATTGTTGCTATCGGTTTAGGCCTTGCAGGCAGTGCTGTTAATAACTGTAACACAAACTGGCTCATTGCTTTCATTGCACTTGCTTTAATTATCATATTTAACATTTGGGGCAAAGGCATGGCAAAAATTATTCCTATCCTAATAGGCGTTTTAGGTTCATGTGCAATTGCCGCAGTTTTAGCTCTAATCTGGGGCGTAGAAGTAAACGGCTACATTTGTCTTGCAGGTAACGAAAAGCTTCAGTTATTCTCAGTTTCAGCACTTGACCAGTTAGTAACAGCTCCCTGGATAGGTCTCCCCATTAAATGGAAAGGCACAGTATTTGGCGGCATCGACTGGTCAAATACATCAATGATTTTAAGCTCAATTATTGCTATTGCTCCTATCTCACTTGCTACAATGATGGAACACATCGGCGATGTTTCAGCTATCTCATCAACAGTAGGTAAAAACTTTATTGCAAAGCCCGGTCTGCACAGGACATTACTTGGCGACGGTTTAGCTACTTCGCTTTCTGCAATCTTTGGCGGTCCTGCAAATACAACCTATGGCGAAAACACAGGTGTATTGGCACTCTCTAAAGTTTATGACCCCAGAGTTATCAGAATTGCTGCTGTTATTGCTGTAATACTCTCCTTCTCACCTAAATTTGCAGCGCTTGTTAACGTTATTCCTACAGCTGTTATCGGTGGTATTTCATTCGTTCTTTACGGAATGATTTCTGCAGTAGGTATCAGAAACGTTGTTGAAAACAGGGTTGACTTTACAAAGAGCCGTAACTTAATTATTGCCGCTATCATCTTGGTCTGTGCATTAGGTTTATCAGGCGTAACTTTTGCTATCGGCAGCGTTACAATTTCACTTTCTGCTTTAGCAGTTGCTTCAATTGCTGGTATCGTATTAAACGCTATACTCCCCGGCAAGGACTATGTGTTTGGCGAAACTCCCGAAGAAACACAAACCGGTGTTGATTTAAGATTTAAATAAAATTAATTTTTAAATAAGCTACGCAGTTGCGTAGCTTATTTTTTTGCATATTTTTTGCATCAATTCAAAAACTACGTAAGAGGTGTTTTTATGTTTAAAAGAAATGGAAAACAAACGATATTTTTTGAAAGCAGTCCATATATAAAATCTTACGCTTCAATTGCGGGCAAAAAAGAAAGCGAAGGTCCTTTTAAAAAAGCCTTTGATAAAACAGTAGAAGATGTCTATTGGGGCGAGGACAGTTGGGAAAAGGCAGAAAATAAATTTGTAAAAAGTGCCGTTTTGTCAGCTCTTTCCAAAGGAGGTCTCACCGCTGATGATATTGACTATATTTTTGCAGGAGACTTACTCAATCAATGCACAGGAACCACCTATGGTCTGCGAATTTTCGGTATTCCTTTTATCGGGCTTTTCGGAGCCTGCTCTACTATGGGATTGTCTATGAAAATGGCATCAATTATGGTTGATGGCGGTTTTGCCACAAGATGCTGTGCCGTAACATCAAGTCATTTCTGTTCTGCAGAAAGACAATTTCGCTTTCCATTGGAGTATGGCGGTCAGCGTCCTCCAAGCGCCCAATGGACCGTTACAGGCTCTGCTTGCGTAGTTGTTGATAAATACGACGGCGACATAAGAATTGAAGCTGCAACGACAGGAAAAATTATAGATCAGGGCATAAAAGACGCTAATAATATGGGAGCTGCTATGGCACCTGCTGCAGTGGATACTCTTATTGCCCATTTTAAAGATACAGGCAGAAAACCTGACTATTACGATGCTATATTCACAGGTGATTTGGGAAGTGTTGGGAAAGCTATTGTAATTGATTTAATGAACAAAGAAGGATACGACCTCAGTAAAAATTACTTTGATTGCGGAGAGCTTATTTTTGATGATTCACAGGATGTACACGCAGGTGGAAGTGGCTGCGGTTGCTCAGGACTCATCCTGTGTGCTCATATTATCCCCGAAATGAAAAAGAAAAACCTCCGACGTGTACTTTTTATTCCAACAGGAGCATTAATGAGCCCTACCGCAGTACAGCAAGGCGAATCAATCCCTGGTGTTGCACATGCATTGAGTTTGTATATAGAATAAATGTGTTTACATTTTTAAAAAAATGTGCTATAATTATTGTTAACATTAATTATCAGGCAAGTGTGTGTTTTGATAAAAATACACACTTGTCTTTAAAGATTTTTTTGGAGGAATTTCATATATGAAAACTATTGCTACTTATGCAAAAATGCTCCGTCTAAAACACTACATAAAAAACCTGATAATTTTTCTCCCTTTGATTTTCAGCAAACAACTTCTTGACATTTCTTTATTGACAGATGCAATTTTAGCATTTTTCTCTTTTTCTTTTTTATCATCTTTCATATACATAATGAACGATATAAAAGACATCGAAAAAGACAAACTGCATCAAACCAAACGTTTCCGCCCGATAGCCGCAGGAAGGGTTACTGTAAAGAGTGCTGTCATTACGGCAGTAATTATGTTACTGTTATCCACTGGTTTAAATTTTTTAGTATACAAGAGTATATTCTCATGGATAATCCTTTTTAGCTATTTGGTAATCAACATTGCTTACAGCTTAAAGCTTAAAAATATCCCGATAGTTGATGTTACAATACTTGCAATAGGATTTTTACTGCGAGCAACATATGGTTCGTCAATTACAGGCATCGATCTTTCAAGCTGGTTCTACTTGACAATGGTAATGGGTTCTTTCTTCCTTGGCTTCGGGAAACGCAGAAACGAGCTTATAAGAGAAGGTACACAAAAAAGAGATGTTTTAAATCTTTATAACCTGAATTTCCTTGATAAAAATATGTATATGTGTCTATGTCTGACTCTGGTATTTTACTCTATGTGGACACTGGACTTATCAAAAATAAATAACAATTCCTATCTGATATGGACTGTTCCAATGGTTATTTTGATAATGCTCAAATACAATCTCAACATAGAAC
>JAFQJE010000017.1 GCA_017415145.1 Clostridia bacterium
ATGTATATTTTCTAAAAATGAGAATATACTACAAATGTTAACAATGATATTCCTCGGAATAATATTCCTCGTTAGCTCAGTCGGTAGAGCGCATGACTGTTAATCATGATGTCGCTGGTTCAAGCCCAGCACGGGGAGCCACCAAAACAGAACGATTTAGATGACATTCTATATCGTTCTGTTTTTTGTTGATTGAAATCGGATGCATTTTGTGATAATATATAGCCATAAAGGCTTTTAAAACAACAAAAACTATGAATTATGTTGTTCATTTTAATCTTAATTTTCTTTATACTTAAAGTGTAAATTAAAAAGGAGGATTTAAAGATGAACACAGACAAAATTTTAGCAGAAGCAATCGCAAAAGACTATGCCCCAAAGGATAACTCAAAAATAGTTGCTCTCAAGAAACTTGACAAAAAGGCAAAACTCCCTGCGACTATATTTACATACACCTTTGGAATAATTTCATCCCTTATTGTTGGTACGGGAATGAGTTTTGCAATGCAGGTAATCGGCAGTGGGACTCTTGCAATGATTGCAGGAATTGTTATAGGCATTATAGGTTTTGTTCTTTGCGGAATTAACTATCCTATTTACAAAAGAATGCTTGAAAAAGGCAAATCAAAATATGCTTACGAGATTGTAGAACTTGCTCGTGAAATCAGCGAGGAAAAATAAAATGAAAAGGAGAGAGAACTTTGAACAAGTCGGAAAGCAAATATTTCAATACTGCTAAAAAGATGGACAAGGCACTTATATCTCTCCTCGAAGAAAAATCTTTTGAATATATAACAGTCAGCGAAATATGTAAAAGGGCAAATGTTAATCGTTCTACATTTTATTTGCATTATGAGAATATGGGTGATTTGCTTAATGAAACAGCAAGGTTTCTGCTTGATGGATTCATGGCATATTTTGATGATGAACGAAGGAGTATAGCAAAAAAACTTATAGAAAGCTCTCTTGATGAATTGAATTTTATATCAGATGAGTATTTGTTTCCGTATTTGTCATACATTAAAGAAAACAGTTGTGTATTTACAACTGTTCTATCACATTCAGATTCTTTTGGTTTTAATGATGTGTTTCAAAAACTTTATGAAAATATATTTAATCCTATTTTAGAGAGATACAATTATCCAATCGCCGACAGAAAATATGCTATGATGTTTTATCTAAACGGAATAACTGCTATTGTAACAGAATGGTTAAAAGACGGATGCGAAAAGACCATTGAGGAAGTCTCCCGAATTATTTATGAATGTATATTTGGATTGAGAAAAGATGGCATCTAAATTATTTGCATTTTCTAAAAAAGAGCTACACCATAAGGTGTAACTCTTTTTTTATTTCTTATCTTGACTTTATTTTATCGTTTTTTTGATGCACTTTGCGGATATGGCCTTTTTTCATCAGTTAAATGCGCTAAATAGTCCATACTTGTATCAAGGGCTATGGCAAGCTTTCGGCATTGTTCAAATGTATAATATCTTTTTCCGTTTTCCAGTTTTGAATAATCGCTTTGGTCAATGCCTGTCAACATCTGAATTTTTATTTGTGTATAACCTTTTTCTATTCGAAGTTCTTTTAATCTATTCATACTATCACCAATTATATTATGTCAAATTTCCCTATTGAAATTATGGTGAAATTGACCTATAATATAATTGAGGTGATTTTTATGGCAGAATTCTGTTTGGATTGTTGGAATAAAATAAATGAGAGTAATGATAGTGAAAAGAAATATATCATATCAAAAGATTTAGATTTGTGTGAGGGTTGCGGAGAGTGGAAACCTGTAATCATTATGGAACGCAGGGCATATTATGCGCATAAGCTCAGATATGTTATTCTTCCTCTTAAAATTATCTGTATGGTTTTTTTGGTTTTATGGAGGTTGTTGATACTTCCTTATTTAATATTTAAATACAATAAATCAATGAAAAATTAAGAACGTTCGCTCGCTTGCACTTCCTTTGCGTTTATTGACAAATAATATGTTATTTGTTATACTTTTTGTAAAGAATATTGAGTAAACGGATATTCTTGTCATATCAGCAATACATTTAAAATAGGAGGTAATGGATTATGGGAGTTTTAGTAGTGTTTTTACTTATTGTGGTTGTTTTAATACTGAACATTAAAATCGTTCCTCAAGCTCACGAATTTGTTGTTGAGCTTTTGGGAAAATACAGAACGACGTGGTCTGCGGGAATTCATATCAAGATACCATTTATAGAGAGAATTTCAAAAAGGGTTACTCTAAAAGAGCAGGTACTTGATTCACCGCCGCAGCCTGTGATTACAAAGGATAACGTAACCATGCAGATAGATACTGTAATTTATTATGCGATTTATGATGCTAAATTGTATGCTTACGGTGCGGTTAATCCTATTTCTGCTTTATCAAATTTGGCTGCAACAACTCTGAGAAATATTGTTGGCGAATTGGAGCTTGATGGCACACTTACATCCAGAGATACAATTAACGGGAAGATGACATCAATTTTAGATGAGGCTACAGATAAATGGGGAATTAAGGTTCATAGAGTTGAATTGAAAAATATTATCCCGCCAACTGAAATTCAAAATGCAATGGAAAAGCAGATTAAGGCGGAGCGCGACAGGAGAGAAACCATGCTTCAGGCTGAAGGTCATAAAGCGGCAGCTATAACCCGTGCAGAGGGTGATAAGCAGGCAATGATACTTGCAGCTGAAGGAGAAAGAGATGCAAGAATTGCAAGAGCTGAGGGTGAGGCAAAAGCAATTTATTTATCTAAAAAGGCAGAGGCAGACGGTCTTGCGGCTCTGAAGGAGGCAGGGGTAGATGCTGCTGTTTTAGAACTTAAAAAATATGAAGCTTTGGTTGCTATGTCTGACGGCAAGGCGGCAAAGATAATAGTTCCTACTGATGCAGTTGATATGACAAAATCAAATGTTGTATTTGCTGAAACAACAGGTTTAGGAGATAAAACTGACCCTGACAAAACCAAAAAAAAGGTTGAGCAAAAAGAAGACCCTTGTTGTGAATAATTAAAATAGAAAAGCATGCAGTAACGGACATCCGTTACTGCATGCTCATTTCTGCAAAAAAGTCTATAGCAATAAAAATATTTAATTGATTTTTTCAATCTTTGGTGGTACAATAATAGCAACATAACTTAAGGAGTTGTTTATATGTCAAACATCTGGCACGACATTTCGCCAAAAAGAATAAATGCAGATGATTTTATTTGTGTAATAGAGATTTCAAAAGGAAGTAAGAAAAAATATGAACTGGACAAGGAGTCAGGGTATTTGATTCTGGACAGAATTTTGCACACATCAACTCACTATCCTGCGAATTACGGCTTTATACCCCGTACCTATGGTGATGATAATGACCCGCTGGACGTGTTGCTTTTATGTTCTGAGCAAATCGAACCTATGACCTTGGTGCGTGCATATCCTATTGGCGTGATTTCTATGATTGACAACGGCAGAAACGACGAAAAGATTATAGCAATACCCTTTAGTGACCCTAACTACAATATGTACAAGGATATCAGCGAATTGCCCAGTCATGTTTTTGATGAAATGAAGCATTTCTTCACTGTATATAAAAATCTTGAGAACAAAACAACGGCAGTGAATGAGGTAAGTGACCGAAATGTTGCTGTTGAGGTAATAGATAAGTCAATAAATGATTATATAGAAAAGTTTTGTAAATAAAAAAATCGCCCTGTTGGGCGATTTTTTTATTTTATATCTTCTATTACATTTTCTGGAGCAACAAGTAGCTGTTCGGGGTTTTCTAAAACTCTTTTGAGCATTTTAAATGCGGTGGCATAATAGTGTCCGTCGCAAATCCTCTCGTCGCACATTACGGTGAAGTCTATCATTCGTTTTTGCTCCACTTCGCCGTCTTTATTCATAACATATTCGGAGCGTTTCTTACCCATTGCTATAAATATAGGAAGGTTTCCGAAGTTATATAAATGATGGAAAATCGGAGGCATACCTAAAGAACCCATGTTTGTTATAAAAAGTGAGCCGTGGAAGGGGCTTAATTTTGTGAGCCAGCGGGGAAGCAGACCGAAATAGTCCAAAAGCTTTAAAAACCACACAACAAACTTAAGAAATATTGCGGGAAATGCCATCAGCACACGAGCTGCGGTATCCATATTGTTATGGTCACCCTCCTGTTTATTTTCTTCTAACAGCTTTGTGAGATTTTCGTATATTGTATACAAGGTGTCTGTTGGGGTGGCGTCAAGTTTCACTACTGTTTCGGGGGCGTTTAGAGACATTTCCTTTTTGATTGCCATACAGATTTCCATATTTTTGCGTGCATAAACACGTTGTCCACGGATAAATCGATTGATGCCGGGGCATTGTGAAGCGACTCTTATGTATGCTGCCATAAAAATATGTATCATACCTAAACCCTTCATGCCTTCTAATCTTTTCTGGCGCAGGAGTTGTTCACATTTTTCTACATTGACTGATGCGGAAAATGAATTTGCAGCACCGATTCTACTGGGCATAATAAAGGGTGCAACCGCATCCATAGGTGCTCCGCTTTTGATTCTTCTGCCTTCTTTTCGACTCATAAAATACCTCTTTCTTTTCCAGATATATTCCATTTTATCACATTTTTTGACAGAATACAAGAAAAAGGGACTGTAAAATTTTACATACTATTAATTTTTTCTCCCCAGACCTTCACTGGGGGCATATCTTGTTTCTTTGACGTATGCTTTGTAAAAACTTGAATAACTTGAAAACCCTGACTCAATGCTTGCAGCACTCAGTGTTTTTCCCTGAGAATGCAGCTCTCTTACAAGCATCAACCGGCGGTAGGTTATATACTGGTTTACTGTAAGCCCGGTGTATTTTTTAAAGCTCCTACACAGGTGATATTTGGAAATAAAAAACGTATCAGCCAGGTGGTCAAGTAAAAGGTTTTCACCGATGTTTGAATTTATATATTCCATAACGGTTTTTACGGTCTCATTGCGTATCATACCATCTGCTGTTTTAAATTCGTTAAGTTGATGGAAAAGCTCTACCATCACACCCTGTACTATAGGTTCATTGCTTCCGGTGTTTGATTTAATATATTTTTCCAAACGTTTTAGAGTGTCAAAAAGCTCGCTCTTCTTTACAGAGTCGCGGTCTATGAGATTGTTTTCGCCGATTTTTCTGTTGTTGAAGATTTCAGTGTAGTGCATACAATTGAATTTTTCAAAAAAAGAATCTTCAATATGTATAACAACCCGGTCACATTCGGTCACTTCATCATAGGAAATCTCGTGAATTTCATCAGACCTTGTTATTATTATATCCATGGGCTTCAAGGGGTAGCCTGTACCCTCTACCATAAACAGGACCTCGCCCTTTAAGAGTAAAAATACCTCATACCCGCTGTGGTTGTGAGGCTTGTAAGCTATGCCGCGTTCCTTATGGGTCTTGTGTTCGTAAGTGAAACTGCCGTCTTGTGCGTATATTGAACAAAGTATTTTTTCCATAGCTACCTCCTGTGTAATACAGGTATATTTTAACATAAGTGAGCAAGATTTGCAATGTTTATGACAAGATTTGCATTGATTTTAGAAAATATTTGTATTATAATGTATTTGTACAATACAAAAAAGGAGATGTTTGTCTATGAAAATGACATTCCGCTGGTATGGTGACAGCGATCCTGTTACATTGGACAATATTCGTCAGATTCCCAATATGACAGGCGTTGTTTCTGCTATTTATGATATTCCTGTAGGCGAGGTATGGCCCTATGAGAAAATCATGGAATTGAAAAACAAAATTAATGCAAAAGGGCTTGAGCTTTCTGTTATTGAGAGTGTGCCCGTTCATGAAGACATAAAATATGGCGGCGGAGACCGTGACCGCTACATCGCAAATTATTGCGAAACCTTAAGAAATTTGGCTCGTGCGGGTGTAGACTGCGTATGCTACAACTTTATGCCTGTATTTGACTGGACTCGTTCTGAACTTAACTATGAGCTTCCTGACGGTTCAACCGCTTTGATTTATGACAGAGAGACGGTAGAGAAGATGAATCCCCTATCAGGTGATTTATCACTTCCCGGATGGGACTCAAGCTACACAAAAGACGGCATGAAGGAGCTTTTGGAGAAGTATCAGTCAGTTACAGAGGATGACCTTTGGGACAACATAAAGTATTTCTTAGACAGAGTAATTAAGGTTGCAGAAGAGGTTAAAATCAAAATGGCAATCCATCCGGATGATCCCCCCTGGGGCATTTTCGGTCTTCCCAGAATTATCACAAACAAGGAAAACATTGAAAAGTTCTTGAAACTGTATGACAGTCCATACAATGGCTTAACACTTTGTACAGGTTCTCTAGGAGTTCATCCTGAAAATGACTTAGTAGATATGGTTTACTCTTTCTGTGACAGAATTCATTTTGCTCACATCAGAAATATCAAAATCACAGGAGAGAAATCCTTTGAGGAAGCAGGTCATTTATCCAAAGCGGGTTCTTTGGATATTGTGAAAATCTTAAAGGCTTACCATGATAAAGGCTTTACAGGCTACATTCGTCCCGACCATGGCAGAATGATTTGGGGCGAAACAGGTCGCCCGGGCTATGGTCTTTATGACAGAGCGTTAGGTGCTACATATATAAACGGCATCTGGGAGACTCTTGAAAAAGTGGACAAATAGTTTACCCATCAATTTTATATATCTAATTTCGGGCGGGTGAGCGAAGCGATGCTTCCTTCCCCTGTCTGAAGAGGTGCAAGGAGATTGTAATTATGAAATTACCTTTTAATATAGACTTATCAGGAAAAGTTGCAGTTGTTACAGGCGGAGGCGGTGTGCTCTGCGGAACGTTTGCACATGCTTTAGCGGCTTGCGGTGCAAAAGTTGCAATTTTGGATTTAAGAAAAGAGGCGGCAGACAAGGTAGCAGACGAAATTGTAGCTGATGGAGGTATTGCTATCGGAGTTGCAGCTAATGTTTTAGAGAAACAGAGCTTAGAGGCCGCAAAAAAAGAAGTAAATGACCGTCTTGGTTCATGTGATATTTTAATCAATGGTGCAGGCGGTAACCACCCCAAAGGCACCACAACAAAAGAATACTACGAAATGGGCGATGAAGATTTAGAGGGAATCACAAGCTTTTTTGATTTAGACCCTTCAGGCGTTGAATTCGTGTTTAACTTAAACTTCTTGGGAACATTGCTCCCCACACAGGTTTTTGCTAAGGACCTGATTGGCAAGAGTGATGCTACAATATTGAATGTATCATCAATGAACGCTTTTTGTCCCTTGACAAAAATTCCTGCTTACAGTGGTGCAAAAGCTGCAATTTCTAATTTCACACAGTGGCTTGCAGTTCATTTCTCAAAAGTTGGCATTCGTGTAAATGCTATTGCTCCCGGATTCTTTGTAACAGACCAGAATAGAGCGTTGTTGTTTAACGACAAGGGAGAGTACACAGACCGTTCGAAAAAAATTATTTCACAAACTCCTATGGAAAGATTTGGTGAGAAAGAAGAGCTGCTTGGTGCACTCTTGTTCTTGTTATCGAATGAAGCAGCATCTTTCGTAAATGGAATTGTAATACCCGTAGATGGAGGCTTTTCTGCTTATAGCGGCGTATAAAAGTGTTTGTTACACGCAATTAAGTGTGCGAGAATATAGAGATTATAATTTTTGAACATAGTATAAGTATTGAATAAGGGACCAAGGCTCGGTCCCTTTCTTTTTTTATTGATTTTTTTGTGGAAAAGGTGTATAATAACAAAGAGGTGTAAAGAGTGAATTATAATTTTCATACACATACTTTTAGATGTAATCACGCAACGGGTACTGAGCGAGAGTATATAGATGCGGCAATAAACATAGGAATAAAAGACCTTGGTTTTTCAGAGCATATTCCCTTTATCTTTCCTGGGGGCAAGGAAAACAGCTACCGCGTGCCTATGGTGGAGGTAAATGACTATATAAACACCATAAATAACCTCAAAGTGGAGTACAAAGATAAAATAAATATTCATTTGGGTTTTGAAATGGAGTACTACCCTGAACATTTTGAGCAGATGGTGGAGAATGCACGTAGCTGGGGAGCGGAGTTTTTAATTCTTGGTCAGCACTCGGTAGGGTCAGAACCCGATTTTTTCTTTTGGAGCACCGAAGAAACAGAAAATGTGGAGTATTTAAAAGGTTATGTAGAACGTGTGGTTTCTGCAATAAAGTCGGGTGTAATAACCTATGTTGCACATCCTGATATGTTTAATTTTGTGGGTGATATTGATATTTACAACGAAGAAATGAGAAAGATATTAAAGGCTGCCGAAGAGTGTAGAGTACCTCTTGAGATTAACTTTTTAGGCATTCGTGATAATCGAAATTACCCCACAGAAAAGTTCTGGAAACTGGCACAGGATTTTGATATATCTGTTGTATTTGGACTTGATGCACATGATGTAGATGGTGCACAGGATACCCAGTCTATGCCCCGTGCATTGGAAATTTGTAACAAATATAATCTTAAAGTTTTAGACAAGCTTCAATTAATTAAACCTTAGAGGAAGACTATGAGAGAACAGACAAGCTTTGTAAAGGGAATAAAGGACGGACTGCCCATATGCTTTGGATATTTGTCAATATCCTTTGCATTTGGCATTTATGCCTGTGCAAATGGACTTTCCATACTCCAGGCAGTAGTTATGTCTATTACTAATTTAACATCAGCGGGTCAGCTTGCTTCAGTTCCTATAATTGCTGCAGGAGGAACAATAGCCGAGCTTTTAATAAGCCAGATAGTTATTAATCTCAGATACGCTCTGATGTCGGTGTCTTTGTCACAGAAATTAGGTAAATCCGTAAGAATGCTTGATAGATTCGTTATAGCTTTTGCAAATACTGATGAGGTATTTGCGGTGGCATCATCTCAGGAGGGTACTGTGGGAAGAAACTATCTTTACGGACTTATTTTAACACCGCCGATAGGATGGACTTTGGGAACATTATTGGGTGCAGCAGCAGGTGCAGTTTTACCTGAAATTTTAGTGTCTGCTTTAGGTATAGCTATTTACGGGATGTTTATTGCTATCGTTATGCCCAAGGCGAAAACTGAGCGTCCTACGGCACTTTGTGTGGGGTTATCTATCGTTTTAAGTTGCCTGTTTTATTACATCCCTGTACTTCGAACAATTCCTTCAGGTTTTACCATCATAATATGTGCTGTAATCGCAAGCGGTGTTTTTGCATTTCTTGCTCCTATAAATATAAACGGGGAGGCACAAAATGATGCATAGCTTTTTGATATATCTTATTGCAATGGCAGGAATCACATATCTTATTCGTATGTTGCCACTTGTTTTAGTGAAAAAGAAGATAAAAAATAAATATATCTTGTCTTTTTTATATTACATACCTTATGCAGTGCTTACTGTTATGACTATTCCTGCTATATTTTATTCTACATCCTATAAGCTTTCTGCTATAGTTGGCTTTGTGATAGCATTTATACTGGCGTATATTAATAAAAGCCTTGTAACCGTTGCGGCACTTTCCTGTGTGGGAGTATTTGTGACAGAACTGTTATTAAAATTTGTATAATAGAAAAAGTTAAAGGCATTCGCTTTGCGAATGCCTTTAACTTTTGGTTATGCACGGTTTTAGCGGGCGTGCAGCAGAGGAAAAACAGATGCAGAATAAACGAATGAAACCACGGATATCATCCGTGGCGATGCCCGACGGCGTATGTGTATACGCCGAGGGTTGCAGTCGTTTAAGTTCAAAATATAAAATAAAAAGGTACTCAGGTTGCCCTGAGTACCTACATAACTATAAAAGAAGGTTATAATATTATTTTGAACGATTATGCGCGGTTTTTACCTGCTGCTTATACGTTTAAATGTTTTCTTACAGATATAAGACTTCCCAGTCCTCCAAGTATCGCACCAAGTCCCAAGGATGAACCAATAATAATTCCTGTAAGTTCAGTTAAGGGCTTAACGGTGAAGAACATAATGTTCAATGAATTTACAACATTAACAATTGCACTATAGCCTGCCATAATAATAGCAATGGATGCACCTGCACCGATGATGCCGATTGCAATACCTTCAATAATAAATGGCCATCTGATAAACCAGTCCGTAGCACCTACAAATTTCATAATGTTGATTTCTTTACGTCTTGTGTAAACTGTCAGCTTGATAGTGTTTGAAATAATAAACACAGAAACAACTGCCAAAGCAATGATAATCCACAAACTGAAGTTTCTTATGTAGTTGGCAATTGCAACAAGCTTGTCTATTGATTCTTCATTTTGCTGGATTTTTATAATTCCTGCAATGTCTTCCATAATATCGACAGTTTCCTGAGATTTTGACAAGTCAGTCAATGTGATAAGATACATATTTCTTAAGGGATTGTCGTCCTGATAGCGGTCAAGAAGCTCGCCGTTTTCGCCCATTCTTTCTTTTAATGTTGCCAGACGTTCCTCATTTGTGTTGAGGATTACTGAGTCCACATTAGGTGTGTCTTTTAACTGCTTGCCGATTGTGAGCAAGCCATCATCGTTAATGGCCTCGTCAACAATTGCAACTATCTGATAGTTCCCCTCCAAATCACCTGCCATAGACGTAAGGTTGATGGAGAGCACCATAAATACGCCTAAAACAAGCAAGCTTGCCATAACGGTAAAGATTGATGCTAAAGTCATCCAGCCATTTGAAAAAATATTTTTAAACGCCTCTGAGAAGAAGTAACGAACACCTCTAATTTTCATAGCCGTAACCTCCTCTTGTTTCATCGCGGACAATTTTGCCCTCTTCAATGGCAATAACACGCTTTTTCATAGCATCAACGATATCTTTTGCGTGGGTTGCCATAATAACAGTTGTACCGCGCTTGTTTATGTTGTCAAGTAATTCCATAATTTCCATAGCAACCTTGGGATTTAAATTACCTGTTGGCTCGTCCGCAATTAAAAATGCAGGGTTATTAACCAAAGCACGGGCGAGTGCCACACGCTGTTGCTCGCCACCTGATAATTCTCTTGGGTATGACTTTGCTTTGTGTGAAAGTCCTACCAAAGACAAAACATTAGGAACCTGCTTTCTTATTTCCTTGCGGCTTGCGCCGATTATATCCATTGCAAAGGCTACGTTTTCATAAACGGTTTTATTGGACAGTAGTCTAAAATCCTGAAAAACCACGCCCATAGAACGGCGAAGATAGGGGATTTCACGGCGTTTTAACTTGCCGATGTCCTTGTTGTTTATGATAACCTGTCCCTCGGTTGCGGTTTCTTCATGCATCAAAAGCTTGATGAGAGTTGATTTACCTGAACCTGATGGTCCTACAATAAATACAAATTCTCCACGCTCGATAAAGAAGCTCACGTCATCTAAAGCAGTTGAGCCGTTAGGATATACTTTAGATACATTACTGAGTAATATCATATAATCAATCCTTTCCTTGGCATAAAATTACTATGTGCCCGAAAGCACATAGTAAATTATTTCACATTAGAATTTTGAAGGATTGGTAAGGAGATACTTTCTTACCAATACTGCTACTTTAAATACAACTGCATCGTCGAATTTGCGAAGGTCAAGACCTGTTAAGCGCTCGATTTTGTCAAGACGGTAAACAAGTGTGTTTCTGTGAACAAACAACTGACGTGATGTTTCTGATACGTTTAAGTTGTTCTCAAAGAATTTATCAATTGTCTGCAGGGTTTCTTCGTCTAAAACTTCTAAACCTTCTTTTTGGAATATTTCGTCTAAGAAAAGCTCGCAGAGCTTACTGGGAAGCTGATAAATTAATCTTCCTATACCAAGCTCGCCGTAGCTTAAAATATACTTATCGCCATCGAATACTCTTCCAATCTCTAAAGCCAGTCTTGACTCGGAATAAGAGTGAGCAATATCGTTGATGGATTTTACGGGCGTGCCGATACCAACATAGACTTTTAATAAAAGTTCTGAATTGATCGTATCAACGATTGACTGTGCTGTTTTTATAACAAACTCTTTGTTGTTATTACCTGCCAAAGATTTAATTACAACGATGTTTTTGTTATCTATGTTGATTATAAAGTCCTGTTCGGGGAACATATTCTGAAGTAATTGAATAACGCCTGTTTCGTTGCCGGGGATCTGTACGATATATACAATCCTCGGGATATCCGCATCAATCTGAAGCTCGCCTGAACGCATATTTATATCACCGGGAAGAACGTTACCAAGTAATACGTTCTTTAAATAGCTTGCTTTGTCGTATCTGTCTGCACAGTGAAGCTGAAGATTAGAGATGCTGATAGCTAAAAGTGTACAGAGTTTCTGGTCTTCTGCATCAGTGCCCTTTACATAAACAACAAACTCCATAATATTTCTTGCACCAACTGCAACACAGGAGTATCCGTTTATCAAAAAAGGTCTGCCGTTTGCTACGGCACCGGATATCATAGCAAATGTTTCGTCATCCCCTGCAGGCTCGCCAACGTACGATACTAATACAGAGGTGTTGTTCACAACGCCCATTGATTTATGTGTTACACTTCTCATCTGGTCTAAGACCGGCTGAAATATTTCACTAAGCATGAAAAATCGCTCCTTTGCTGTATACAATACTTATACGTATATATCATACTAAAATTTTAGTAATTTTGCAATGTTTTTTTGCGAATTTAACCGAAATTTAATTTTTTTAGGGAGTTTTTTCATTAATTTCGTAAAAAATGTAATTTTATTAAAAATACTATTGCATAATTATTCAATGTGATGTATAATTATAAAATATTGGAGGTAAAGCTATGAAAACCAATGACATTAAAAATCTTGATAAAAAATATTATATGAATACATTTGGAGAAAGAATACCTGTAAGCTTTGAGCGTGGTAAGGGTATAAAACTCTATGCAGATGACGGGAGTGTCTATACAGACTTTTTGGCTGGCATCGCCGTTTCGGCTGTGGGACATAACCACAAAACACTTGTCAAGGCAATCACAAAACAGGCGAAATCTGTACTACATGTGTCAAATTATTATTACATAGAGCAGCAGGCAAAATTAGCTGAAAAAATCTGCAACAATTCATGTGCTGACAAGGTGTTCTTTGCAAACTCAGGAGCAGAAGCAAATGAAGGAGCAATAAAGCTTGCAAAAATCTATCAGTATAAATCCGGACATCCTGAAAAGTATGAAATTATTACCCTTGTAAATTCTTTCCATGGAAGAACTCTGGCTACTGTTGCAGCAACGGGGCAGGAAAAATTCCAGACGGCGTTCCGCCCCTTGACACCGGGCTTTAAATATGTTAACATCAATGACATTGAAGCGTTAAGGGACGCAATCGATGAAAACACCTGTGCAGTTATGATGGAAATGATTCAGGGTGAAAGCGGTGTGCATCATGTAAATGAGAAGTATGTAAAGGAAGCGTATAATCTTTGTCGTGAGAATGATATTGTATTTATCGCGGATGAAGTACAGACAGGTATGGGCAGGACAGGTAAGCTCTTTGCATACGAGCATTATGGCATTACACCTGATATTTTCACATTGGCAAAAGCCTTAGGTGGCGGTGTTCCCATAGGTGCAGTTTGTGCTAAGGACAATTTGGCACAGAGCTTTGCTCCCGGCGACCACGGCTCAACCTTCGGCGGAAATCCGCTAGCGTGTGCCGCAGCGAATGCTGTGTTTGAAATCTTTAAAAAGGAAGATTTGGTCAACAATTCAGCGATTGTAGGTGCGTACTTAAAGGAAAAATTAGAAATCCTTGCACAAAATTGTGACAAAATAAAAGAAGTCCGCGGCAGGGGCCTTATGATAGGTATAGAGCTTGAGGGCGTTAGTGCGGCTGATATTAAACACAAGCTTTTTGATGAAAAGTATCTGGTTGGTGCAACAGCTACCACAATAAGACTTCTGCCACCTCTTGTAATTACCAAAAGGGACGCAGACGATTTTGTAAAAGTTTTTGAAAAGGTTTTAGGAGAATGACGATGAACAAACACTTACTCACATTGCACGACTGGTCAGCAGAAGAAATTTTAGACACACTTGATTTGGCTGATGAATTAAAATACAAGCAGAAAAACGGTATTGAACACCATCTGTTAAAGGGTAAAACCTTAGGTATGATTTTTACCAAATCATCAACAAGAACAAGAGTTTCTTTTGAGGTTGGTATGTACCAGTTAGGCGGCTCGGCGCTCTTTTTGAGCTCTAATGACATTCAGTTGGGCAGAGGAGAAACAATCTACGATACAGCGCAGGTTCTGTCAAGATTTTTAGATGGTATCATGATAAGAACCTATAAGCAATCGGATGTTGAAGATTTGGCACGCTTTGGACAAATTCCGATAATCAATGGTCTTACAGATTTGGTTCACCCCTGTCAGATCTTGGCGGATTTTCAGACAATTCGCGAACACAAAGGAAAGCTTTCCGGCTTGAAGCTTGCATACATCGGTGATGGTAACAATATGGCACATTCACTTATGTATGGCGGTGCAAAGGTTGGTATGGATATTGCTATTGCAACACCCGAGCAGTATCAGTGCGACCCTGAGGTTGTGAAAAATGCATTGGAAGATGCCGCTAAAACAGGCACAAAAATTACTCTAACATGCGACCCCGTTGAGGCAATCAGGGATGCTGATGTAGTATATGCTGACACATGGGTAAGTATGGGACAGGAAGCTGAAAAAGCAGAAAAGCTCAAGGTTTTCGGACCTTATCAGATAGACAAGAAGTTGTTCTCATATGCAAAAGATGATGCAATCTTTTTACATTGCTTGCCTGCATATCGTGGCTATGAGGTAACAGAGGATGTTATTGACGGACCTAATTCCGTTATTTTTGATGAGGCTGAAAACAGACTTCATGCTCAAAAAGCCGTAATGGTAAAACTTATGGGAGAAAAGTAGTATGGTACGAGTAAGAAAAGCAGAAATAGCTGATGCCAAGCGTATTGCAGAAATTACGGCAGACGCATTTGTGCAATATATAAAGGTTGCGGGAATAAAAGATACTCCCGCACTTCATGAGGGCGAGGAGCAGGTAATAGAAGACATAAAGTCTAAGGATGTTTATGTGGCACACATAGAGGATGAAATTGTAGGCAGTGTGCGTATACATAAGCTGGATGAGGATACAGTGTACCTTTCACGCTTTGGTGTAAGTATGAACCATCAAAATCTGGGTATAGGTAAGCTTTTAATGAATTATCTTGATGTAGTACTTGCCCAGAAACGAGTAAAGCACATTGTACTTCACACTGCGTCAAAAGCCACACCTTTAATGAAATTTTATTATAACCGTGGTTTTTACGTAGACGAGGTTTCAAAGGAAAAAGGCTACATACGTGTTCTTCTCAAAAAAGATTTGCAGCTGATGTAGCTTATGAGGTATAGTCCTCAAGGAGAGACAAAAGGTCCTCCCGTGTATCAAGAATAATGCCCTGCGTCAAAAGCTTTTGGTCATTTGGCGTCAGGGCATTTTTGTCTATTTCTAAAATTTTTTCAAAAGTTTTGTTTCCGTCAGAATTGATTACGTAAAGATTTACAAGTCCGTTTTGTGCGATGACCAGATAATCGTCTTTTGTTTCTGATTCAATAATTGACTGACTGGCTGCAAATGCCTCACGTAACCCCTCGGGACGCTTGAGGGGAGTGTATATGCCGTCGCTCTGAACATTTTTTTCATAAACTTTAGCATCGTTTTTTTGCGGTGCTTTACTTTTTGCCCAGATATATCCAAGGCTTCCGCATATAATCATTGCCAGCACAAGGCACAGGGCAAAAAAAACAGAGCTTATAATAGTTTTTTTTATTGATTTTTCTGTTGTTTTCTCCATATAAAACACCTCTTTTTGTATTTTGGGCAAAAAATGGCAATTTATACTCGTATTTAATACCAAATTAACCTTGGCTTAATATTTTTTTAATATGTTTAGGATAAAATATGATTAGATAGAAATATTATAAAAAGGAAATGCTATATTCTACGAGGTGAAAATTATGGCAAAAAATACATATTCTACAAAAGGAGTCAGTCAGGGTAGTAAGAAAACAACCCGAAAGAAAAAGAAGAAATCAATTTTAAAACGTATACTTCTTATTCTGTTGGTTATTGTGTTACTGGCTACATCGGTAATTGCAGGAACGTATATGGGCTTTGTTGATAACAGTATGGACATAATTGCGGAGGAGTATAATCTTAACTTTACCTCTATTGTGTACTATATTGATGAAGAAACCAATCAGCCTGTTGAGTACGACAGAATTCACAGCTCAGAAAACAGAATCTGGGTGGATATTACGGATGTCCCCGATAATCTGTCAAATGCTTTTATTGCAATTGAGGACGAGCGTTTCCGTGACCACAGAGGCATGGATATCAAACGTACCTTTGGTGCTTTTGTAAAATGGGCAATGGGCAACAGCTCTTATGGCGGTTCAACAATCACTCAGCAGCTGGTCAAAAACGTAACAGGGGACAAGGATCGTTCGCCTTTAAGAAAAATTACAGAAATCTTCCGTGCTATGAATTTAGAGCGTAAGATGAGTAAAGACCAGATTATAGAAATGTACATGAATACCATTTACTTCGGCTCAGGATGCCATGGTATTCAGGTAGCGGCAAACCACTATTTCGGCAAGGATGTAAGCGAATTGTCAGTTGAGGAATGTGCATCCCTCGCTGCAATTGTAAAAGCGCCCACCACGTACAACCCTGCAACAAACTACGACAACAACAAAGAACGCCGTGACGTTGTGCTCAACAAGATGGCAGAACTTGAGTTTATCACGCAGGAAGAGTGCGACGCCGCAAAGAAAAGAGAAACAAAGGTACGTTCAGGAGCATCTGAGGCTGCAAAGAAAAATCAGGATGTAAAGAGCTACTTTGTTGATGCGGTAATAGATGATGTAGTTGCAGATTTGATGGAAAAAGAAAATATCTCTGAAAGCGATGCTACAACAATGCTCTATACAGGGGGCTACAAAATATATTCAACAGTTGACCCTAAGGTGCAGAGTGCCATTGACAGCGTATATGAAAAAACTTCTAATTTCCCCAGTTCTTCCATTCAGTCAGCTATGGTTGTAATGGACCCCTACACAGGTCATATCAAGGGTATGGCAGGCGGAATAGGAGAAAAGGATACGCCCCGCGGATTAAACCGTGCAACTCAGTCAAAGCGTCAGCCCGGTTCATCCTTTAAGCCTGTTGCGGTATATGCCCCTGCTATTGAATATAACGTAATCACACCTGCAACACTTATAAATGACGCACCGCTAGCTATAGGCGAGTGGAAGCCCAAAAACTCAGGCGGAAAATTCTTAGGAAAAATGCCTGCAAGAAGTGCAATTGAACGCTCTCAGAATATTCCTGCAGTTAAGATTATGAGAGAACTTACACCTGAAAAATCCTTTGACTTTTTGACCAAAAAGCTAGGGTTTACCACATTGGTTGAAGAAAAAGAAGTAAATGGGGAATTAATAGGTGACCAGAATTTATCAATGGCGCTAGGCGGGGTGACCTACGGTGTAACTGTTGAAGAAATGACAGCTGCATATTCAACCTTTGTAAATTCAGGCATGTACAATAAACCAGTAACATATACTAAAGTAATTGACGCAAACGGCAAGGTTATCTTAGAGAATAAATCTCAGAACAAAAAAGCTATGAGCGAAGAAACTGCATACATCATGGCAAATATGCTGACAGGTGTTACAACAAGCAGTATCGGTACAGGTAGAAGTGCAAAGCTTGACGGCATAATGACCGCAGGAAAAACAGGTACAACAAACTCAAATAAGGACAGATGGTTTATGGGCTTTACACCTAATTATGTGGGTGGTGTATGGATGGGTTATGACAAGCCTAAGTCTATGAGCGGCAGTAACTTCTGCCCGAGAATCTGGAAGCAGGTTATGACTAAGATTCATGAAGGAGAAGAAATTAAAACCATTCCTGTTCCTGATGATGTAGTGAAGCGTACAATTTGTCAGAATAGCGGTAAAGTGGCATCTACCGATTGTACAAATACACGAATAGATTACTTCAAAGAGGGCACCCAGCCTATGAAGTACTGTTCATCACACGAAGCGCCTGTGATAATTGACCCCAATGCTGAGCCTTCGCCAACACCTGATGTTTCAAATCCCAACGGTGGGGAAGGGGTAATTGACGGTGCTGCAAATGACACCAGCAGTAATGCAGGTAACAACGACGGAGCTACTCCGGGTGTGAATTCAAGTGAAGCAGACGATGAATCCACCTGGTACGGCGAATAATATTAAAAGAGGTGTTAGTTATGGAATATATGAAAAAATGGGAATACTGGCTGTCATCTCCTGTAGTTGACGAAAAAACAAAAGCAGAACTTAACAAGATCGCAGACAATCCCCGTGAAATAGAAGAAAGATTTTACAAGGATTTAGAGTTTGGTACGGCAGGTCTTCGTGGTGTTTTGGGTGCGGGCAGTAATCGTATGAATATATATACTGTCAGAAAAGCAACCCAAGGATTAGCCAACTACATCGTATCCCGTGGCAAGGACGCCATGGAGAGAGGTGTTGCAATCTCTTATGACTCAAGACATTTTTCTCCTGAGTTTGCCTATGAATCAGCTTGTGTTTTGGCTGCATCGGGGATAAAAACCTATGTGTTTGATATGCTTCATCCTGTGCCGATTTTATCATTTGCGGTAAGATATTTAAACTGCTACAATGGTATTATGATTACTGCAAGCCACAATCCTGCAAGGTATAACGGATATAAGGTTTATGGCTCAGATGGTGCACAGCTAAATGTTGCTGACTCCAATGTAGTTTTAGATTATATCAACAATATGGATATTTTCAATGATGTTTCTGTCATGGATTTAGAACAAGCAAAATCTAAGGGGCTCATAAATATCATTGGAAAAGACGTGCGGGATGCATATCTTGAGGAAGTGTTAAAATGCCGCAAGAATCCTGATGTGGCGATAGACACCGCAAAAGAAATCAAGATAGTTTATACACCTTTCCACGGTTCAGGTCTCACACCTGTAACAGAAGTTCTGGCGGCGGCTGGTTATACAAATGTGCATGTAGTAGCCGAGCAGGCAGAGCCAAATCCTGATTTTATAACTGTAAAATCTCCCAACCCTGAAGATAAAGAGGGATTCTACCTTGCAATTGAACAGGCAGAGCGTATCGGTGCAGATGTGATTTTAGGCACAGACCCCGATGCTGACCGTGTTGGTGTTTTAGTTAAAAATCCTGACGGAAGCTATGATGTTTTAACAGGCAACCAGACAGGTGTGCTCCTTGCAGACTACATTCTTTCATCAGCAGAAAAGAATGGTGAAATCGGTGAAGACGACTATATTGTAAAGTCAATAGTTTCAACAGGCTTAACACAGAGAATTGCAGACCGCTACGGTGTGAAACTCTATGACGTATATACAGGCTTTAAGTTTATAGCTGAGGTTATAAAAAATCACGAGGACAAAAATCTTCCTGGCAAGTATCACTTTGGTTTTGAAGAAAGCTATGGCTCACTGCCCGGAACTTATGCGAGAGATAAAGATGCTGTTGCAGCAACACTCCTTTTATGCGAGCTTGTTGCAGTGCTTAAACGTTCAGGAAAAACCTTGTCTGATGCAATGAGAGACTTATACAAAAAGTATGGTTATGTTGTAGAAAGAGTAGTGTCTGTAACGTTAGAGGGCATTGACGGAATGCAGCAGATTAAAGCAATAATGGATAAGGTTGAGGCAGAACCCTTCCGTACAATTGCTGATATTTCACTTTCTGCCTTCAGAAATTACAAAAAAGATACTCGTGAAGATTACGAAACAGGCAGCATCACACCTATTGGTTTCGAGCCTTCAAATGTAATGTATTTTGAAATGTCAGGCGGCGGTTTTGTAGTAGTAAGACCTTCAGGCACAGAGCCTAAGATTAAGTTCTATTATTCTGTCCCCTGCGAAAGCATGGAAGAGGGTAATGCAATAATTGATAAGCTTGATGCAGAGGTAAAAAGAATATTGTTATAAATAAAAGAGGTTATCCTAACGGATAACCTCTTTTATTTCAGCTTTTGTAAATTCTATTAGCTTTTCACTTTCTAAAAACATCTGGCAACCTCGGACACCTGCACTTACTGCAATACGGTCGTGCTTTGTGACGGAGGAGTCAAAGTATGTGGGAAATTGTTTTTTCATTCCCACAGGGGAGCAACCGCCACGGATATAGCCGGTAACATTGAGCAAATCCTTTACGGCAATCATTTCAACACGCTTATTTCCTGAGTGATGGGCTGCGGCTTTTAAGTCGATTTCGCAGTCCACGGGAATAACAAATACCACATATCCTGTCTTGTCGCCCTTGGCAACTAAAGTCTTAAAAACCTGTGAGTAGGGAAGCCCCACAACCGTAGCTACGTGTGTGCCTGATAAGTCCTTTTCGTCCACCTCGTAGGTAAAGAGCTCATATGGAATTTTTGCACGGTCTAACATTCGCATAGCATTTGTTTTTATGGGTTTCATTGGCTCTCTCCTAAGACTATTCCTGTTTCTATCTTGTTTCCCTTAATGTATTCTGATACTGGCATTTTTTTCTTGCCCTCAAACTGAACATCGGAAATTAAGAGAGCATGGACGCCACATTTAACTAAAATTCCGTCCTTTGTAACGTCTAATATTTCACCAATTCTGCCAGAAAAGTCCCCTGCAACAACGCATGCATTAATTACCTTAAATCGTGTGCCTGAATACACAGTTGATGCGTAAGGATAAGGGTTTAAGGCTCTTATCAGATTGTAGATATCTGTTGCCGACATGGAAAAGTCAATATAACCCGTTGATTTGCTAATCATAGGTGCATAGCAGGAAAGAGAGTCGTCCTGAGGAATAGGGGAAAGCGTTCCTTCTTCTATTTGTTTTAGGGTTTCACGTATTGTATTTACACCAGCAATGGCGAGTTTATCATGAAGGGTTTCACCTGTGTCGTTGGATGATATAACCACTTCTTCTTTAACTAACATATCGCCGGTATCAAGCCCTGCATTCATCTGCATAGTAGTAACGCCTGTTACCTTTTCGCCACGTATTATACTCCATTGAATGGGAGCTGCACCGCGATATTGGGGCAGGAGGGAGGCGTGGATGTTAACGCATCCGTATTTTGGAATGTCTAAGACCCTTTGCTGTAAAATCTGTCCGTATGCCGCAACTATGAAAATATCAGCATCAAAAGATTTTAAATATTCATAAGCTTCGTCTGTTTTAGCACTTTCTGGCTGATATACTGGGATATTATGCATCAGTGCAAATTCTTTGACAGGAGGAGCTTGTAATTTATGACCTCTTCCCTTTGGTTTGTCGGGTTGGGTAACAACTAAGGCTATTTCGTGTCCGTCTGACAGGAGCGTCTCAAGGGGGAGAACAGCGAAATCAGGTGTACCCATATAAACTATTTTCATAGTGATGCCCTCCTTAGTTTTCTAAATATGCAATAACGTGGTCTGTGTAGATCGTTCCCGACAGGTGGTCAATCTCATGGCACAGAGCACGGGCAAGTAACCCTTTGCCTTCAATATTGATTTCGTTTCCGTTACGGTCTTTTGCTCTTACCATTACTTTTTCAGGGCGTGAAACTGTACCTGATTTTCCAGGTACAGATAAGCACCCTTCTGCGTCAATCTGTTCGCCTTTTTTATAGGTTATCACGGGATTTATAAGCTCTATAAGTCCGTCACCTACATCAATTACAACCACACGCTTTAGAACACCAACCTGAGGTGCTGCCAAACCTACGCCATTGGCAGCATACATAGTTTCTGCCATGTCGTCAAGAAGTGTTAAGATACGCTCGTCAATACGCTCTACTTCACGTGATTTCTTTCTTAATGTTTCGTTGTCTGTATCTACTGTCAATATATTTCTCTTTGCCATAAGTTCCTCCTATAAAGTGTTATAGGGATTATTCTCTATAACCATATTTATATTGTTTCCCTGTTTTATATGATAATTTCTGAGTCTTGAAAAAATGTCTGTACATTTTTTATCAAGAGTACATTTGACCCAGATTCTGAACCTGTACTTTCCGCCAATTCTTGGAATTGATGCAACAGCAGGACCTAAAATTTCATAGTACCCGCCTGCATCGTGTGCCATAACCTGATGGAGCGATTTTGCGATATTTTGAGCGTAATCGTGCAATTTTTGTTCATTTTCGCTTGTTAAAAGCACAGAAACAATGTCGCAAAAGGGTGGGAAGTTAAGGCTTTGCCTTAGCTGAATTTCCTCTTTATAAAAACTCAAGTAATCCTGACTTTTTGACAATTCCAGAGTCTGATTTTCGGGCATATATGTTTGAATTACAGCTCTACCGTGTTTTTTGCCACGACCTGCTCTGCCGCAAACCTGAGTAATAAGATTAAAGGTCCTCTCGTTTGCACGAAAATCATCAATCCCCAGGCTCTGGTCAGCAGCCAGTACCCCTACCAACGTTACATTAGGGAAGTCAAGACCTTTTGATACCATCTGAGTTCCCAATAGTACATCGGTTTTTTCCTCAGAAAAACGGGCAAGTAGTGTTTGATGTGAGCTTTTTGCTCCTGTGGTGTCAACATCCATTCTGATAACGGACATTTCGGGGAAAAGATTTTTTAATTCTTCTTCTACCTTCTGGGTGCCCGTGCCGAATTCCTTTATAAACTTACTGTCGCATTCAGGACACTTATCAGGTTTTTTTATAGTGTAGCCGCAATAGTGACAGGTAAGGGTGTTGCGGCTTTTGTGATAGGTAAGAGTTATGTCGCAGTTTTTGCATTTTGCCACGTAACCGCATGAGCGGCATGAAACAAATGTGGAAAAACCCCGTCTGTTCAAAAACAGTATCGTCTGCTCGCCGCGGTCTAAGTTTTTCTGCATCTCGCTCATTAAGGTACTGCCGATACAGGAGCGGTTCCCTGATTTTAATTCGTCTCTCATATCAGAAACTATAATTTCAGGAAGCTCGGCACCTGTTGCACGGTGACTGAGGGTCAGTAGTTTATATTCGCCTGAATTCGCTTTGTAGAAGCTTTCAACAGAAGGCGTTGCCGATGCTAAAATACATACGGCATTATTCATGTCAGTTCGCAATTGTGCAATGTCCCGTGCGTGATATGTGGGAGCGTTTTCTGCCTTGTAGCTTGTTTCGTGCTCCTCGTCAATGACGATAACACCTATATTTTTAATAGGTGCAAATATGGCAGAGCGTGCACCTACTACGACGGTTGCCTCTCCCCGCTTTATTCTCTTGTATTCGTCTGCACGCTCACCAAGTGAGAGGGCAGAGTGTAAAACTGCAATTTTTTTGCCAAATCTCGATACGAATCTTGTTACCATCTGGGGTGTCAGCGAAATCTCAGGAACCAACACAATAGCAGTCTTATTAGATTCTAGTGCATTTTCTATACAATTTAAGAAAACTTCTGTTTTTCCGCTGCCTGTAATGCCATGTAATAGAAAAGTGTCGCTCGCATCATTTTTTATAGATTGGGTTATTGTATCTACCGCACAACGTTGCTCATCATTTAGCTGAGGGGAGCAAGTAGGGACTATTTCGTCATAGTTTAAGGGCATCCTCAGGGTTTCTATAATTTCCTCTTTTATAAATCCTTTTTCCTTTAGTGCCTTTATAGCGGCATAACCCGCTCCTGTTAAAAATGTGATATCTGCATTTGCTACAAAATCGTTCTGAATTAAAAGCTCTAAAATCTGTGCCTGCTTGGGTGCCTTGCTGCGTAAAACATCTAATACTTCAAATGCTTCGTCACAGGGGAGATTGAGGCGTGAGATGCGGATTAATTTATCGTTTACCTTATTCCTTCTGCCACTTCCAGGCGGAAGAATTGCTTTTATTGCACTGATATACGAGCAAAAGCAGGTATCTTTTAAGTGCTTTGCAACAGCCAGCATTTCTTCATCAAACAAAGGCTCAGGGGATGCAAGGGAAGAAATTTCTTTTAGGTCCCCTGTGAAATCAGTTTCAGTATTTACTGATAAAACGTAGCCGTCAATGAGCTTTTTTCCTCTTCCAAAGGGCACAAAAACATGACTGCCGACGCTGATTTTATCAGCTAATTCGTCAGGGATACGGTAGTCGAATATTTTGTCAATATGAAGTGCTAATCTGTTTATGATAACACCTGCAAAATTACCCCTCATAAAATTCTTCCTCTGCTTTTATTTTTAAAAATGCTGTATTTATCTCGTCAAAGCCATACCCGCGGGAAGCCAGATATCGCTTTACTTTCATTATATTTTTAATATCGTAATTTCCTGAAAGCTTTTTTAAAATTATGCTTTCCAAGTTTTCCGATATGGTGTCGTCTGCTTCAAGTTCTTCTATAACATGTTCGATAATGGAATCAGAAATTCCTTTTTCGTGTAATTTCCATTTCACCTGACGTATGCCGAATTTCTTTAAATAAACAAGGTCGTGTGCGTATCGTCTGGCGTAGTCTGTGTCGTCTAAAAGTTTATATTCCTTTAAAAAGTCAATAGTACGCACTACAATCTCTTCGTCGCCAATATGGTTTTTTAGCTTTTCTCTCATTGCTTTTACTGTGTAGCTTCGTGAAGAAACAAGGTTTGCTGCATAATTTTTGGCGTCTTCAAAAACTGCTGTATTTTTAATATGGGCGAGTTTTTTTTCTGTTATTTCGTCGCCCTCGGACAAATGATGGGAAAGTATCGTGAAATTATCCGCGCCAAAAGAAAACTCTCCGTCAATAAATACGGACAAGCGGGATTTATTCTTTTTTTGCTCCTCGATTTTGGTAATTTTCATAATTTCCTCGTTTTTTTAAAAAGCAGGGCGCAACCAAATACGCCCTGCCCTGATTTTTTAATTATTCTGCTGTTCTGTCGCAATAAACGCCGAGAGGGTAGTAAGGTAACATATTCTCTCTTAACCAGTTCATAGCCTCAACAGGAGACATACCCCAGTTTGTAGGACAGGTTGAAACAACCTCGACTAATGAAAAGCCTTTGCCTGCAAGCTGTGTTTCAAAAGCCTTCTTAATAGCTTTTTTTGCCTGTCTGATGTGGGGAACTGTATCAATTGTAACACGCTCAATATATGCAGCACCCGATGTTGTAGAGAGCATCTCGCTGACACGGATAGGATGCCCCTGTGTTTTTGTGTCACGTCCGTAGGGAGAGGTTTGTGTAACCTGACCAGGAAGTGTGGTAGGAGCCATCTGACCTCCTGTCATACCGTAGATTGCGTTATTGATAAAGATAATTGTGATGTTTTCGCCTCTTGCTGCTGCGTGAACAGTTTCGGCGGTACCGATAGCAGCCAAGTCTCCGTCGCCCTGATAGGTAAATACAACCTTGTCAGGATGAACTCTCTTGATACCTGTAGCAACTGCAGGCGCTCTGCCGTGAGCAGCCTCCTGTACGTCACAGTTAAAGTAATTGTAAGCAAAAACTGCGCAACCAACAGGTGCAACACCGATTGTTGTGCCCTCGATACCTAATTCATCTATAACTTCTGCAACTAATCTGTGCACAATACCGTGACCGCAACCGGGGCAGTAGTGCAGAGGAACGTCGCAGAGTGCGTGTGGTCTTTTAAATACCTGTTCCATTATTTGTCACCCCCGATTATTTTCTTTACCTCGTCGATAATTTCGTTGGGGTAAGGGATATTGCCGCCTGTTCTACCATAGAAGTAAACAGGAATTGTGCCGTTAACGGCGAGTTTTACGTCTTCTATCATCTGTCCCATACTCATTTCAACACTCATGATGCCTTTTGCATTCTTTGTGTGTTCAAGATAAGCCTCACTGGGGAACGGCCAGAGTGTGATAGGACGGATTAAACCTGCTTTTATGCCCTGAGCACGGAGCTCATCAACCGCGTTTTTACAAATACGTGCAACTGAGCCGTAAGCAGTTAATACAAACTCTGCGTCATCTGTTTTGTACGCTTCGTATTTTTTCTCTGTAGCTTCGATTTGTGCGTACTTTTCGTATCTTTCAAGTACAATTTTTTCCAAAACGTTAGGCTCGATGTAGAGTGAGTTAATAACGTTGTGCTCACGCTTCATCTCGGTGCCTGTGGTTGCCCAAGTTTTTTCAGGAACGCATCTTCCTGATTCTTTCTTTTCAAACACAACGGGCTCCATCATCTGTCCCAGCATACCGTCGCCTAAAATCATAACAGGCATTCTGTAGATGTCAGCCATATCAAAAGCGTCGGCTGTCATATCTACGATTTCATGTACTGAAGAAGGAGCAAGTACAATTACACGGTAGTCGCCGTGACCATGTCCCTTTGTAGCCTGGAAGTAGTCACACTGTGAGGGCTGAATGCCGCCTAAGCCCGGGCCCGCACGTACGATATTAATAACAACGCAGGGGAGGTCAGCACCTGCCATGTATGAAAGTGCCTCAGCCTTTAAGCTGATACCGGGAGATGATGAAGAGGTCATAACTCTTGCGCCCGCGCCTGCAGCACCATAAACCATATTTGCCGCAGAAACTTCACTTTCTGCCTGTAAAAACACGCCCCCGATTTTAGGCATACGCTTTGCCATATAGGCACTTATTTCTGTCTGGGGAGTGATTGGGTATCCGAAAAAGTAGCGACATCCTGCCATAATAGCAGCCTCGGCAATGGCTTCATTACCTTTTACAAGAACCTTTTCTGCCATATTTATTCAATCCTTTCGTCAAATTGTTACTTATTTATACACTTCAATTGCACAGTCGGGGCACATTGTAGCACACATTGCACAGCCTATGCAATCGTCAGGGTTTAGAACAGCTGCAGGCTTGTAGCCTTTTGCATTCAATGTGTCAGATTCGCCCAAAACCTTCTTGGGGCAAGCACCAACGCATAAATAGCAGCCTTTGCATACGTTTTCTAAAATAACTACTTTTGCCATGATAAAAATTCCTTTCTGCTTTATATTTTTAAAAGCTTTCTCTCAATTTTGAAGAGCTTATTATTTACTTCTTCTGAAAAGTTTTCATCTATTGCCGAAACAACATACTTTATGGGGATATTGAGATGCTTTGATACTTCTTTTACAATTTTGTAGCCTTCTTCAATAATTTCCTTTGTCGTTTCATCGGAAATATTGGTGTCGGCTATTAAGTCTGTAACCGAAAGCCTTGATGACAACTCAATATTTTCCTTCATTTCAATTATTTCTTCTATAGTACCCGACAGGGGACGACGAGTGTTTACAACAAGACTGACACTGACGTCGGCATCGTCAAAGAATCTTTTATATCGCCCAAGAGCGATAGCGCCGTCGTCGTCACCGCCTACGTCTATGACGATAGCAGCATCGTCTACATTGAAAATCCTCATAACATCAGGGGGTAGTGCGGGAATATCCACATTTGTACCTGCATAGTCAGGAGCAATGACGGTTATGCCGCTTGACTCCAAAAGACTTCGTGCGTCGTTTGAACGAAAATATGGATTAACAATGTCTAAGTCCACCAAAAAAACCTTGTCATAAGTCTTCTTTAAATGTAGAGCATAATTTACGGAGTACTCCGTTTTACCGCTGCCATAGTGGCCTACGGTAATGTATATTTTGCTGTTCATAATAAATCCACCAAATTATCCAATTTATCAAATTACAGTATAGCACATTTTTTTGGTTATGTACAGTATTTTTGACAAAAAAACCGGAATTGTTATAAAAATTTAACTTTATTTGCTTTTGTACGTCTTGAAATGAGATTTTCTTTATGCTACAATAAAAATATAGAGAAAAATGTTAGGTGAATTTTATGAAAAAACTCATAAAAAGACTGATTGGTTTAATAATTTTTGCAAGTCTTTGTGTAGGCGGATTTTATACTGCTATGGGGTACGGAATGTATCGTGCAAAGGTGGCTGAGCAGTCAATCGAAGACAGAATTGAAAGAGTGAGAGCAGATGCAAATTACACTCAACTTGCAGACGTTCCTGAAATTTTTATAGATGCCATAATTTCTGTTGAGGACAGCAGATTCTACAAGCATTCGGGGGTTGATATTGTAGCACTAACGCGCGCCATGACTGCAAACATCCGCCAAAAGGAATTTGTTCAGGGTGGTTCTACAATTTCTCAGCAGTTTGCAAAAAACCTACTTTTTTCTCATGACCAGAATCTGTCACGTAAGATTGCCGAGCTTTTCGCTACTAATTATATTGAAAAGAATTACGAAAAAGACGAAATCCTGGAAGCTTATATAAATGTGATTTATTATGGTGACGGTTATTACAATATACGCGAGGCAAGCATGGGATACTTTGGTGTCGAACCAAATGACTTAACACCTTATCAGGCAACAATGCTTGCAGGGATTCCAAATGCACCATCGGTTTATGCACCTACAAAAAATTTAGACCTTGCCCAAAAGCGTCAGGACAAGGTTTTAGACAGAATGGTAGAGAGTGGTGCAATAACACAGGATGAAATGAATGAGATATTAAAGGATAGGAGATAAATATGAAAAGGCTTGGAGGCGTATTGCTTACAATAATAATGATAATAAGTATGGGGAGCGTGGTATGTGCTGAGGACGCATATATGGGCTTTTCTGTTTCGGATGGCTGGTATGTTTTTTCTTATGATATGAAGGATGCCGAGCTTTTAAAAAGTCTTGATTTGACCACATCTGAGGTGAATGAAATACTGGATAATTCAGGCTGCAGATATATTCTTTCAAATCCCGCCAAAGACTGTGAAATTTACGTGAAAATAAATGAAAATGATTTGTCTTATGAGCTTTACAATCTGGCAGAACAAACAAATGAGTATCTAGTGGAAAATCTCAGAAAAATCCTGTATGACGGGTTTACCATGAAGGGTTTAAACTACAATGATGCAGGAGTTGTCGTCTCCGACTATCCTCAGATGAAGTTTGTAACTGTTCCTGGCAGTACATTTTATGATGACAAAAAGCACGGGATTGTGTTTGGTGGAACTGTGGTAAACGGCTCGGCTATCGGGTTTACTATGTATCTTGAGAGTGAGGAAGCACGTGATGAAGACATCGCTGCAATGCAGGAGGTTGCGTCTACTGTCACATTTACAGCAATAAAAGATAAGGCAGAAGACAGCCCTCAGGCGATAATTGAAGAAGAGTCCCAAAACGCATTGGAGTTTATGGTTGGTGGCTTTGGTGCAATTGTACTGATTGTTTTTTGCGTGTTAATGATAGAAAAAATTAGACACAAGGATAAAGAGGAAACTGAACAAGTTGATGAAGAAAAGAAAGAAAAAGAAGAGAGTGTCTGAAGGCTCTCTCTTTTGCTTTGTGTGCCCTGAGGGATGATGCATTGCTTTCGCAAGTCATCCCTGCTCGTCGAACAAGCCTTGAGGGATTCGCCTCGTTGCGACGAGGCCTGTCGCGGCTCTGACTGCCACTGGCAGTCATTCACTACCGCTCCTTCGAATCCCTTCTGAATGAATGGCACAAAAAATAAAAGGAGCAACATCCTACGATGTCACTCCATTTATTTTTGGCGCGCCTTGAGGGATTCGAACCCCCGACGCCTCGGTTCGTAGCCGAGTCCTCTATCCAGCTGAGGTAAAGGCGCAAGTGTTTTCTAAAATCAGCAAAACCTATTTTAGCATAAACCTTTTACTTTGTCAACAACTTTTTTACAGTTTCTTTACGTTATCCCTAGTTTTCTTGACCTTTTTTTGCACTTATGTTATAATTGGGAAAAGCCTAAAATACAATATTAATACAAGCTATCACAAGAAATGAGGACGGAATATGATTAAGAAGTTTATATATTTATGCTTAGTGGTTGCGCTTTTTGTTAGTATGAACATGTCGGCAATTTCTGTGTCTTCTGCAGGGGATACACAGTTTTCTGATGTAACGTCAAGCTATTCATGGGCGACAGATGCCATCAATGAACTTGTAAAAAAAGGTGCAATTTCAGGGGTTGACAGCAAGCATTTTGAGCCTGATAGTCCTGTAACAAAGGAGCAGTTTGCAAAGATGCTTGTGGGTGCTTTGGATATTGAATTACCCGAAGATGCCGAGTCTGTTGAGGGAGAAGAAATTGTTGAGGAAGAAAAGGTATCCTACAAAGACATTCCCGAAACGCGTTGGTCATATCCTTATGTGAATGCAGCATCCGAGTTTTTTTATGATGATTCATATGGTTCAGGGGCATTCAATCCTGAGGAAAACTATACCCGTGAAAAATGTGCATATGCTATTGCGTACGCTTTGGGTTACGGCAGCAAAAATGCAAACCTTTTAGACAGCAAGGTTTTAGAAGACAATTTTAAAGACGCATCCGACGTGGCACAGCCACTAAAGAGTGCTGTTGCTATGACTGCAGAACGCGGTATTGTAAAGGGTGCTGACGGAAAATTGCGTCCTAAGGGCGAGGTAACTCGTGCTGAAGCGGCGGTGCTCCTGCACCGTGCAATGGAATATAAAGCCAGAAATTCGCAGAATTTATTTATAACCCAAACTCCTATTACAGGAAAAAGCACGGTAACCCTAGAGCAGGCAAAGCGCTGGGCAGAAAAAAAAGGTGCTCATCAAAGGTTCATTGATGCGGCGGAATTTTACTGGAAATACGGAGAAGTCACAGGTATAAGACCTGAGGTTTTATATGGACAAGCCGCAAAAGAAACAGGTTTTGGCAAGTACGGCGGTGCTGTTGCGCCCGAACAGAACAACTGGGCAGGCATAAAGATTAAAAATCCTATCGGAGACCGTCCTGAAGACCACGAAACCTTTGCGACTCCCGAGGATGGAGTTCGTGCGCATTTTAATCACATTTCGGTATATATAGGAGGCATTGAGCCTGTGGGTGAGCCTCATGACAGATATTATGTAATAAAGACAGTAGCATGGCGTGGCACAGTAAAGTATGTGGAGCAGTTAGGTGGTAAATGGGCACCTGATGTTACATATGGATATAACATTGTAGTAAAGATGTTAAGAGGTATGGAAAACGCATAAATAAAGGACCGCTATGCGGTCTTTTATTTTTTTATTATTTGCTCTACGGATTTTCCGTGGGGTCTGTTGTAACGTTTCAACTTAAAAAGTGATGAGGTTTGAGAAATTTTATTGATTCCTTCGGTACAGGAAAGACTCATCTTAAAGCCGAGTTTTTTGATTTCCGCCTCAGTCTCACGACACATAAAGCCGAAAGGATATGTGAAACAATCGGCATGACGACCTGTATAGGTATAGATAAGATTTCTCATTTTTGTTGCGTCTTCGGTAAATATGCGCCTGTGGTGCTCGGTGCTCTCGCCTTGCATTTTAGCACAACCTTGTCTACCATTAGATACTTTGTGCAGGTCGTATGTGTGATTTCCGATTTCTGTGTGGGGTGATTTCGAAAGTGAGGCAATATCGTTCCAGTCAAGGTATGCGTAAGCTACTGCTTTATCGGGATGCTCGGTGTAGTCGTTAGTGTAGGAACCAACAACGGAAACCAGCGCTTTCATTTTATACTTTTCTAAAAGAGGAACTGCGTATTCAAGATATGAAAGATGCCCGTCGTCAAAGGTAAGCATCACACACTTTTCGGGTAAGGGAGTGCCCTTTTCCTGATAGGCAATAAGGTCCCGTGGGAGTATGGCTGTGTACCCCTCTTTTTTTAAGAATTTAAGGTCTTGCTCAAGTTCGTCGGGAGAAATTACAAATTTGCCATGCTTTTTTGAATCCTTTAAAATGTGATGATACATGATTATCGGAAGTTCGTAATCAAAGTTTTTTTGCTGTGCTATGCAACAAATATAAGACCCTGCATGAAAAATCCCGAAAAGTATAGCAATGGTCAGTATAAAAACCAGTAGTCTAAGAAAATAACGCTTCACAAAATCACCTCTTTTTGGAATTATATGAATTGACTGCTTGTCTAAAACATATAATTTTTTTGAGGTGAGAAAATTGTACAAAAACTTTTACAGATTTTCCTTTTTGTCGGTGGTGCTGTCGGTAATCATTGCATTAACGGTAACGGTGGCGCCTGCCTACGGACAAAGCGTGTCCGTAGAAAAAGACGGGTATATCAAGTGGGTTGATTTTAATGTTACATATAATGCACTGTCTGAGTGCTTAAAATATGATATAGATACCTATGGCAAAAAAGAACATGCAAGCTGGATAGATTTGTTGGCAATACTTTCTGCCCGCGGGGGAGGAACTTTTAAAAACTACAAATCATCTCATTTAGCAAAAATAACATTAGAGCTCAAATCAGGGAAAACAATTGATGCAATAACTAAGGACTTAAAATATTATGATTATTATAAGGAAGCATATACTGGTGTTTTGGGGGGCTTTGTAGGAGAGTACGAAATAGAACGAGACGACGGAACCTACGAAAAAAAGTATGGTCTTAAAGCATTTTCGCCTATTGCCAAGGGATACTCATATTCTCATTTTGACGATTTTGGTGCAAGCCGTTCTTACGGATTTCGCAGAAAGCATCTGGGACACGACATGATGGGAAGTGTTGGAACGCCTGTAATTGCGGTGGAATCAGGTTATGTTGAATGTGTCGGCTGGAATCAGTACGGTGGGTGGAGAATAGGTATCAGAAGCTTTGACAAAAAACGGTATTATTATTACGCACATCTTCGTCGTGACCACCCCTATAACGATATGTACGAAGGAAAAATTGTCACAGCGGGGGATGTTATAGGATACCTTGGTATGACGGGCTACAGTACCAAGGAAAATGTGAACAATATAAATACACCTCATCTTCATTGGGGAATGCAACTTATTTTTGATGAGAGTCAAAAGGATGCTGTAGCTGAAATATGGATAGATTTGTATGCAATAACAAAGCTTTTGGAGCAAAACCGTTCGGCGGTGGAAAGAAACGATGAAGAAAAGGAATATTACAGGAAATACGAGATGTTTGAAAAGGGAATAGAAACCTGAAAAAACACGAGGGAAATCCTCGTGTTTTTTCATTTTTTTGTTGCAACTCTTGAAAAGATGTGTTAAAATAATATAAATTAGTATAAATAGGACAATTTTGGGGAGATTTCCATGAACGAAACTAAAGAAGCTGTAAATATTCCTGAGTGTGCGGCGTATTTGGCCGAAGGCTATGATGTTGTAGTTATCGGTGCAGGTCATGCAGGTGTGGAGGCGGCGTTAGCTTCTGCCCGCTTAGGTATGAAAACAGCACTTTTTGCATTAAATCTTGATACAGTAGCCAATATGCCCTGTAATCCTTCTATCGGAGGTACTGCCAAGGGGCATTTAGTGCGTGAAATTGATGCCTTGGGCGGAGAAATGGCAAAAGCGGCAGATAAAACATTCCTGCAGTCCAGAATGTTAAACCGCGGCAAAGGCCCTGCGGTGTATTCACTTCGCGTACAGTCAGACAGACGAGCATATCAGGCGAGAATGAAGCACACAATAGAATTAACTGAGAACCTTGACTTAAAACAGGCAGAGGTTGTGCATATTGAAATCAACGAGGGGCGTGTTGAGGGTGTAGTTACAGCAGTTGGTGCATATTACCCCGCAAAATGCGTTATTGTTGCAAGCGGTACGTACTTAAAAGGAAAAATCATTATCGGTGACCACTCCTATGGAGGCGGTCCTGACGGATGTCAGCCTGCAAATGAACTGTCAGAATCATTGAAGGCAGCAGGGGTTTCCATTATGAGGTTTAAAACAGGTACACCTGCCAGAGTAAACAGAAGCACAGTAGATTTTTCCAAAATGGAGGTACAGGAGGGGGATAACCCTGTTGTTCCCATGTCCTTTGAAACGAAAGTTCCCGGCGAGAATACAGAGGTTTGTTACCTTACATACACAAACGCTGAAACTCACAGGGTGATTATGGATAACCTTCATCGCTCACCCTTGTACAGCGGAAAAATTGAAGGTGTAGGTCCAAGATACTGTCCCTCAATTGAGGACAAAATCGTAAGATTCAAAGACAAAGAACGCCATCAGCTTTTTATTGAGCCGATGGGTGCAAATACAGAAGAAATGTACGTTCAGGGTATGTCATCAAGTTTACCTGAGGATGTGCAGATTAAAATGCTCCGTACAATAAAGGGCTTAGAAAACGTAAAGATGATGCGTACGGCTTATGCTATCGAGTACGATTGCTGTGACCCAACACAGCTTTATGCTTCACTCGAGTTCAAAGAAATCGAAGGATTATATGGCGCAGGTCAGTTTAATGGTTCATCAGGCTATGAAGAAGCAGCAGCCCAGGGGTTAATTGCAGGCATTAATGCAGCAAGGAAACTTCAGGGGAAAGACCCCGTGATTTTGGACCGCTCATCAAGCTATATAGGAACATTGATTGACGATCTTGTTACAAAAGGCACACATGAGCCTTACCGCATGATGACGTCACGTTCTGAATATAGACTCTTACTCCGTCAGGATAATGCTGATTTCCGCCTTACTCCCTTAGGCCATGAGGTAGGTTTAATCTGCGATGAACGATACGAGCGTTTTTGTAATAAGTGGAAAGCTATAAATGATGAGGTAGAGCGCATAGAAAAAATTGTTCTTCCGCCCTCTGAGAAGGTATTAAAATATTTAGAGGGGCATAACTCCACACCTATTTCCACAGGTGCCCGCTTTTGCGACTTGTTGCGTCGACCTGAGCTTGATTATGTGAGCTTGATGGAATTAGTCGGTGATGAGGTAATCTTAGATTCTCAGTCTGCAGAAGAGGTTGAGATTTTAGTAAAATACAGCGGATATATTGAAAGACAAAACAAGCAGGTAGAACAGTTTAAAAAGCTGGAGGCAAAAAAGCTTCCCAAGGACATAAATTACGATGAAATTTCAGGCCTCAGACTTGAAGCAAGACAAAAGCTTAACAAGCTAAAGCCTCATTCCATTGGTCAGGCAAGCAGAATTTCGGGCGTAAGCCCTGCCGATATTTCGGTGCTTTTGGTCTACATTGAGCAATCGGCAAGAAAGGAATAACTTATGATAAAAAGTATGACAGGCTACGGCAGATACGAACATATTGACGAAAACAGAAAAATTGTTATTGATTTGCGTAGTGTCAACCACAGATATTGTGACATTACAGTAAAGGTTCCCAGAGCCTATGGGTATCTTGAGGACAAAATAAGAGAATATGTGTCATCAAATATTTCAAGAGGTAAGGTAGAGGTGTTTCTGTATGTGGAAAACTATACCTCAAATGATAAGGTGGTAACAATAGACCACATTTTAGCAGAAAACTACTACAATGTCCTTACAGAATTAAAAGAAACCTATACCTTAAGAAATGATATAAGCTTATCAGATTTAGCAAGATTTTCCGACATTTTTGTAACACGTCAACAAGACGAGGATAAGGATGCTGTTTGGGAAATGATACTCAAATGCTTAAAACCTGCAGTTGATGATTTTGTTGCAATGAGAGAGCGCGAGGGCGAAAGATTAAAGCAGAATCTGCTTGAACGTGCTGAAGCAATAAAAGTACTCGTTGGACAGATTCGTGAGCGTTCTCCTGAGATTGTCAAAGAGTACGAAGCGAGACTTCGTGCAAGAATTGATGAGCTTTTGGGCGCTTTTAGTGCTGACGAGGGCAGAATATTAACAGAAGTAGGCGTTATGGCAGACAAGGTTTGTATTGATGAAGAACTTGTACGCTTAACATCCCACTTTGAAGAGCTTGAAAAAATATTGGCACTCTCTGAACCTGTTGGCAGAAAGTTAGACTTTTTGGTTCAGGAAATCAACCGTGAAACCAACACAATAGGCTCAAAAGCAAACGATTTCGGTCTTGCGAAGTGTGTGGTTGAAATTAAATCTGAAATAGAAAAATTAAGAGAACAGATACAAAACATCGAATAGGAGAAAAGTTATGAAGCTAATTAATATCGGTTTCGGTAATGTTATTTCAGCAAAAAGACTGGTAGCCATTGTTTCACCTGACTCAGCCCCCATTAAACGTATGGTACAGGATGCCCGTGACCGTGGTATATTGATAGATGCGTCCTACGGCAGACGGACACGTGCCGTAATTATTATGGACAGCGACCATATTATACTTTCAGCCGTGCAACCCGCGACTGTTGCTCACAGACTTGATGAAAATGCAGAAGTGGTTGACCTTGGAGGAGAGGACGATGAATAAAAGACGTGGTTTGTTAGTCGTTTTCTCAGGGCCTTCAGGTTCGGGCAAGGGAACAGTCCTCAAAGAAGCTATGAAAATGTCGGACAATCTAACAGTTTCTGTATCGGTTACAACAAGAGCACCGAGAGTAGGGGAAACAGACGGAGTCGACTACATTTTTTATTCAAAAGAACAGTTTGAGTCTTTGATTCAAAAAGATGGTTTCTTAGAATGGGCGTGCTTTTGTGATAACTACTACGGCACACCTAAGGAAAGAATAGAAGCACTTCTTTCTGAAGGAAAGGACGTAATATTGGAAATTGAGGTTCAGGGTGCAATGAAAATCAAAGAAACTTGCCCTGAGGCCGTACTTATTTTCAATATGCCCCCATCAAGCGAGGAACTTAAAAAACGTCTGACAGGAAGAAAAACGGACGCAGACGACGTTATAAAGAAGCGTTTAGATACTGCAGTGTGGGAAATTTCTCAGGCAGAAAAATATGACTACATAATTGTTAATGACAGAATCGAGCGAGCTGCAAAATCATTTCTTTCTGTAATAGAGGGAGAAAAGTGCAGACCCCTAAGAAACAGAGCAGTTTTGGAAGAATATAAATAAGAAAATAATTTTGAAAGGATTGATATATTATGATGCTTTATCCATCAATTGTAAATCTCTTAGAAAAGGCAGGAAGCAAGTACAGTCTTGTTATTGCTGCATCAAAGCGTGCAAGAGAAATCTGCGAGGAGGCGGAAAGCTCAGGCGAGGCAATGAATGGCGCACGTGCTATTACCACTGCTTCTTCAGAAATTGCAAATGGTGAAATCCTCGTAGAAAACTACGAAGGAACAGACGAAATCATCGAAAAGGTTGCTTATGTAAACTCAGAGGAATATATAGCTAACCAGATGGCTCAGAATGAAGCAAGAGCTCATTTTGAAATAAAAGCAGATGAAGAATAATGTAAAGATAGGCGTAGTATCGCTGGGTTGCCCTAAAAACCGTGTGGACTCAGAAATAATGCTTGGGATACTCGGCTCTGACGGCTATGAGATTGTAGCTGACCCTAAGGATGCCCACATAATTATTGTGAATACGTGTGCTTTTATTGACGATGCAAAAGAAGAATCAATAGATACAGTGCTTGAAATGGCACAGTTTAAAAAGCAGAACTGTAGATATCTAATTATGACAGGTTGTCTTGCTGAGCGTTACTATGAGGAAATCATGGAAGAACTTCCTGAAGTTGATGCAGTTGTGGGTACTGGTGATTATCACAAAATCGCAGAGGTCATTAAGGAGGTAGAGGCAGGAGAAAAACCTGTACTTCACGGACATATTGACGATGAAATACCTGAGGGTTTTCCACGAATGGTGTCAACAGGAGGGCATACTGCCTACCTTAAAATCTCAGATGGTTGCGACAATAAGTGCACTTACTGTATTATTCCCAAACTTCGTGGTAAGTACAGAAGCAGACCTATGGCAGATATTATTGACGAGGCACGATTGCTTTCAGAATCAGGGGTGCGTGAGATTATACTCATAGCTCAGGACACAACCAGATACGGCTATGACCTGACAGGACATGAGGGGTTATCAGAGCTTTTACGCGAGCTTGCAAAGATTGAAAAGCTTCACTGGGTAAGGGTGCACTATATGTATCCTGAGTCAATAACTGACAGCATGATTGAAGTTTTTGCAACGGAAAAAAAGGTAGTCAAATATATGGATATTCCTATTCAGCACATCAATAATCGTGTGCTTAAGCGTATGGGAAGACACAACACAAAGGAAGACACCGAAAACTTAATTAAAAAACTAAGGGAAAGAATTCCTGATATTACCATAAGAACAACACTGATTGCAGGCTTTCCCGGGGAAACTGAGGAAGAGTTTTCAGAGCTTTGCGAATTTGTGCGTACTGCACGGTTTGAAAAATTAGGTGCATTTGCCTATTCTGTTGAAGAGGGAACTGCAGCAGCAAAACTTGACGGACAGCTGGATGATAACACAAAGCAGGAACGTCAGCAGATAATTATGCAGATTCAGTCAGAAATCTCAAAGGAACTTCAAAGTGAAAGACTTGGAAAAGTTGTTGAAGTGCTCTGTGAGGGCTACGACTCCGAAAACCTTATGTACTACGGACGCAGTCAGGCAGATTCTTTAGATGTTGACGGTGTGGTTTATTTTGCTGCAAACGATGAAGTAAAAATCGGCGAATTTGTAAAAGTAAAAATATTAGATACAGACAACTATGACTGTACAGGCGTTCAGATTGAGGAGGAATAAGGATGAATACTCCAAATAAATTAACATTATTAAGAGTAATTATGATACCTGTTTTTATGGCATTTTATATGTACATTCCGTGGCCTAACTTTTTTGCCACAGTAATTTTTGTGCTTGCTTTTTTAACAGATATGTTAGATGGGTATTTAGCGCGTAAAAATAATCAGGTTTCAAATTTTGGCAAAATTATGGACCCGTTGGCAGACAAGGTTTTGGTTGCGGCGGCAATGGTATTGTTGACTACATCAGGTGTTATAAACCCATGGGTAACAGTTTTGGTTTTAGCCCGTGAATTTGCAGTATCAGGCATACGCATTGCAGCAGCAGCCGAGGGCAATGTGGTTGCAGCAAGCAAATGGGGAAAGATAAAGACAATCTGGCAGTTTATAGCCGTGACACTTGCACTTATCATAAATAGCGGCAATTGGTTTGTTGATATTCTAATGTGGGGAAATTTAGCACTTACAGTATTATCTGGTGCTGACTACATAATCAAAAACAAAAAATATATTTCAATGCAGTAAGAAGGGAAGAAATACAATGGGACTTACCCTGACAGAAAAAATTTTAAAAGAACATATTGTTGATGGTGAATTTAAAAAAGGTACTGAAATTGGTATCAGAATTGACCAGACATTGACACAAGATGCAACAGGTACAATGGCGTATCTCGAGTTTTTGGCTATCGGTATTCCGAGAGTAAAAACAGAACGCTCTGTTGCATATATTGACCACAACACGTTACAGTCGGGCTTTGAAAATGCAGATGACCACCGCTTTATCGGTTCAGTTGCAAAAAAACACGGCATCTATTTTTCGCGCCCTGGTAACGGCATCTGCCATCAGGTGCACTTGGAGCGTTTCGGTGCTCCGGGTAAGACGTTAATCGGTTCAGACAGCCACACGCCAACAGGCGGCGGCATCGGCATGATTGCAATTGGTGCAGGAGGACTTGACGTTGCAGTTGCAATGGGTGGTGGAGCTTACTACATCACATATCCTAAGATTGTGAAGGTAAATTTAGTTGGAAAATTATCTCCCTGGTCTGCAGCTAAAGACGTAATCTTAGAAGTATTAAAGAGATTATCCGTTAAAGGTGGCGTAGGTAAGGTTATAGAATATTGCGGCGAGGGTGTAAAAACCTTATCCGTACCCGAACGTGCCACAATTACAAATATGGGAGCAGAGCTTGGAGCTACCACATCAATTTTCCCATCTGATGAAATTACTTTAGAATTTTTAAAGGCACAGGGAAGAGCAGATGTGTGGAAAGAGTTAGCAGCTGACAGTGATGCAGTATATGACGAAGAGTTGACAATTGACTTATCAGCTATTGAGCCTGCCGCAGCCTGTCCTCATTCTCCCGACAACATAAAATCAATTAGCGAGCTCGGCTCAATGAAGATAGACCAGGTTTGTATCGGTTCATGTACAAACAGCTCATATCAGGATATGATGAAGGTTGCACATATCTTAAAGGGAAAAACAGTACATCCCGATGTGTCCCTTTCTATTGCTCCCGGTTCAAAGCAGGTTTTAGGAATGCTTGCAGAAAACGGTGCACTTTATGATATGATTGATGCAGGTGCAAGAATTTTAGAGAGTGCCTGCGGTCCTTGTATCGGTATGGGACAGTCACCTAATTCAGGGGGTATATCTTTAAGAACATTCAACAGAAACTTTGAAGGTCGTTCAGGCACAAAGGACGGTCAAGTCTACCTTGTTTCTCCTGAAACTGCAGCGGCATCAGCTATTGCAGGAGTGCTCACTGACCCCCAAACATTAGGTGCAGAAGTTGTTATTCCTATGCCCGAACAGTTTAAGGTGAACGACAACATGATAGAGCCACCCATTGATGAAGCAGAAATGGAGAGCGTAGAAATTTTACGTGGACCCAACATCAAGCCTTATCCCGACACGGCACCCTTGACGGATTCTATTGAATGTGCGTGCTCGTTAAAGGTGGGCGACAATATTACAACAGACCACATTATGCCTGCAGGTGCTAAGATTTTGCCCTTGCGTTCCAATATTCCGAAAATTTCAGAACACTGCTTTGCAGTTTGTGACGAAACATTCCCCAAACGAGCAAAAGAGTTGGGTTCAAGCATAATTGTTGGCGGAGCAAACTACGGTCAAGGTTCATCTCGTGAGCATGCTGCATTAGCACCTCTTTATTTAGGTGTTAAGATTGTTTTGGTTAAATCCTTTGCAAGAATTCACCGTTCAAACTTAATTAATACAGGAATCTTGCCCTTTACCTTTGTAAACGATGCCGATTATGATAAAATTTCACAGGGTGATGTGCTTTCTTGCGATAACCTGATTGAAACAATCAAGCAGGGCAAAAACATTGTGGTTACAAATAAGACAACAGGCGAGCGTATCGAATGTATCTGCGAACTTTCGGACCGTGCAAAAGATATTATCTTAGCCGGTGGACTTTTAGACTACACAAGAGAGCAGTTAGGAGAATAACAATGGCAAAAATACAAATGAAAACTCCCCTCGTTGAGATGGACGGGGACGAAATGACCAGAGTTATCTGGAAGATGATTAAGGACATTTTACTTATTCCTTATATAGATTTAAAGACCGAGTATTATGACCTTGGGCTTGAGCACAGAAACGAAACAAACGACAAAGTAACGGTAGACTCAGCTGAAGCTACAAAGAAATACGGCGTTGCAGTAAAGTGTGCAACAATCACACCCAATGCTGCCAGAATGACAGAGTATGACTTAAAGGAGATGTGGAAATCTCCCAATGGTACAATTCGTGCGATTTTAGATGGCACAGTTTTTAGAACCCCCATTATCGTAAAGGGTATTACGCCTTATATTCCCACATGGACAAAGCCCATTACCATTGCCCGTCATGCTTACGGCGATGTGTATAAAAATACCGAAATGCAGGTAACAGAAGGTTCAAAGTGCGAGCTTGTGGTAACAGACAAGGATGGCAACGAGCGTCGTGAATTAATCCATAACTTTAACGGCACAGACGGTATTATTCAGGGTATCCACAACACTGATAAGTCCATTGCAAGCTTTGCAAAGAGCTGCTTTAACTATGCTTTAGATATGAAGCAGGACATCTGGTTTGCATCTAAGGATACAATTTCTAAAAAATACGACCACCGCTTTAAGGATATTTTCAATGAGATATATGATGCTGAGTACAAAGAAAAGTTTGAAGCGATGGGCATTGAATATTTCTACACATTAATTGACGATGCGGTTGCCCGAGTAATCAGGTCTTCGGGTGGATATATCTGGGCGTGCAAAAACTACGATGGCGATGTTATGAGTGATATGGTGGCAACGGCATACGGAAGTCTTGCTATGATGACATCAGTTTTAGTTTCTCCTGATGGAGTTTATGAGTATGAGGCGGCTCACGGAACAGTTCAGCGTCATTACTATAAACACTTAAAAGGCGAAGCTACATCTACAAACAGCGTAGCAACACTCTTTGCCTGGACAGGAGCACTCAAAAAGCGTGGAGAGTTAGACGAAACTCCCGAGCTTGTTGAATTTGCTGAAAAGTTAGAAAAAGCCACAATCAAAACTATTGAAGAAGGCGTTATGACAGGTGACCTCTACCTCCTTTCAAATCTTGAAAACAAGAAGAAGGTAGGAACAGAGGAATTCTTGGTTGAAGTAAATAATCGTCTGGTACAAATGATATAACACAAAAACAGTTCATTGCATACAATGCAATGAACTGTTTTTTGTTTGGAGGCATTTATGCGGTTAGGCAGCAGAAGGTATATTAATTCCGCTAAAGTTAGAAAGAAAGCACTGTTTTTTGTGATTGCTGTAGTCATTATAGCTATATTCTTTCTTCTGCTCCTAAGCTTTTTTGCTCTCCGCAGTTCCGTTACTAAAATGGCAAAATCAAGGGCAAAGGAGATAGCACTCACAACCATAAACAAGGCAATAGCACAGACGTTGCCTGAGGATGTTTCATATTCGGATTTTGCCCGTTTTACATATTCAGCAGAAGGGAACGTCACTTCTGTTGAGAATAATCTCACCAAGATAAGTAAGCACAGTGCAGACCTGGCATTAGGTATAGGTGATGCGATATCAGGTATTTCCAAAGAAAAAATATCAATCCCTGCAGGAACGCTGTCAGGTATTGATGTTTTGTATGGTATGGGGCCCGATATTCCGTTGGATATAAAGCCTTACGGCAACGCCACTGCGGAGCTTACAACCAGATTTTACTCAGCAGGTATAAATCAGACTGTATTTGAGGTACGCGCTGAGGTATCTGTGGGAATCTCAGTTCTTATGCCAACAATCCGCACAGACCAAACCATAAAAACAACTGTTCCTGTCGCATCTACAGTAATTGTAGGAGACGTTCCCGAAAGTTACACAAATGTAGAACGTCACGGATTTGAATACGAGGACGATGTATTAGAACTCATCGAATAATTCTTGACTATTTTGTTCTGTTGGGGTACAATTATTATATAATAACCTTTGGTGTGTCTTAATTTATATGCAAAGAAGGAAGAAGTATGAGAAAAATACCTTTTTCGCCCCCTGATATTACAGAGCGTGAAATAGAATTGGTGGCAGAAGCCCTCAGGAGCGGCTGGATAACAACAGGACCTAAAACTAAAGAATTTGAAACAAAAATCGCGGAGTATTGCTGCAATTCCTCAGGTAAGGCAGTGTGCCTTAATTCTGCCACAGCCTGTATGGAAATGGCATTAAGACTCTTAGGTGTTGGCGAGGGCGACGAGGTTATTACCTGCGTCTATACATATACCGCAAGCGCAAGTGTGGCGTGCCACGTAGGGGCAAAAGTAGTGCTTGTAGATGTTGCGCCTGACAGTTTTCATATTGACTATGATAAACTTCGTGATGCAATAACCGAAAAGACAAAAGCAATTATTCCTGTAGATATTGCAGGTGTGATGTGTGATTATGATAAGATTTTAGATATTGTAAAGGAAAAAGCAAGCCTTTTTAAACCAAATAGCGAAATTCAAAAGGCAATGGGCAGAGTGGCTGTAATTTCTGATTGCGCTCACGGCTTTGGTGCTACCTACAAGGACAAAAAAGCAGGGCAGGGCGCTGATTTTACAAGCTTTTCCTTCCATGCAGTTAAGAATCTAACTACAGCTGAGGGCGGAGCGTTAGTATGGAATACGATAGAAGGCATTTCCGACGATGAAATTTATAGACAGTTAATGCTTTTATCACTCCACGGTCAGTCAAAAGACGCTTTGGCTAAAACCAAGCTGGGTGCGTGGGAGTATGATATAATTTCTCCTGCCTACAAATGCAATATGACAGACATTGCAGCAAGCATCGGTCTTGTTCAGCTTGAACGTTATCAGGAAATGCTGGATAAGCGCAAAAAATTAATCGAAATATATGATAAAGAGCTTCCGGAAAGCATTACAGCTCTTGCTCACTATACTGATGAGTATCATTCGTCGGGACATTTGTATATTACAAATCTTGTTGGCAAAACAATGGAAGAGCGAAACGAATTTATTATAAAGATGGCAGAGGCAGGAATTGCCTGCAATGTTCACTATAAGCCATTGCCAATGCTTACAGCATACAAGAATTTAGGTTTTGATATTAAGGATTATCCTAATGCATATGCTAAATTTGTAAACCAGGTATCATTGCCGTTAAACAGCAAAATGAGTGAGGATGACGCTCATTATGTGTGCTGTAAAGTTAAAGAAATTTTAGGAGAGTAAGTTATGTTTTTAAAAGCTTTTGACAGCTTGCCCGAAGAATTTAAAAATGACGAAGTACAAGCTTTTTACCAAAAGCTTGAAAATCGCAAGACGAGTCTTTTTTGCAAACGTGCCTTTGATGTTGTTGTATCATTTATAATTCTCATTATACTTTTGATACCTATGGGGGTTATTGCACTTGCGATAAAAGCTGACTCAAAAGGAAATGTGATTTTTTGTCAGAAGAGGGTTACAACGTTTGGCAGGGAGTTTAAGATTTATAAATTCCGAACAATGGTAGCAAATGCCGAAAGCTTAGGTGCTGCTGTTACTACGGATGGAGATGCACGAATTACAAAAGTAGGAAAGTTCCTGCGTAAATACAGGTTCGATGAGTTTCCCCAATTAATTAATATTTTAAAGGGAGATATGAGCTTTGTGGGCACACGCCCTGAAGTACCCAAATATGTGAGTGCATATACACCCCAAATGTATGCGACACTACTCCTGCCTGCGGGAATTACATCTTTGGCTTCAATTCGTTACAAAGACGAAGAACGCCTGATTTCTGCGTCAAATGATGCAGATAAAACCTACATAGAAGAAATTTTACCTGAAAAAATGAAGTACAATCTTGAATATATGGAAAGCTTCAGTTTTTGGGGAGATATTAAACTTATGTTTATGACGTTTTTTGCGGTGATTACACCTAAAAATGAAAAGACCCAGAAAGGTATGGAAATATGAAGACAGTTTCGGTTTGCGTTATCGCTTATAATGAAGAAAAGTTTCTGCCGAATCTTTTCAATGACATTTTATCCCAGACATACCCAAAAGAATTGATGGAGGTAGTGCTGGTAGATGCAATGTCTTCTGATAGAACCAGAGAAATAATGGAGAGTTTCAAAGACGCAAACAATGGATTTTATTCGGTGAAAATTGTGGACAACCCAAAAAAAACACAGGCGTCGGGCTGGAATAAGGCAATAGTTACTGCGACGGGTGATGTAATTATACGCATAGATGCCCATTCTCATATTCCCGAAGCATACATGGCTAAGTGTATGAACAATATAGAGTCGGGTGAGTATGTTACTGGTGGACCGCGTCCCTGTGTGATAGAAAATGAGACTGAGTGGGGAAAACTCTTACTTGAAACTGAAAATTCTCTTTTTGGCAGCAGCATAAACAAATCAAGGCGTACAGGGGAAAAAAGTTATGTAAACACTATGTTCCACGCAGCGTACAGACGAGAAGTTTTTGCAAATGTGGGCGGATTTAATGAAAATCTGCTTCGCACAGAGGACAACGAGTTTCATTACCGAGTTCGTAAAGCAGGATTTAAATTGCTATTTGACCCTGAGGCGGAGACATATCAATACGCAAGAAACAGTTTAAAAAGAATGTTAAAGCAGAAATATGGCAATGGCTATTGGATTGGTTTAACTTTGGGGGTTAGCCCTAAATGCCTTGCAATTTATCATTTTGTGCCATTCTGCTTTGTGTTAGGAATTGTATTCACTACTGTTTTAGCGTGTGTGGGAATATGGCAATTAGCTATGATGATGTGGGGATTATATGCTTTATTTGCAGTAACAAATACGGCATTATCTCTTAAGAATAACGGATTTAACAAATTCTTTTACATTATGCCGTTTCTATTTTTAATGTTGCACATTAGCTATGGATGGGGAACGCTAAGAGGTGTTTTGAATATGCCTTTTATGAGAAAGAAACTTAAAAACTGCGATGCAATAGATGAAGTAAGAAACGCTGTAAAAGCAGGAGGTACATATGAAAAAGTATAAAGTTGGATACACCACAGGTGTATTTGATATGTTTCATATAGGGCATCTTAATATTTTAAAAAGAGCAAAAGAGCAGTGCGAGCATCTTATTGTGGGAGTTTCTACAGATGAGCTTGTGAAAGAATATAAGCACAAAGAAACAATTATTAAATTTGATGAAAGAATTGCCATAGTTTCTGCCATAAAATATGTTGATGAAGTTGTGCCTCAAACAACTATGGACAAAATGGAAGCATACAAAAGGCTTAAATTTGATGCACTTTTTCACGGAAGTGATTGGAAAGGTAGCGATATGTACAACAAAATTGTTCAGGAGTTCTCAGAAGTTGGTGTTGATGTAGTATTCCTTCCTCACACGGAAGGAATCAGTTCTACCATTATAAGAGAAAAACAGGTAAAAGAAAATGAGAATAGATAATATTGTAGATTTGCCAAACAAATGCACAGGTTGTATGGCGTGTGTGGATAATTGTCCGAAAGAATGCATACATCCAGTCGTTGGCGAAGATGGATTTGTTTATTCTCGCATAGACAATTCGGCTTGTGTTGACTGTGGAAAATGTTACGACGTATGCCCTATAGAAAAAAGGAAAAAGCATAGCGGAGAACAATACTTATATGCTGCTTACTCCAAGGATGCAAAAGAGAGAAATGGCGGCTCCTCGGGAGGAATTTTTGAAGTATTAGCCAGACATTTTATAAATCAAGGATATTGTATCTGTGGTGCGGCTTTTGACGGTACTGAGCTTAAGCATTGCATTGCTAAAAACAACGACGGGCTAAAGACTTTATTAAAGTCTAAATATGTACAGTCAGATACAAAAGGCATATATAAAAAAATAAGGGAATTGTTGACATCCGGCGAAAAGGTATTTTTCTGTGGAACGCCATGTCAAGTTTCGGCGTTAATAAATTTCTTGCCGGAAAAACTAACGGAAAACTTATTTACTGCCGATATTATTTGTCATGGAGTGCCCTCTCAAAAAACCTTTAATATGTATATAGAAACGCTTGAAGAAAAGCACAAGAGCAGGATTAGCGATTTTACATTTAGAGTAAAGGACAACAAATATAAACATGCACATGGATACTCGTATAATGTAGAAAAAAAAGGAAAAAAATGTACTGTTAACGGAATTTATACAAAATCGTCGTATTACAATGCATTTAAAGACTATACAATTTTCCGTGATAGTTGTTATCAGTGTCACTATGCTACACTAAACAGAGTGTCTGATATAACTTTAGGTGATTTTTGGGGAATAGAAAAGTATGATTTCTGCGGGAATACCGACAAAGGTGTTTCTATGGTTATAACAAATACCGACAGGGGAAAAGAAGTATATCAGTTGATTGAAAAAATGCTGATAAGTAAAGAGTTTCCTTTGGAATATGGTGTAAAATCCAACTATTGTCTTACGAATTCAACTAAAAAGCCTGTGAATAGGGATAAAATTATAAGAGGGATATCAGAGGAAGGATATGAAAATACAGCGAAAAAATATTTTTCTGAAAGTATAAAATATCGCATATATTGGTTGATACCCCCGATGGCAAGAAACCTTATCAGAAAATTACGGAGATGATGGATATGTATAAATACATGAGAGCAGATACTGCTGATGATTGGAAAATAAAAAAACTGCAGGATAAAATTTTAGAGATTGCTGTGTATGTGGACAAGTTTTGCGAAGAAAACGGTATAGAATACTGCCTGATGGGAGGTTCTGCATTAGGAGCCGTTCGCCACGGAGGATTTATTCCATGGGATGATGACCTTGATTTTTTCATGACCCCCGATAACTATGAAAAATTCGTCCAGGCTTTTGAAGAAAAGGGAGATAAATTAAGATTTTTCCTTGAACCATTCGGTAAGTTTGATAATATGATAACCCTTGGAAAAGTAAGGATGAAAGATACTACATATGTAGAGGAAAGTCTGACAGATTACGAAATTTCACACAATATCTATATTGATATTTTTATATTGCACACCTGTCCTGATAACTCGATTGAGCGTGTACATCAATACATCTGGGCAAAGTATATAATAGCAAAAGGTCAATCTGTCCGAGATTTGTCACGATATGGTTTTGCGCTGAAGGCAGCATTGAGGGTTTTAAAATGCTTTCCAAGACTTTTCCTTGTTAAATACGCATTAAAGCAGGTTTACAAATACAGACACAGAAAAACAAATCTGTACTGTAATTACATGGGTAAGGCGAAATACAGGCGTGGCACATACAGGCGTGAATGGTTTGATGGAGTAAAGCGTGTTCCTTTTGAGACGGTTATGCTGAATGTTCCCGTGGGTATAGAGGATTTTCTGAAGGAACGATTTGGCGATTATATGAAAATTCCGAATATCGAGCGAATAAGCAGGGAACAACACGCGAGTATATGGGATACTGAGAAAAACTATACGGAATATATTGAAAAGAGCCCCTCGTTGCCTGCAAAATATGTATTGTAAGGATTTGATTAGAATGAGCAAGGTAGAAGTATTAGTTGCTTGTATGAATCAAAATGACGATTCGCTTTACAAAGAGATGAATCTGCATACTGATGTGATACTTGCAAATCAAAGCGATGAGTATTCATATAAAGAATTTGTTCAATCGGACGGGAATATGGTTAAATTAATTTCCAGTTTTGACCGTGGAGTGGGCAGAAACAGAAACAAAGCACTGATGAATGCATCGGGGGAATACCTTTTGTGTTCTGATCAGGATATGATTTATGTTGATGGATATGACAAAATCATAGAAGATGCTTTTTTGAAATGTCCCCAGGCCGATATGATTGTTTTCAATCTTGAATATTTAAATCGTTTCACGCCTGCCAGAAAGAGCGACAGAAGGTTTAAGAGAGTTCATCTATGGAATAGTTTGCGCTATGGAACTGCTCGTGTAGCCATTAGAAGAAGTTCTTTAGAAAAAGCATGCTTGTCTTTTTCTGTTATGTATGGCGGGGGTGCAAAATACAGTTCAGGCGAGGATACGTTATTCATAGTAGATGCTATTCGCAAAGGTCTTAAAATGTATGCATCTCCTACTATAATTGCACAGGTAAAACAGGAAAAGTCATCATGGTTTTGCGGGTATACGGAAAAATATTTTATTGATAAAGGAATTTTAATAGCAAATGCGTTTCCTTTCTTAAAACATTTCTTGGTCTATTATTTTGCATATGGAATGAGAAATTTGTCTGATGAATTTGGTTTTATAAAAATATGCAAGCTTATGAAACAGGGATTTGATGAATTTAAACGCATATAGGAGATGTAAACATGCAGAAGTTAATTGTAACGGCCGATGATTATGGTATGTGCGATATTGTTGATCAAGCTATTGATAAAGGCATAGAAAATGGGTTTATAACAACGACAAATGTTATGCTGAATATGGAAACACTGCATAATGCAACGGATTTGCGCCAAAGATTTCCTAATATTTCTATAGGGGTTCACTGGAATGTAACTACAGGCAGACCTGTAAGTGACGTGTGTAAAATTGCATCTTTAGTGGATGATAAAGGTGTTTTTTGGCCGATTAATGAGTTTAAAAAGAGGTTTAGTAATGGCTATATCGTACCTTCTGATCTGGAAAAAGAACTGGAGGCACAGTACGAACTTTTTGAAAAAACCTGTGGTAGGGCAGATTATTGGAATACTCACGAAAATTCTTCGCTTCATATAGGTGCATTTAAAGTTTTTGAAAAAGTTGCACAGAAATATAACATCCCTGCTACCAGAACATTTAAAAGAGTATATTACGATAAAATAAATTTGGGGGCAAAAAGGGAAATCAGAGAATTTATGGTCAGAGTATTCTTCGAGTTGTGGTTTACAAAAATCGGGAGAAAATTCAAAATGCCGATAGCAAGAGTTGTTAGTTTTGACAAGATAAGCAAAACTTGTGGCGATGTATTACTAAACGCCATAAAAAAGGATAAAAGAGATTACATCGAGGTAGTATTTCACCCGTCGATTTCTGCCGAACACGAATTTTTTGGAAATATTTCTGATGAGAGAGTTAAAGAATATGAATTTGTTTCATCTGAAGAAGTAGTTAATAGATATAAATCAAACGGGATTGAATTTGTCAATTTCAGCGATCTATGACGCTAATAAAGAGGTAAAAGGATGAAGAAAAAAGTTTTATTTGTAATGCCTAATTTAGAAAATGGCGGCATACAATCAGCGTTTTTAAATTTAATAAACGAAATAAAGGATAATCCAAAGTTAGATATAGATGTTCTCATATTTGATACAGATGATGCACAAAAACTTCCTGATAACATAAATCTGTTGCCAGCATCAAAGGGGTTAAGACTTCTTACAACAAACCAGAAAACCATTGAAAATGAAAGTAAACTCTTAGGTTTTGTGCGTCTTGTTCTAGGCGGAATAACAAAGCTGATTGCAGACTATCTTGCATATGATTTGGTATTTTTGTTTGAGAAAAAACTCACAGGCTACGATGCGGCAATATCATTTAGCCAGTCGGGGACAAATCACAGCTTATATGGCGGAATGAACGAGTTTGTCTTATCAAAAGTTGACGCAAAAATTAAAGCAACTGTGCTTCATTGTGACTATTCACTGTGTGGAATAGACACCATATATTCAAGCGAAGTATATCAGCACTTTGACAAGGTTTGTGCAGTGTCTGAAGGTGTCCGTGACGTATTTTTGTCCCGTGTTCCTGAGTGCCGCGATAAAACATATGTTTTGCACAACTGTCAGGATTTTTGTAAGATGGCAGAGCTTTCGGCAGTAGACACTGTAGAATACGAAAGAAATGTTATTAATATATTAACTGTTGCGCGTGTATCTAAAGAAAAAGGACATTTAAGAGCTCTCGATGCTCTTTACAGATTAAAGGAAGAAGGCTTTAAATTCTGCTGGCACGTTGTTGGTGGCGGAGACGGAATACAGGAGCTTGCAGCAAAAGTCGAAGAATATAATATGTCCAGAAATGTGATACTATATGGAGATACAGATAATCCGTACAGGTATTATGTGAATGCGGACATGCTCTTAGTTCCCTCGTACCATGAGGCGGCACCTATGGTTTTTGGTGAGGCGGAATATTTCAGAATTCCCATTGTTGCTACAAAAACCACATCAACCGAAGAGCTTGTAACAGACAGAAATATGGGAATAGTAACAGAAAATACGGGCGAGGCTCTATACACAGGGCTTCGTTATATGATGGAAAATCCCAATATTATAATGCAGATTAAAAATTTAGACAGAGAAATGCCATCAAACAAACAGGCATTGGAAGAATTTTATAAGGTCATAGAAGGAGAAAACCAATGAGCGAATGTACACATGATTGCAAAACCTGCGGGGAGAATTGTTCTTCAAGAAAAGAAAATTTCCGCGAACCACAGAACAAGCTTTCTGATATTAAAAAGGTAATCGGTATTGTAAGCGGCAAGGGTGGCGTAGGAAAATCATCCGTTACGTCACAGTTGGCAGTGTTGACTTGCCGTCATGGATATAAGACAGCAATCTTAGACGCAGACGTTACAGGCCCCTCAATTCCAAAGACTTTTGGTATAACGGAAAGAGCGTATGCCACAGACGACGGAATAATTCCTGTAAAAACAAAGTCGGGCATAGATGTTATGTCTATAAATTTATTGCTTGAAAATGACACAGACCCCGTTGTATGGCGTGGACCCGTTATTGCAGGAACAGTCAAGCAGTTCTGGACAGATGTTATCTGGGGCGAGGTTGACTTTATGTTTGTTGATATGCCTCCAGGGACAGGCGATGTTCCTCTCACTGTATTTCAGTCATTGCCGTTAGACGGCATTATAGTTGTAACCTCACCTCAGGATTTGGTTTCAATGATTGTGGAAAAGGCAGTAAAAATGGCACAGCTTATGAATGTACCTGTCCTTGGTATCGTTGAGAATATGTCATATTTCGAGTGTCCTGATTGCGGCAAAGTGCACGCAATTTTTGGAGAAAGCAAAATTGAGGAAATTGTAGCACGATATGGCATCGAAAATGTAGCAAAACTTCCTATTAATCCTGAATTTGCCGTTGCTTGCGATAAGGGTGCTGTTGAGAATTTAGAGGCTTCACAGTTAGCGGAAATGGCAAAATCTGTTGAAAACTTAATTAAATAACACTTTTTGGCTCATACTAATAAAAATATGAGCCTTATAAAAAGAACTCCTTTTTGTAGGGCAAAAAGGAGTTCTTTTTATGTATGCATTACTTGCGTTTTTGCCGATACTCTTAAGCGTGGTTTTAATGACGGTTTTTTCAAAGCCTGCAAAAATCGTTTTGCCCATAGCATTTTTAATTTCAGCACTTTTAGGTTTTTTTGTGTGGAAAATGCCGCCTGTTGCGGTGTTGTCTGCCACGCTCTACGGAGTCCTTTCCTCCATTGAGGTCTTGTTTGTGATTTTTGGTGCAATTTTGATTATGAATACCCAAAAATATTCAGGAGGAATGGATTCAATTAATTACGGCTTTACCAAGATTTCTCCTGACCACAGAATTCAGGCGATAATTATAAGTTTTATGTTTGGTTCATTCATTGAGGGTGCTGCGGGTTTCGGAACTCCTGCGGCACTGGCTGCACCTCTTTTGGTAAGCCTTGGTTTCCCTCCACTGGCTGCGGCAGTGGTGTCTTTGATTTGCGACTCTTCTGCGGTGTCATTTGGTGCGGTGGGAACTCCTGTTGCGGTAGCGGTATCACAGGTGGCAGAAAAGGCGAGTGGAAATTTTTTAGAAGGCGTTACATTTTACACAGCGGCGGCTCATGGAATTATGGCAATTTTTGTGCCCATTCTGGCAGTTATCGTTATGACAAGAGTGTTTGGTCCTGAAAAGTCCTCAAAGCCGGCTTTAGCCGTCCTTCCTTTTGCGCTTTTTGCAGGACTTTCTTTCGCCGTTCCTTATGTTTTAATTGCGGCGATTTTCGGGTACGAATTCCCATCGCTTTTAGCAGGGTTAATCGGCCTTGTTATAACTATATATGCGGCGAAAAATAAATTTTTAGTACCGAAAACCGTGTGGAAATTTAGCGAGGGCGAAACAATTGTTAAAAGCGAAAAACACATAAATCTTTTTCTTGCGTGGCTTCCCTATATTCTGATTGCGGCAGTTTTAATTATTACACGATTGCCTGCCCTTGGCATTAAGGATATAATAAACACCAACGCTAAGGGAATATTTTTAATACAAATCCCCAACCTTCTAGGTGTAGAGCAGCTTGATTTTTCGCTTAAATGGGCAAATGTTCCTGGAGTTTTACCGTTTATTCCTGTTGCTATTGCTACAATTTTTTTACACAAAATGCCGGCGGAAAAGGTACGCTCAGCCTGGAGTGATACCTTCCGCCAGATAGGCGGTGCGGCGGTGGCGATAGTTGCAGGAATTTGCCTTGTGCAGATAATGAAATTTTCCGATATTAACACCTCAGGACTTCACAATATGATGGCAATAATGGCAGAAAAGGTTGCGGCAACGGGTAAGTTTTTATTTGTCCTGATTTCGCCTGTTATCGGAATATTAGGCTCGTTTATTTCGGGTTCTAATGCGGTGTCAAACCTTTTATTTACAAATCTCCAATTTGAAACTGCGGCAAACTTGGGTCTTTCACAGGTTTTAATTACAGCAAGCCAGATTGTAGGCGGTGCTGTGGGAAATATAATCTGTATAAATAACATTGTTGCCGCCTGTGCAACAGTGGGCATTTCGGGGCGAGAGGGCAGGATAATTCGTATCAATATTGTACCCACGCTGATTTATACAGTTGTTATAGCGACGTTTTTCGCGGTGCTTATATTACTGTAAGAAAGTTAGCGAGTTGGAGCAATAATAGTTGTAATACATTAATACTTCTAATCATCTACTTTTTTAGAAAAAGTAGCAAAAACTATGGGGGGATTTCGAATGTCCCCCCAAACCCCCTTAAGACGACCGGGGACACCCCGGACCCCGGCGAATATTATTGGTATTGTGCAAAGTATAGATTTTGTGTGTTGGGTTTTAGTTTTTAGAGTCGTAAAATTATACCCATCGCAAGACTTACTGCGAGGCAGCGGGGTCTGGGGTGTCCCCAGCCGTTTGTGGGGTGCGGGGGAATCGGAACCCCCGCTGGTTTTGGGTACTTTTGCCGTAACAAAAGTGCCCCTCACGGAGTGACCAAACAAAATGTATCATATCAAAATGACACTTTATGAAACAAAACGACACATTTTGAAAACTGTATTGATTTTTGTCGATAATTGTGGTATATTTATCTTGCTACAGAAATTAAATAACCATATTTTTATTTTTTGCCTTAATAGGACAGGTGCGTCAAAAAACGCAACTCTGATTTATATAGGTCCTATAAGGCATATATGGTTTATTTCTGTAGCAAGAAAAAATAGTCAGAGCTGGCGTTTTTAAGGGTACACAGCTTTGGCTGAGTACCCTTTTTTTAATTTCGGCAAAGGAGAATCGGAATGACAGAAAAGATATTGAATTATAATTATGACATAACAGTTAAAGAAAAGTATTATATGACTAAGAAAGAAATGTTTGAGGCATTGGAAGAAGAGCAAAGAAACGCACAGGACAAGAATTACGCACTGATTTTAACAAGCAAGGGACATAATAATATGAGCTATTTTGATGCATTTACTGCTCGAGAACTTTCCCATAACTTCACTTGGATACATTTTTGCCCTCAGGAAATTTTGAAATTTGACGATGAAGAGCCTCAGGAGGGGAATTATTACATATCGGTAATGGAAGGAACATTAAAGAAATAAAAAAGAGAGGCTACGCCTCTCTTTTTTAATCTTCTATTGAAATCTGATTTGAGTTGTTATATTTTATACCGAAATGCTCGTAGGCTTTCATTGTTGCCATACGTCCTCTTGGCGTTCTTGACAGAAATCCCAACTGCAAAAGGTAGGGTTCATATACGTCTTCTATTGTGTTTGCGTCTTCGCCTATTGATGCAGCTAAAGTGTCCAGTCCTACAGGTCCGCCATTGAAATTTTCAATGATGAACATCATCATTTTTCTGTCGATGTTATCAAGTCCTAAATTGTCTACTTCCATTCGTGAAAGTGCGATGTCAGCAATTTCAGCGGTAATATGTCCGTTCCCCTTAACCTCTGCAAAGTCACGAACACGCTTTAGCATTCTGTTTGCAATTCGGGGGGTACCCCGAGATCTGCGGGCAATTTCCATAGCACCTGACGGGTCAATTTTTGTTCCCAAAATATCAGAAGATCTGGTTACAATTTCTGCCAATTCTTCGGGTGTGTAGAGTTCAAGTCTTGAAATAACACCGAAACGGTCACGAAGAGGTGCGGTAAGTAATCCTGTTCTTGTGGTTGCACCGATAAGTGTGAACTTTGGCAAATCAAGGCGTACAGAGTGTGCCCCAGGCCCTTTGCCCAAAATAATATCTAAGGAGTAGTCCTCCATAGCAGGGTAGAGAATTTCCTCAACACTTCTGGAGAGTCTGTGAATTTCGTCAATAAACAAAATATCCCCTGCAGAAAGGCTGGTAAGAATTGCTGCCAAATCTCCTGCTTTTTCAATGGCGGGACCTGAGGTTATGCGGATTGAAACACCCATTTCGTTGGCAATTATTCCGGCCAGTGTGGTTTTACCAAGTCCGGGAGGTCCGTAGAGTAATACGTGGTCTAATGCCTCGCGACGTGTTTTTGCCGCCTCTATGTATATTGACAGATTATCCTTAACCTTTGTCTGACCTATGTATTCTGACAAGGTTTTAGGACGCAGACTGTATTCTGTTTCTTCTTCGTTGCCGAGAGTTCTTGACGAAACTATTCTTTCTTCAAAATCCCCTGCAAACTGTTGTTCTATAGGCATAATTTACCTCCTATCTCATCAGGCGGATTAGTGCCGCCTTGATTGTGTCTTCTGTTGATAAGCCTTTTTCAACGCCTGATACGGCACGCAGGGCATCTGCTCTGGGGTAGCCCAGAACCACCAACGCCTCAACTGCGTCGTTGCCTGTGTCAACGGGAGAAAAGATTTCGCCTGATGTGTCATCAAGTTTTATCTCTCTGCCCTTGAATTTATCCTTTAATTCCAGAACAATCTTTTGTGCAAGCTTTGGACCAACGCCCTGAGCACGTGTGATTGATTTGTAGTCATCTGTAACGATTGCAACAGAGAGTGCCGCAGGGGAGAGGGCTGATAATACCGCAAGACCAGCTTTCGGACCTGCACCATTTACAGAGATTATCATTTTGAAAACATCTAGCTCTTCGCGTGTTAAAAAACCATATAAATCAAAAATGTCTTCTGCTACACGAAGGTATGTATAAACCTTTACTTCTTCGCCTGTTTTCATCGATGAAAGTGAAGCAGGTGTCATGAAAACCTTTGTGCCAAATGCACCTGTGTCAATGATAACTGCGTTTTCTTCTATATGTTCAACTGTTCCCTTTACAAAGGCAATCATTTATATTCCCTCCTGATTTATGCGATTGTGGTACTGTGCAGAATACCCGTGGCACATAGCAATAGCTAAAGCATCTGCCACGTCGTCAGGCTTTGGTACGGCTGAAAGTCCTAACATCTGGGTTACCATTCTTTGCACCTGACCCTTTTGTGCTCTGCCGTAGCCTGCAACTGCCTGCTTTATCTGCAGTGGAGTGTACTCAAATACAGGAATATTTAAAACTGTTGCAGCCAGTATACACACGCCTCTGCCGTGGGCAACGGAAATTGCTGTCTTGACATTAGTGTTAAAGAAAAGCTCTTCTATGGAGAAAGCGTCAGGTTTGTGCTTTTCGATGAGAGTACATACACTTTCATAAATGTCACGCAGTCTGTCGGTTAGCTTTTGTCCTGCAGGAGTGGTAATTGCACCGTATTCTATTGGTGTGAATTTATGCCCGTCGTAGTGTACTATGCCATAACCTACAATGGCTATTCCCGGGTCTATACCAAGTATAATCATAAAATGCTCCGATTTTTTAAAAAAATGTTGAGATTTAGAAAATTTTACTGTATAATTGTATCATAAATAAAATTAAAATGCAAGAAAGATAAGGTGGATACATATGAAACTTTGGGGCGGAAGGTTTTCTAAAGCCACGGATGCTTTAGTTGATGATTTTAACTCGTCTATCAGATTTGATGCAAGAATGTATAAACAGGACATAACAGGAAGTATGGCACACGCTGAAATGTTGGGAAGACAGGGAATTATACCTTCGGCTGACGCTGAACTGATTGTGAAGACTTTAGCTGAAATTTTAGAAGATATTGAAGCGGGTAAGGTAGAGTTTTTAATTGATGCTGAAGATATCCATATGAATATTGAAACAATTCTTACAGAAAGAATCGGCGATGCGGGTAAGAAACTTCACACAGGTAGAAGCAGAAACGACCAGGTGGCACTGGATTTGCGTATGTATTTGCGTGATGAGGTCGATGAAATTTTGGCAATGCTCAAAAACACAATGAAAACTGTTTTAGACATTTCTGAAAAAAATATCGACACCATTATGCCCGGTTACACCCATCTGCAAAAAGCTCAGCCTGTAACGGCAGCTCATCATTTTATGGCGTATTTTCAGATGTTTTCACGTGATTTAGAGCGTTTAGCAGACTGCAGAAAGCGTATTAATGTAATGCCCTTAGGTTCAGGGGCGTTAGCCGGCACAACATACCCCCTAGACCGTGAATTTGTGGCAGAAAAGCTTGGATTTTCGGGCGAAACAAGGAACTCTATGGACGGTGTTTCTGACCGTGATTTTGCCATTGAGCTAGCATCAGTTTTATCTATACTTATGATGCATTTGTCAAGATTTTGCGAAGAGTTGGTGCTCTGGTCATCTCACGAATTTTCGTTTGTAGAAATGGACGATTCATACTCCACAGGTTCATCAATTATGCCCCAAAAGAAAAATCCCGATGTGGCTGAATTAATCCGTGGAAAATCGGGCAGAGTATATGGAGACCTCACTACACTTTTAACAATGATGAAGGGACTTCCCTTAGCATACAACAAGGATATGCAGGAGGACAAAGAGGCAATTTTTGATGCAGTAGACACTGTAAAGCTGTGTCTGCCTGTATTTACAAATATGATTGCCACAATGAAAATCCGCGAAGAAAAAATGGCTCATGGTGCTACCGGTGGCTTTACAAACGCTACAGACTTGGCAGACTACTTAGTAAAGAAAGGCGTTCCTTTCCGTTCTTCTCATGCAATCGTGGGAAGAATGGTAGCGAAAGCCGTTGAAAAGGAATGCGCATTAGACGAATTTACAATCGAGGAAATGAGAGAATTTTCAGAGTTGATAGAGGAGGACATCTATCAGGCGATTGCAATCAAAACCTGCGTTGATGACAGAAATGTTATAGGCGGACCCGCACACTGTCAGGTTGCGTCAGAAATTGCAAATGGACGTAAAATCCTGGATTAAACCGCTGTATTTTCAGGGCGTTTTAAGTAGAAAAAATTCCCAAAAGAGGTTGACTTTAAATTTGGAATGTGGTATACTAACCGCATACCGCAAGGTATATACGATTTTATTTTTTGGGAGGAGCATGTTAAATGCAGAAGGGCA
>JAFQJE010000018.1 GCA_017415145.1 Clostridia bacterium
CACACTCACTTTTTAACATTTTGATAACTTTTATACTTCTCGTTGACTTTTTTTCTTATTCGTGGTATAACAAAAACATAGAAAAAAAGGAGTGAAAAATATGACGAAAATCGACATTTTTTCAGGTTTTTTAGGTGCAGGTAAGACCACTTTAATCAAAAAACTTCTTGCCGACGGCTACAATTCTGAAAAGTTAGTTCTCATAGAAAACGAATTTGGTGAAATCGGCATAGATGGTGCATTTTTAAAAGATGCAGGCATCAATATTACCGAAATGAATTCAGGCTGTATCTGTTGCAGTCTGGTGGGCGATTTCGGGGAAGCTTTAAAAAAAGTTTTAAAAGATTTTTCTCCGGACAGAATCTTAATCGAACCATCAGGGGTGGGTAAACTCAGTGACGTAATAAAGGCAGTTGAAGACGTTGGTGAAACCTCCCTTGTTTTAAACAGTGCTACTGCGGTAGTAGATGCAAAAAAATGTAAAATGTATATGAAAAATTTTGGGGAATTTTTCAACAATCAGGTAGAAGCTGCAAAATGTATAGTTTTGAGTCATACCGATGGTTTATCCGAAGAAAAGCTCCATGAATGTATACATCTTCTCAAAGAGAAAAACAAAAATGCCGTTATTGTTTCTACACCTTGGGACAAGCTTGAAAGTACTCAGATTATTTCCGCAATCGAAGGCGCTTCATCCCTTCATATCGATTTAAAAGATTTAGAAGATAGGCATTGCCCCGTGTGTAATCATCATCACGAACACAACACAGTTCATGAAAGCTTACATGATGAGGCTCATCATTGTCATCACGACCACGGCCATCATGATTGTTGCGACCACCATCTCACAGACGAACATTGCAGCCATAATCACGAAGAACAACATCACGAACATGGTGAACATTGTTCTTGTGGACATCATCACCACAACCACCATGCAGATGAAGTATTCCAGAGTGTAGGTATAGAAACCGCAAAACAGTTTACAAAATCTGAAATAGAAAATATATTGTCTACTTTGTCTGACGAGAAAAAATTTGGCACTGTTCTTCGTGCAAAGGGATATGTTGCATCAACAAATGAATGGATATATTTTGATTATATTCCCAAATCTCCCGATGTACGTACAGGTTCTGCAAATGTATGCGGAAGAATTTGCGTCATCGGTGCTGATGTTAATGTTGACGCTATAAAAGAATTGTTTGGAGCATAATATGAAACAAATACCAATATATTTATTTACAGGATTTATAGAAGCAGGAAAAACCCAATTTATCCAAGGCACATTAGAGGACGTACGCTTTAACGACGGCGAACGCACCTTGTTGTTATTATGCGAAGAAGGTGTGGAAGAATACGATTTTTCCAGTTTTTCTTCAGAAAACGTCTTTATTGAAACTGTAGAGAATCAGGAAGAATTAACACCAAAACTCATTACCACACTTTCCAAAAAACACAAAGCTGAGCGTATACTTATAGAATATAACGGTATGTGGAACATTGACGATTTATTCAGCATTATTCCGAGAGGTTTTGTTATCGCACAGGAAATGTGCTTTATGAATGCAGAAACTTTTTTAAACTACAACAATAATATGAGGTCATTAGTTGTAGACAAATTAAAAAGTCCTGAGGTAGTAATCTTTAACAGAACTACAGATACTATAGACAAGATGTTATTTCATAAAATCGTACGAGGTGTAAATCGTCGTGTAAATATTGTTTTTGAATACACTGACGGACGCGTAGAGTATGATGAAATCGAAGACCCTTTGCCTTATGATTTGGATGCGGACATTGTTGTAATAAAAGACGAAGACTTTGCAGAATTTTATCGCGATATGAATGAAGATATTGATAAATACGACGGCAAAACACTGATGTTTAAAGGTATTTGTGCTCATAACGAAACATTACCGCAAAATCTTTGTCTTATAGGTCGCCACATTATGACCTGTTGCGAAGATGATATTGCCTACGGCGGTATGCTCATGGTGTTACCAGGTGGCGCTATGGTACAAAACCGCGACTGGCTCATGGTAACTGTAAAGTTGAAACATGAATATCATAAGTTGTACGAAGGGAAAGGTCCTGTACTATACGCCGAGCAAATAGTTCACTCCCCTGCACCTGTACAACCTTTAGCTACATTTTATTAAAACAAAAACCCACGCACTGCGTGGGTTTTGCTGTATTTACATGAAAATCATAAATCTACAATTACATCGTCAATTTTTATTGCGCGTGATTCTGCAGAAGTCTCTATACATTTTCCACAGTTATCGCATCTTTTATTTTTATCAAGGTCACATAAATCACATTCGCCGCAACCTGTACATTTTCTATCGTATAACACACACTCTTTCATAATTTCGCCTACTTTATTTCTTTGATAATATTTTCAAGCTTCCCGTAAGAATCTGCAACACACACCACAATAAGCTTTCCGTTTGAATAAATGAACGGATGTCTGAGTTTTGGCATCTCTTCAGGTATATAGCTTTCAAAGCTTTTTTTTCTGCTTTCTATATGTTCTTTAGCTTTTCTCTCTACTTTGCTCACATCTGCAAGCTTTTTAACCTCAAATACCGAAATCTCCTCTGCAGTTGCACCACCACCGGCATAACCTGCTGCATTCTGTATCAGGTTTTCATCAATACCGTAAATTCCAGTCAAAACCTTTGCATTAATAGACCCTAATTCGTCCTTAAAATTTATATTTTCTTTTATTTTATCCGCAACAGCAACAACGTCAAAGTCGCCGTTTTCAAAAACTACAACAGGCTTTCTCTTGCCGTTTTCGTCTTCTTCTGTTCTTACAGCGTGAGTTTTCAAAAATTCAAGCCATTTCAAATAGTATTCCTTATGGAAATGAACACCGTCACGGGCAGCCTCCTCAGGCAATTGACCATTTTCGTCTTTCATTGTTTTATTTATATCAAGATAAAACACGCGTTTTTCATAAGCGAGTTTATAGAGCCCTTCATTAAAAGCATTAATTACAGTATTTGTAACTCTGCCTCCCTCATCTCTTGATGGGCTTACAGGAAGTAAGGACTGAATGTAAATAATTGCATCAGGATTTGATTCATACACCACATCAACCAAATCACCATACTTTTGCACAAATGCATCTTTATAGTCAAGTGAAAGATTTTCGTTTACACCTAACATTATGTAGACTTTTTTAAAACCTCCCTGTTTGATCCTGTCAATCATCCTCATTCCATCCTGCCATTCACGGCTGTAAATCCCGTCAACAGTCATACTTGTACCGCAGAGGAAGGTAGCATCAGTCAATCCTGAGTACATACGAAAACCATCGGTTAGTGAATCGCCTATAAACAATGTATCCGTAAAATAACTGTCATCAACAGGTTTTGAACGGAAGACTTCTCCGTATTCCTGTGTACAGTAGGGCGAATTTTTAGCATAGCTTGTGATTTTACTGATAGATGTGTCCGTCATAAAAGTTTGCGCACTGTACATAAATAAGATATTTTCTATGCGATTTTCTGTAAGGTATGCTATTATGTCATCGTTGTAATAACGAAGGTCAATCATATGAATTGTTTCGTAATGGTTTGCAATCATTGGAACTGTACAATTTGCATATGAATCACGGAATACAGCCAGGCTTTTCCCGTTTTTGTTTGGGCTCTCAATTACAGTCAATGCATGGTTTCCATCTAAAAAGTAAGAATACTTATCCTTCTTTGCAAGGTGTTCTGGAAAATACATAGAATCTGACTCTTTATTATCATAAGGGAATTTAACCTTAAATCTGGGAGTTTCTAAGGGCTTATATTCTGTGATTATATCAGGAGTTACCTCCTTTAACGCCTTTGAATATGTTGTACCCAAGAATTCCCTTGTAACATCATAGATTTTAAAATCGGACGCATCAAGAGGTGTATATCCCATAGTATCTGAAAGCGTATTATAAATTACAAAAGAACCATTACTTGTAGTATGGTGGTCTGTTCTGTAATAGAGGTAGTCATCTTTATATTTCGTGAGATTTTCGGTGGTATCCACATTTTTTACATCTGTTTTTGATAGATAATCTTCGATGTATGCATTTAGCCTTGGTATTGTATCTCGGTATGCACTTTCAGGTAACATTTCTTTCATTATTTCAAAGGCAGTAGGAATTACAGATACAGTGATATTGTACCTTCCCAAATCGTCTAAAGTTTTTACTGCCTTTAAATTGTTATCAATAAGCTTTTTATTAAATTCTGCGGTGTTTTCTATCAAGTATTCATCTTTACCTACATATACGCCATTGTTTTCGTGCTTGCCAATTAAATACTCTACACCTGCTTTGAGTTTTACAAACATATTTCTGCCTATAAAATGGTCATTAAAATAGTTTTCCACATCCTCCGTGTAGCTTCCGTCAAACAACGCCTCAATTGAAAATTTAGGGAAACTCTGTAAGTATCTGTTTTCAAGTTCTGAATACTCTAAAACAGGACTTACGACGTTAACTAAAAAAACAAGCAACATAACTAACGCACAAAAGTTGTTGAAGCTTCTACACTTATTTCTTCTTATGTATTTTTCTTTCATGTTAACGCCTCCTTTCCCTTTTTAGGAATAGCTAAAATCTAAAATATAAAAACGGGTTGTATGATGAATCAACCAGATATGCCGTACAAATAAATATTACTATAACTATCGCTGCAAGCGTGTAACCTATTTTGTGCGAAAAGTGCTTCTGCCATATTTCTTTCGGCAAAGGAGTTGCCGCAAAAACAGCTGTCAAAAGCAACACCTTATAGGACGACAGGTTATAAACAAACAACGAATCAAAAAATCCTGTGCCATTTCCACCAAACATTGCTTTTATATAGTTAACTGCAGACGGCAAATCGTTTGATGCAAATAACACCCAGCCTATAAGCACTAGTAGTATAGCATAAATGTTTTGGAAAATTTTAGGCATCTTTTCAAGGTATTTCATCAGGAATGCCTTTTCAACAATAAGTATAACAGCATAATATATACCCCATGCTACAAAATTCATTCCCGCACCATGCCATATGCCTGTTAATACCCATACTATAAAAAGGTTCAGGTAATGTTTTTTCTTGCCTGCTCTGTTTCCGCCAAGAGGAATGTATACATATTCTTTAAACCAGGTAGAAAGTGATATATGCCATCTGCGCCAAAACTCTGTTATTGAACGTGATATATAAGGATAATTAAAGTTGATTTCAAATTCAAATCCAAACATTCTTCCCAATCCTATTGCCATATCAGAATAACCCGAAAAATCAAAGTAAATCTGAAATGCATAAGCAATAATACCAAGCCACGCACTCATCACAGAAAGCTCACCAACTGCTGTTGAGTTGATGCTTTCCCACAAAAGTCCGATATTGTTTGCAATAAGGACTTTTTTTGCAATGCCACAGGTAAAGGTTGCAATTCCTGATGTAAAACCTTCGATAGTTTCCCTGCGATATGACAGTTGCTCATCAATTGAATTATATCTAACGATAGGACCTGCAATAAGCTGAGGGAAAAGTGTAACGTATGTGGCAAAATCTATATACTTTTTTTGAGCTTTTGTGGTCTTTCTGTAAACATCAACAATATAAGACATCGTCTGGAATGTAAAGAATGATATGCCTATGGGTAGCGTGATTTTCAGCGTTGGAATATCATGAGGCAGTACAAAATTTACTGTATCTATCAAGAAATTCGTATATTTGAAGAATACAAGTAATAATAGGTTTAATACAACTCCCACAGTCAGTACAGTTTTTCTCCGTCTGATGTTGTTTCGTGAGTTTTCAATGGACAAACCTATAAAATAGTTAAACGCCGTGGACAACAAAAGTATCGTCACATATACAGGCTCTCCCCAGGCATAGAAAAACAGACTCCCTATAAAAAGCACTAGGTTTTTGTGCTTTTTTGGAGACAAATAATACAATATTAAAATGGCAGGTAAAAAGTAAAATAAAAATAAAATACTTGAAAATACCATTCAATACACCCAATTATCTAAAATTTTATCATAGCTTATAAATTATAACATAATTTGACAGTAAATACAAGTGTTTTTATGCACAAAAAGAAGAGGCGTAAAGCGCCTCTTCTTCGTAGAGAATTATAATATATTTCCTTTTAAATTATGCCTTATTCACTGAACCAAAGAGTTCCATCTTCTCTTTTACTGTTGCCTTGATTGCTTCAACACCAGGAGCAAGAACTTTTCTGGGGTCAAAACCTTTACCAACAAGGTCTTTACCTTCTTCAATATATTTTCTTGTTGCAGCGGTAAATGTAATCTGACATTCTGTGTTTACGTTAATCTTTGATACGCCCAAAGAGATAGCTTTCTTAATCATATCTTCAGGAATACCTGTACCACCATGGAGAACTAAAGGCATATCTCCTGTTGCTTTGCTGATTGCTTCTAAAACATCAAATCTCAAGCCTGCCCAGTTTTCGGGATATTTACCATGTATATTACCAATACCTGCAGCAAGCATATCAACGCCTAAAGATGCAATTTTTACACACTCTTCAACGTCTGCAACTTCTCCGCCACCGATTACGCCGTCTTCCTCGCCACCAATAGCACCTACTTCAGCTTCTACTGATTTACCCTGACTGTGCGCAAGTTCAATAATTTCCTTTGTTTTTTCAATGTTTTCTTCAATAGGATAATGAGAACCATCAAACATTACTGAGGAAAATCCTGCTTCAATTACTTTTTTTGCATGCTCATACGAGCCATGGTCTAAATGGATAGCTACAGGAACTGTGATGCCTAAGTTTTCAATCATACCTTTAACCATGCCAACTACTGTTGTGTAGCCGCACATATACTTACCAGCACCCTCTGATACACCCAAAATAACAGGTGAATTACATTCCTGAGCAGTTTGAAGAATAGCCTTTGTCCATTCGAGGTTGTTTATATTGAACTGGCCTACTGCGTATTTTCCCGCTTTTGCCTTTTTTAACATTTCTGTTGCTGATACTAACATTTTTCGTCCTCCTAAGATGATTTATTTATTTAATTATACCCCTGTGACAATCTTTTGTCAAGGATATGGTTTAATTTTTGAGAGAATTTATATATTCTTCAAGTTCTGATTTTATAACAGTTACTTTCGGACCGTAAATAACCTGAATGCCATTGCCCTTCTTGATAACACCTGAAGCCCCTGTAGCACGCAATGCACCATCATCCACTTTGGCTCCGTCATTTACAGTAACACGAAGTCTTGTTGCACAACAGTCAAGGTCACGGATATTTTCTCTACCTCCAAGACCTGCAAGAATTTTTTCAGAACGATTATTCTGGTTATCCACCTTTTTCTCTTTTGCTTCATTGTAGTCTTTTTTGGTGTAAAGCTTTGTTTCTTCACCAATATCCTCTCTGCCGGGAGTTTTATAATTAAACTTTTTAATCAGGAAATTAAACAAGAAGTAGTAGATAATAAAGTAAACTATTCCCACTATCACAATATAAATCCAGTTTGTTTTAGCATTTCCCGGAAGAACACCAAATAGGATAAGGTCAATCAGACCTCCTGAAAAGGTCATACCTACTGCAACATTTAATATATGCATTAACATAAAAGAAAGACCTGCTAAAACACAGTGCACAATATAAAGCGTAGGTGCTACAAAAAGGAATGTAAATTCTAAAGGTTCTGTAATACCTGTTAAAAATGAGGTTAATGCCGCTGAGAATAACAGACCTCCTGCAACCTTTCTTTTATCATGCTTTGCACATTGATACATCGCCAATGCAGCACCAGGAAGACCAAACATCATAAACGGGAATTTACCTGACATAAATCTACAGGCTTCAACACTGAAACGTGTAGTTTCAGGAGATGCAAGTTGGGCAAAGAAGATATTCTGAGCACCTGCAACCCTTACTCCGTCTATCATCATAGTACCGCCTAAGCCTGTCTGCCAGAACGGCAGATAAAAAACATGGTGAAGACCAAAAGGAATCAGAGCGCGCTCAATAATACCGTAAATCCATGTGCCAGCATATCCGCTTCTGGTAACAAGATTACCAAGGGCATGGATACCTGTTTGTACTAACGGCCATACAAAGTACATGATAACACCTACAACGATATATGCAAGTGTTGAAATAATAGGAATAAATCTCGTTCCGCCAAAGAACGAGAGCGCCATAGGCAGTTCAATTTTGTAAAATCTATTATGGAGCCACGCAACACCAAGACCTACGATTATACCGCCAAATACACCCATTTCCAGGGAAGGAATACCCAGTATACTGCCTGCTGCACCTTCTTCTAACATCTCCATTTTTCCTGTTACGGTAAGGAGAATAGAAATAGTCGTGTGCATTACCAAAAAAGCAACTGCAGCAGACAAAGTCGCTATTTCTTTTTCTTGTTTTGCCATGCCAAGAGCTACACCCATAGCAAAAATCAAAGGTAGATTTGCAAAAATTACGTTACCTGTTGCAGACATTACTGACAGAATAAGATTTAAAACTGTACCCTTACCTAAAAGCCATCCTAAGTTGTATGCATTAATTGTTGTAGGGTTCGAAAAGGAAGAACCAATACCTAAAAGCAAACCTGCCACAGGTAAAAGAGCAATAGGAAACATAAATGAACGCCCTACTCTCTGTAACACACCAAACAATGAACTTTTTTCTTTCACATTATCACTCCTTACAGCTTTTTATACAAAAACAGTATATCTCTGCCGCCCGTAACGATTCCTTCATGTACCTGAGTTATTTTATAATTTTCAGGCTCTGTAAGTATTACAGGCGTATGCAATTTTATATTATTTTTCTTAAGAAAATCCAAATCAATTTCTGCAATTTTAGTTCCCGCTTTTACTTTATCTCCAGACAATATTTTAACATCAAAGCCTTCGCCCTTTAAATTTACTGTATCAATTCCGATATGCAAAAGCATTTCTGTACCCTCATTGGTTGTAATACAAAATGCGTGCTTTGAATCAGTTATATCAATAATCTCTCCGTCCACGGGGCTATATACATTTCCGTTTTCGGGAATAATAGCTCCCCCATCACCTAAAATTTTTTCTGCAAAAGCATCATCAGGAACGTCACTGAGTTTAATTGCAACCCCATCCATAGGAGCATAAACTGCCATTTCCTTTTGTTTTTTTATAAATTCAAACATATACTGCATCCTTCCCCATTACTGTTTAATATACTTTCCCTAACACCCAGAACAAAGTTTGGTGCTACCGACAATTCATCAACTCCAAGACTTAACAAAATCTGTGTAGCAGACGTATCTGCTGCCAACTCCCCGCACACTCCTACCCATATCCCAGCACGGTGAGCATTATCACAGGTAAGCTTAATCAGTTTTAAAACCGCAGGGTGCATTGGATTATAGATACTTCCCAGCTTTTCATTTTGTCTGTCCGCTGCCAACGTGTACTGTATCAAATCGTTTGTTCCGATACTGAAAAAATCCACAAGATTTGCCAATTCATCAGATATAAGTGCCGCCGCAGGCGTCTCTATCATTATCCCAAGCTTAACATCAGGCGAAAACTCTATACCTTCATTTTTCAGTTCCTGTCTTACCTCTTCTGCTATGCTAAGTGCCTTTTCTACTTCGTCTTTTGATGTTATCATGGGAAACATAATCAAAAGTCTTCCAAATACCGATGCTCGGTATAACGCTCTTAGTTGTGTTTTAAAAAGGTTTGTGTCCTCTAGGCATATACGGATTGCACGATATCCTAATGCAGGATTTTCTTCTCTTGATAATTTCAGACAATTTGCCTGTTTATCTGCCCCTATATCAAGAGTTCTTATAACAGTTTCCTTGCCGTTCATCTTCTCCAGAACCTTTTTGTACGCCTGAAACTGCGTTTCTTCATCAGGAAGCGAACTTTTACCGATGTACAAAAACTCACTTCGAAACAGTCCAATTCCTTCAGCATCATTTTCTGTCACTCCATCTATGTCGTCCTCTCCGCCAATATTTGCATATAATCTTATTTCTTTACCTGATTTTGTTACGGACCTCTTTCCTTTTAGTGTCATAAGCTCCTCTTGGCGACGTATTTTTTGTTGCTGCTTTATCAAAATTTTGCTTTTTGTCTTTTCATCAGGATATATAAAAACCGAGTTTTCTTCTGCATCTACCGCACACTCACATCCATCTAATGCCTCATTCATGCAGCCTTTTACACCGATAACTGATGGAATATTCATAGAACGTGATAGAATTGCAGTATGTGAATTTACAGAACCACGTTCTGTCACAAAAGCCAAAACCTTTGATTTGTCAAGATTTATAGTCTGGCTTGGGGTCAAATCGTGTGCAAATATTATTACGTTTTCTGTCAACTGGGTTTTTTGGTCTTCTCCTGAAAGCACAGATAAAATTCCATTTTTTATATCTTCAATATCCGCAGTACGTGCCATCATATAGTCGTCATTTGTTTCAATCAACATCGCCGACACCACTTTCGCCGCCTCTGACAGAGCGTATTCTGCGTTGACACTCTGTTCAAAGATTATGCTTTCACAACAATCAGTCAGACTTCCGTCATCTATCATCATTATATGGATATTGAAAATTTCAGCAGCCTCTTCCCCAACAGCCAAAGCAGTTTTTTCATAAAGTATGCCAAGATTTTCTTTAGCGATTTCAACTGCTTTGTTAAAACGTGCAATTTCCGCCGCAACATTTTCTATTGTACGTTTTTCAATACCTCTTGTGTTTTCTTTTATTATTTTTATACGACCCAACACGGCCCCCTGGGACGCTCCAGTTCCTTGTAAAATCTCCATAAGCTTCCTCCATGGCGTCTATAAATTTTCTGTTAAGTACTTATTTATTCTTTCGCTCACTTCTTTTTCGTCCTCACCATTGACCTTTACCGTTACTGTATCATTGCACTTTACAGACAGAGCCATCAGAGAAAAAATTTTTTTTAAATCCGCACTTTTTCCTCTACATTCCATAGAAACATCACTTTTTGCATCTTTTGCAATCTGTACAAGCATACCCGCAGGTCGGGCGTGAATACCTATTTCATCCTTAATTGTATAACTAAATTCGCACACATTATCTCCCCCAAATTCATATTCACACAAATATTATGCTTTATTCTTTTTGTTTTATACACTTTCAATCTTTTGCAAAAAAGTATAATGATATTTTTTCAAAAAAAGCTATAAATATTAAAATTTTTTATTGATTTTAGTGCAGTTTTGGAATATAATACTTTGTATTAATAAGTATAAGAGGGAAAATATGGTTTACAATAACATTTTAGAAGCAATGGGAAATACTCCCTTGATAAAGCTAAATCACTTATCTGATGAGAATATGGCTGACATCTACGTAAAGTTTGAAGGCTTAAATGTAGGTGGTTCTATAAAAACCCGCACTGCCTACAATATGATTTTAGACGCCGAAAGCAAAGGTCTACTCACACCTGACACAATCATTGTAGAACCTACCAGCGGGAATCAAGGCATAGGTCTTGCTCTTGTTGGTGCAGTAAAGGGATATAAAGTAAAAATCATTATGCCTGACTCTGTGAGTGAAGAAAGAAGAAAATTAGTTTCTCACTACGGAGCAGAGGTTATCTTAGTACACGACGCAGGAAATATCGGCGCTTGCATTGAGGAGTGTCTGAATTTAGCACTTAAAATGAAAACAGAAGATCCTAACGTGTTTGTACCACAGCAGTTTGAAAATCCTGCAAATCCCGAAATCCAGCGTAAATCTACTGCTCATGAAATTTTACGTGACATCGGTGGTACTATTCATGGATTTTGTTCAGGTATCGGTACAGGTGGAACAATTACAGGCATAGGCGAAGCATTAAAAGAAGAAAACCCAGATATGACTATCTGGGCAATTGAGCCTGAGGATGCAGCAATTCTTTCAGGCGGTTTAATCGGCACACATATTCAAATGGGAATAGGTGATGGTATAATCCCTGAGATTCTAAATTGTGATATTTACGACGACATCTGCATAGTTACAGATGAAGAAGCACTGCATACCGCAAAAGAGCTTGCTTCTAAGGAAGGTATAATGTGCGGAATTTCTTCAGGTACAAATGTTGCAGCAGCAATCAAACTTGCTAAAAAATTAGGAAAGGGCAAAACAGTTGTGACGGTTCTTCCGGATACCGCTGAACGCTACTTCTCCACACCACTTTTTGAATAATAAAAAAAATATATACTAAAGAAATCGGAGGACAAAAATATGGATTCAAACAAGCGTCCCGAAACAATGGAGCGTATCACTACGAAAGCATTGGCAGATAGCTTTATTGCAGAACAGGTTGAAGCTATCCGTGCACAGGTAGGTGACAAAAAAGTTTTACTCGCCCTCTCCGGCGGTGTTGACTCATCAGTAGTAGCAGCACTTTTAATTAAGGCTGTAGGTAAGCAGTTAGTCTGCGTACACGTTAATCACGGACTTATGAGAAAGGGCGAAAGCGAACAGGTTATTGAAGTTTTCAAAAATCAGCTTGACGCAAATCTTATCTATGTTGATGCAACAGATAGATTCCTGGATTTATTAGCAGGAGTAGCTGAACCTGAAAAGAAAAGAAAAATCATTGGCGCTGAATTTATCAAGGTTTTTGACGAAGAGGCAGCAAAGCTTTCTGATATTAAATTTTTAGCTCAGGGTACAATTTATCCTGATATTTTAGAAAGCAAGGGTGTAAAGGCACACCACAACGTAGGCGGTTTGCCCGAGGATATGGAAATGGAACTCGTAGAGCCCGTAAAACTTCTCTATAAGGACGAAGTAAGAATGGTAGGCTCAGCTTTAGGTTTACCTGATGAAATGGTTTATCGTCAACCCTTCCCTGGACCAGGCCTAGGTGTTCGTTGCCTTGGCGCTATCACACGCGACAGACTTCATGCACTCCGTGAAGCTGATGCTATTCTTCGTGAAGAATTTGCCAAAAACGGTCTTGCCGACAAGGTATGGCAGTACTTCGTTGCAGTACCTGATTTCAAGAGCGTCGGCGTAAGAGATGATATGAGATACGAAGGCTGGCCTGCAATCATCCGTGCTGTAAATACTGTGGATGCTATGACTGCTACAATCGAAGAAATACCCTATTCACTTCTCCATCACATCACTTACAGAATCACTCATGAGGTTGAGGGTATCAACAGAGTTTGCTTAGACTTAACTCCTAAACCGATTGGAACTATCGAGTGGGAATAAGTTTCGAACGTTGCCGGCGGTAGATGCAGTGAGAAACTTATTGTGCAGCAGTCGACGAAGAACGAGGCACAGAACCATCGTGCCGAGTTTAGCGTCGGGTACCGCAAGGCGGGCAAACGAACGCTGCTATAACGAATATAATAAACACAACTCCACCCTGAAGAATTTCTTCAGGGTGGTTTTTTGTGGGATACATTGACATATTTTTACAGCCATGTTATACTTATATCATCAAATTTAGGAGGGTTAATCCGAATGAAAAAAGTTTTATCATTGTTATTGACTTTAGTGTTAGTTGCAAGTATCCTTTTAGTTCCTGTACATGCAGCTGATGACACAACAAAAATCAAAGTAGACGGAGAGCTTGTATCTTTAGTTGCATACAACATTAAAGACAACAACTACTTCAAGCTCCGTGACATTGCAAATGTTTTAAAAGGAACAGATGCTCACTTTGACGTTTTATGGAACGCAGAAATCGGTGCTATTGAGTTGGTTCCTGACTGTGACTACTCTACTGTTGAAGAACTCACATCAGAAAAATTCGAAAATCCCAAAATAGTAAAATCAAGTGCTAAAATATACAAAAACGGCAAATTAATTTTATTGAATGCCTATAACATAAACGACAACACGTTTTTAAACTCAGAGATTTAGCTGACGTTATTGATTTTGGAGTAAACTGGATTGCTGATGAAGGGATTATTGAAATCGCTTCAGACGAAAGCTACGTTCATCCCGGACCTTCGGGCGACGCTATGGCATTAAACACAAAAACCTTATCGCTGCTTAACAAAAACAAGGCATATGTTGATGAGCATTACGAACGCGAGGGCGAAGGATTTAACGAAAATGACTATATGTATAATGGTGGTCAGTTGACAGTTACATATGAAATGCCCGTTACTCCTGAAAGCTCTGTTATTGGTCTTGACGTTAGACTTGATAACCTATTCTACAATTGCCCCAGAGATATTGCTCCCAAACAAATTACGTCACTTTTTGACGAATACAAAACCGGCATCTATGAAAAGGATAATGTGGCATATCTAACAGTTAATTACTGCGGTTACGAACTTATTTTCTGGCATTCTCCAGACGATGAGTACTTTTCAGATAAGAATTTAAATGCCTCAATCTACCTTGACAGACCCTACATCTCCGACGAAAACAGCATTATAGTTAATTCTAATAGCAATCGCTACAACATTCTTCCTTTCGGGGAAAGCAAAGATCTTTTCTTCTTAAGCGGTGTAGGTGCATGGTGTACATCTATGACACTTAATCCCGATGGTACATTTACAGGGGAATTCTACGATTCCGAACCCAGTTTATATTACACCTGTATATTTAGCGGAAAATTCGGCAATTTCGAAAAGATAAACGATACTTCTTATAAAATGGAGTTATTAGAAATAAAAACAGAAGTAGAACCAGGAAAAGAATGGACGGAAAACGGTGTTTTATATATAGCATCGACACCATATGGTTTAGATGAGGGTACAGAATTTATTCTTTATACTCCTGATGCTGCAACAAGTGATTTGTCCGAAGATTTTATGAACTGGTACAGAATGAGCACTGACTTTAATGTCCCTGCAAAATTAGGCAGATTTGGAATATTTAACGTAAGTGCAGGTTACGGTTTCTTTGAATAAAATAAAAGCCACGAAGAAATTTCTTCGTGGCTTTATTTTTTGCATTTAGAATAATCCTGTTATGATACCGTCGTTATCAATATCGATACGCTCTGCTGCAGGTGACTTGGGAAGTCCGGGCATTGTCATAATATTGCCCGCATATGCTGTTACGAATCCTGCTCCTGCATAAGCCTTTACCTCTCTGATTGTGACCTTAAAGCCTTCGGGTCTACCGAGAAGCTTTTCATTATCAGAAAGTGAGTACTGGGTTTTTGCCATACAAACAGGAAGCTCACCATAACCTGAAGCAGTTAATGTAGCAATCTGCTTTTCTGCTGCAGGTGTAAAGATAACTCCCTCACCGCCGTAGATTTCTTTTACTATTGTTTCTATTTTTTCCTTAATGGGAAGTTTTACATCATATAAAGGTGCGTAGTTTGATTCTTTATTATTGATTGTGTCAATAAGCTTGTGAGCCAATTCCTCGCCGCCTTCTCCGCCTTTTGCGAATACTTCACAAAGTGCAAACTCTGCGTTTCTTTCCTTGCAGTATTCTTCAATTGTTGCAAGTTCAGCGTCAGTATCTGACATAAAGCGGTTAATAGCAACCACAACTGGAACACCGAATTTTCCGATATTTTCTATATGTTTTCCAAGGTTTACTATGCCCTTCTTTAATGCATCAACATTTTCTGCACCTAAATCCGTCTTTGCTACGCCGCCGTTATATTTAAGTGCTCTTACTGTTGCAACGATTACAACTGCAGAGGGTTTAAGTCCTGCAATACGGCACTTGATGTCTAAGAATTTTTCAGCACCTAAGTCTGCACCAAAGCCTGCTTCTGTAATAACATAATCAGAAAGCTTTAATGCAATCTTTGTTGCCTGAACACTGTTGCAACCATGGGCAATATTTGCAAAAGGTCCTCCGTGCATAAAGCATGGTGTGTTTTCCAATGTCTGAACAAGATTGGGCTTTATTGCATCCTTTAAAAGAGCACACATTGCGCCTTCAGCGTGTATATCCTTTGCCTTTACTTCTTTATCATCGTATGTATAGCCCACAACAATGCGTGAGAGTCTTTCTTTTAAATCCGCAAGATCATTTGCCATGCATAAAACTGCCATAATTTCAGATGCAACTGTAATGGTAAAGCCGTCCTGACGAACGATACCGTTGATTTTACCACCAAGACCTACAACAACTTCACGAAGCGTGCGGTCATTCATATCCAGCACTCTTTTAAAGATTATTCTGGTCGGGTCAATGCCCAGTTCGTTGCCTTGTTTAATGTGGTTGTCTATCATGGCACAGAGCAAGTTATTAGCAGCGGTTATAGCATGAAAATCTCCGGTAAAGTGAAGGTTGATGTCCTCCATAGGCACAACCTGAGCATAACCACCGCCTGCAGCACCACCTTTTACACCCATAACAGGACCAAGTGACGGTTCACGAAGGGCAATTGCAGTCTTTGTTCCAAGACGTGCCATTGCTTGTCCGAGACCTACTGTAACAGTAGTTTTTCCTTCTCCTGCAGGAGTGGGATTAATAGCTGTAACTAAAACCAACTTTCCATCAGGTTCATTCTTTACTCTGTTCCAGACGTCCGATGAAAGCTTTGCTTTATATTTTCCGTAAAGTTCCAACTCATTGTCACGGATTCCGATTTTTTGTGCAACCTCAGCAATAGGCTTCATTTTAGCCTGCTGAGCGATTTCAATATCTGTCAACATTAGTGTCCACCATCTTTCATTTTATTGATTTCATTATACAAAAAATCAAGTGCCATGTCAAGTCCGCCTTTTTCATCAATAAGCCCAAATTTCACCGCATCATCCCCAGAAAGTATTGTGCCTACATCGTTTGCCATCTCCCCTGTTTTCATCATAAGTTCAGTAAATTTTTCTTTTGATATTTTAGAGTTTTTGCACACAAATTCAGTAATTCTCTCCTGCATTTTGCGGAAATATTCGTAAGTCTGCGGAGTGCCGATTACAGTTCCGCTCATTCTTACAGGATGTACTGTCATAGTAGCCGAGCTTGCAATGAATGAGCGTTTTGCAGACACGGCTAATGGCACACCGATACTATGACCACCGCCCAACACAAGCGATACTGTAGGCTTTTTCATAGAAGATACGAGTTCTGCTATAGCAAGTCCTGCCTCTACATCTCCTCCCATTGTATTCAAAATAAGTAGGAGTCCGTCTACCTCTTCATTTTGTTCAACAGATACCAAAAGAGGTAAAACGTGCTCATATTTTGTAGCTTTAGATGAAGGGGGTAAAACATTATGTCCCTCTATTTCTCCCACAATAGTCAGACAGTGAATGTTTCCACGGCTGTTTTTTATTTCCGATGACCCGAAATCTTTTATCTCTTCACGCAAATTTTCATTTTTATCCATAAAAAACCTCCACATAATAAGTTGTCTTTATTATGTGGAGGAAAATATCTTTTATTCTATAAACCCATTTTATCGAGAGTTTTTAATATACCTTCTGCTATACCCTCAGCAAGCTTTTTACGATAATCGTCTGAAAACATAAGCTCACGTTCTGCAGCATTCGAGATAAACCCTACCTCAATCAGCACAGACGGCATTACGGAACCTCTGATTACCGCGAGTGTCGTAGTATCCTTAATTCCTCGGTTAACAGCTTTTGTTTTACTTATTACTGCACTCTGGATATTTTGTGCCAAATCCTTGTCAGTAACTCCTGCATAGGTGGCACTGTATTCCAGTGTACCCCATGTTTCTATACCATTGGCACTGTCACTCATATAAGAATTTGTATGAATACTTACAAACAATGCCGTTTGTTTTGCATTTGCAAAGGGTGCACGCGTTGTCAGTTCTACTGTTTTATCAGTGTCTCTGGTCATAACAACCTTCACATTATTTTTCTCTAAAATATCCCGTACCATTAAGGATACTGACAAGTTAATCTCACTTTCACGCCATATTTTACCCGCTTCGTCTGTGAAAATCGCACCAGGGTCTTCTCCGCCGTGACCAGGGTCGATACATACAGTTCTCGTTGGAGCATATGATGGTGGATCAGGAATAACAGGTTCAGGAGGTTCTATTTTCTCAGAATCTTCTGTTTTGTTGTCTGTTGTTTCCTTTCCGTCTTCCTTATCTTCTTTATCATTCTTATCTTCATCAGGAGCAGGTGTTATGGTGGCTGTTGTTCCTATTTTTACTACCAATTTTTTACCTGATTTTGTTACTGTATATTTTAATTCCTCAGCCAAATCTATTACTACTCTAATACCTGCTGGTTGCTGACCTACTCTTATGGTTGTAACATCATCATAACCTGTTTTGGTGTTGTTTTTAAGAGTTGCAGCTTGTTTTGTATCTTTAGTATCTATTACAATTCTTGCAGGCTCTTTCAGTAAAAAGTGAGAATACTCAACTCCTTTTGTAAAGTTAAAGGTAACAGTTACAGTATTGACCGATTTAGAATGCGTATACGAGCTTAAAGTGGTGCTGTATGTAGGCTTTGCATCAATTGATACAGTATCAGTGTTACTGTCAAACTTAACATCAAATCCTAATGTTTCTCCTACATATCTTGCAGGTATCATTGTTTTTCCGTTGATAAGCTTAGGTGGTATTGGCATAAGCTCTTTCTTGCCGTTTTTTGTGGCAGTTTTATTATTTATAATAAGCTCTATTTTTGTATCACCATACTCTACCGTAACCTTTTGATTTTCTGCACTCCAATTTACCGTTGCTCCTAATTTTTCAAAAACATCACGGGCAGGAACTACGGAATAGTCATTAAAAACAATAGGAGGTACTTCACAATTCAGTTCTTCGCCGTTTACTTTCAGTTCAAAAAAGTTTCCCTCGTATGTATGCCACTTATTATCGTAATAAATTTCTGCTGCATTTACTGTCGGGATTACTGCTATTAACATTACAAGCACCATTAAAAGCGATAAAAGCCTCTTCATATGTTACCTCCTAACAAAGTCCTTTTTTCTTCATATAGGTTTCTAAAATCAAAGCGGCAGACAAGGTGTCAACTGTTTCTTTTCTCTTTTTTCCCCTTACATTCATTTCGTTCAAAAAACCGTGGGCACTGACAGTTGTTAACCTTTCATCAGAAAACTCTATTTCTATATCTGTAAAGTTCCTTAACCTGTCAGCAAATTCCATTGTGGCATCAGTACGAAATCCTTGAGAATTATCCATATTTTTGGGAAGCCCAATCACAATTTTTGTAACTTCCTTTTCTTTTATTATAGATGCTATTTCTTCGTACAGTGCATCTGTCCCGTCATTTTTTATTGTTTTATATCCTTGTGACATTATCATTAAAGGGTCGGAAAGAGCAATGCCTACTCTTGCATCTCCGAAATCTATTCCCATTAACCGCATATTTCTTTCCTGCCTTTCTTATCTTTCGATTAATTTTATCGCCATCTTAGCAGTAAGCCCTGCTTTTTCTTTGAATTCTTCAATCTTTTGGTTGAGGTTGTTTTCAATTTCTTCTCTATGTGTAAATACATCCTCTGCCTGTTGTATAAACTCCTGTGAATTAAATTTTTCAACATCAATAACGTGAGGTGTACCTATATATTTTGCAAATCCTGATACCTTAGGGTCATAAGAAATTCCTATTGCAGGTACACACTTAGCACTTGCATAAATCATGGAATGAAGACGCATAGCAACTACTGCCTGACATTCGCCCACTATTCCTACTATTTCTTCAGCCGAGCAGTTACGCTCAAGCACATAGCTTTTTGCTTTCATTTTGCTTGCTACTGTTTTAGATATCGCTATATCCTCGGGATGTTTAAGAGGTATACATAAAGGAGTTAGTCCGTATTTTGCACAAACCTCATCTAAACCTTTAGCAAGCTTGTCCCAGAACTCTCCATCACAGCCTTTCCAATTCCGTATTGAGATACCCAGAATTTTTTCATTATTTGATATACCTGTATCCATCAATATTTTACGGGCACACTGAGAATCTATTCCATCAATAGTAAGTGCCGGATCTGCTGTGACGAGTGCCTCATTGACTACTCCCATTTTCTTGATTTCATCTAGAGAATCCTCATCCCTTAGTGTTATTAAATTTACCTGATTTAAAATTTCTCTTACTTTTTCACGGTTTTTTTCACCGTTAACAGGACCTATACCATTCGCGTAAAGCATAACTGGTAAATGGGCAGATAGCGCCAGTTTTAGAATATAAAGATAATACCATAATGATTTATCAGATGTAACATCCTGAATAAGGCTACCGCCACCAAATATAAAGGAGCGTGATTTTTTGATTTCGCTTATAACTTTAGGTATGTTATATCTGTTTATGGCGTGCACTCCATAAAGTTTTTCTGTTTCTTTCGGATTTTTTGAAAGAACTAAAAGACGCATATCTTTTTTCTCTTTTTTAAGATTTTCAATCATTGCATAAAGCAATGTTTCATCTCCCGAATTTGAAAATCCGTAGTAACCTAACACCGCAGCGTCATATTTTTTCTCATCTAATGCTGCATTGTACATAGTTATACAATCCCCTGCCATTTTTGAAAGGGAATAGTTTTTAAGTATTGTTTCTCTGCTGTATGCACCTAAACCGGCATTTTCTTCTGCACTGTTTGTAAGTAAAATCTTTAAATCACGAAGTAGTGTTCCAGGTGTTGACGGCTCTAAACCTCTGCAACAGAAATTTGTATCAATAGAAACTTCCAGCTTGTCGTGATCAAATATTCCGATATACCCCTCGTTTCCTGCTACAATAACAGGTTTTTCACAAGCCATAGCTTCTAATGCAGAACGGGAAACTCCCACAAAAATATCAGACAGTGCTGCAAATTTGTAGATATCTGTTCTGCCACCTGTAAGTACAATATAACGCTTGCCTAAAGCATTATTCACCGCGTCTGCTTTTTTCTTTAATTCGTCAAACACATCTCCGCCACCGACTATCACAATTTCAATGTCAGGGTTTAGTTTTATGAGCTCAGGAACTATTTCCACAAGCTGAAAAGCAACCAACGCACGATCAGAATCCATTCTTGATATATAGACGATTTTTTTCGTGTTCTGTTCCAGTGAAAATTCTTCCATTATGTCAGCAAATTCTGTCTCTTTTGAAAATTTATTAGTATCAATACCATTTATGGTTACATAAATATCGGAAGGATTTGTGTGGTAATTGTCTATCAAATATGTCTTGATGTCTTCACTTACTGCAATTACCTTCTGGCCCCAGTTTGTAATATACTTTAACCCATGAGATGTGTCAAACACCCAATGGGCAGTTGTAACAAAGGTAAAGTCCATTTTCCTGTTTAAAATTCCGCACAAGAAAGCAGGTATACGCCCGTGGGCATGTACTATTTCAATATTTTCGTTTCTTATGATATCTTTTAAAAGACGCAGGGATTTTTTAACATCCGCAGGCTTTTTTGAGTGCATGGGCACTTTATAGTGAGGAATACCGGCATGTGCCAGATTTTTTTCATATACACCGCCGTTTGATGCAATAACAACATAATATCCCATACGCTGAAGCTCTAAAGATAACTCCAGTACATGAGTTTCTGCTCCGCCAATATCAAAACGGGTTAATGTCATAAGTATTCTTTTACCTGCTTCATTTTTCATAGTGGTATACTCCTATCCTATTCTATGATATTAAAATCTTAACACATAATACTTCCTTTTTCAACGAAATGACCTAAATTGTAACACAATTATTACATTTTTGAAAAAAAGCCTTTGTGCACTCACAAAGGCTTTTTTTAAATTTGCGAATATACTTTTTTACCGCTGATGTCTGCAAATATACCAAAAACACGTCTGTATTCTATTCTGTAATTACGACTTATAGAAATAAGTTTTGACATATCACTGCGTTTGGCTGAAATTGCATAAGAACATCCCATTTCACTCAGTTCTTTAGGTGTCTGCACTATTTTTACGCTTATGCCCGCACGATTTGCTGCTTTTTTCATATTAAACGCTGCTGACTGTTTTATAAAAGTAATTAATATTTCACCCATTTTCTCACCTGCTATGTGTGTTTATACTACATAATACACGGTTTCAGAATATTTGTTTACAAAAAAGGTTGAAATTTTCATAAAAACAGTATAAAATAGTAATGTTATTATTTTTTGGCTTTAGGTTTAAATATTAGTGCCATCAAAAGGCCTGCTACAACGGCAGCGGTTATTCCGCCAGCGGCACCTGTTACGCCACCTGAAAGAATTCCGCTAATACCGTCTTGTGCTATTCCCTCGCGGGCTCCTTTTGCCAGTGTATAGCCAAAGCCTGTTAAGGGGATTGTTGCACCGCAGCCGGCAAATTCCACCAGCGGTTCATAAATACCCAACACTGTAAGAGCCGTGCCCGCAACCACATATATAACAAGAATACGGGCTGGTGTTAATTTACATTTATCAATTAATATCTGGGCGATAACACACAAAATACCGCCCACTACGAAAGCTTTTATATAATCCATAAGATTTCCCCTTTTTGAAGTTTTCGTTATTTTATGTAATTAAAAATTTTTTATACAACGGAAAGGTGATTAAAAATGTCAGGACATTCCAAATGGGCAAACATTAAACACAAAAAAGAAAAATCAGATGCTAAAAAAGGTAAAATTTTTACTAAACTCGGCAGAGAAATTACTGTTATAGTTAAAGCAGGCGGACCAGATCCCGAATCTAACTCAAAGCTTCGTGATGTAATCGCAAAAGCTAAAGCAAATAACATGCCTAACGATAACATTGACAGATGCATAAAAAAAGCATCAGGCGAGCTTGGTTCTGATAACTACGAAGAAATCACATATGAAGGTTACGGCCCCAACGGTGTTGCAGTTATCGTAGAAACTTTAACTGACAACAGAAACAGAACCGCAGGAGACCTCCGTCATTACTTTGACAAATTTGGCGGCAACTTAGGTCAAAACGGTTGCGTAAGCTTTATGTTTGATAAAAAGGGTGTTTTAATTATTGATAACTCAGAGGCAGAACTTGATGAAGATACTGTTATGATGGATGCACTTGATTCCGGTGCTGAAGACTTTTCTGCAAACGAAGATTGTTTTGAAATTCAGACCGACCCCAATGCGTTCAGCGAGGTTTTATCTGCCTTAGAGGGCAAGGGTTATTCATTTGCATCAGCAGAAGTTGAAATGATTCCCCAGACAACAGTGACACTCACTGACGAAAAAGACTTACTCTTTATGAATAAGCTTATCGATATGTTAGAAGATAATGACGATGTGCAGAACGTTTGGCACAACTGGGAAGAATAGAGAAATTTCATAAAAAGTGTGTAATCGTTGTTACAAAAATTTCTATTGATATTATCCCCGTTCGGTGGTATAATAAGTACAGAACTTAATCTCTGGGGTGTTAGTGATTCACGGTTTTTATTTTACCAACACTTTTAATAAGGGAATCCTTATCTTCGGTTGCGGCGCAAATGCCACCCATTATGGCCAGTGGACTTGTAAAGCAATCGAGCGGATACCCACCTGCTCATGCAGGTAAAAATTAACCGTACCAACACGGCACTCCGGGGGCTACATAAAAAACAAATCGGCAGATAAAATCTGCCGATTTGTTTTTTATGTGTTTAACTTTTCTAAAAGTGATCTTGTATTTAGTTCAAAATTTATTCCGTAATGACGTTCACTGGACACTTTTTGGGTTATTTCGATACATTCCCCTACAAATTCAGCAGAAAGTTTAGCTGCAGAAACTATGTCTTTGCCACCCATTAATGCTGCCATAAAGGCACTTGCAAATACATCTCCTGTTCCGCTATAAACGGCTCTCTGCCTTTTGTTTTCTATGTATGTAACCTTTTCATTTTCATACACTGCAGTAGAAATTTTATCCATTTTAGAATTTATTCCCGTTATTACGATTGATGCACTACACTCATTTTTTAACGCTTCTATAAGTTCACTGATATATTCCTTGGAATGTTCTTCACGATAAGGGATTCCCGTCAAGAGACAGCTTTCTGTGACATTGGGAACAATAACATCCGCACACTTTATGAGTTTTTTCATTTCGTTTGGAAAATCCTGAGAAAATCCGTCATAAAGAACACCATCATCACCCATTACGGGGTCTACAAGCTTTATGTGTAAAGGAAACATTTCCATAATTTTTTCTACACATTCCACCTGTTCTTTTGAGCCTAAATAGCCTGTATATATTCCGTCAAAAGAAAGACCCAGAGTTTTCCAGTGATTTGCAGCAGGCAAAATATTATCTGTCAAGTCACAGAA
>JAFQJE010000019.1 GCA_017415145.1 Clostridia bacterium
GATTAAGTTACCTGTGTAGTCTGTGATGGGGGAGATGTCACGAAGGACTTCTTTTAATCCTTCCTCTAAAAACCAGTTATAAGAGTTCTTCTGAACTTCGATAAGGTTTGGCATTTCCAAAACTTCATCGACCTTGGCATAGCTCATTCTCTGGTTTGCGCCCAACTGAATCGGATGTACCATAAACTCAACCACCTCGTAAAAAATTTGTTTGTAATCTCACGATTACCTTGGTTTGTTATGTATATGAAACAAAATTACATACAAAATTTAAACCGTCAAAACAGGACAAAAGTCCTATTTAAGCATATTATACCATTTTGAGATTATTATGCAGTTTATAATAATAGCATAATTAAAATCATAAGTCAAGCTTTTTTTAAAAAAATTTTTTGGGTTTGTGTTATATATTATATATAATAAGGTAGCAACTCCTGATTTTTTTGTCAGAATTTGTAATAAAAACCATATATTTTGTATTGAAATCTGTAGCTACCCCCTGTATAATGTTATTGAGTGGTGCAAGGGAGGAATTATGAAAAAATTAATTCTTACACTTGTTTTTTTATTTGTTTTAGGAGCTTTTTTCGTTCCCACATCTGCAAAATCAGAATTTTTCACCCCTGTTTGCCTGACAGTTAACGGCGAATATGTGAAAAGTGCCAACCACGCATATTTAAAAAACGAGACCACTATGGTCGCCTTACGTGATTTGGGAGAAATTTTTGCATCCGACATATCCTGGAATGAAAAAACCTCAACTGCGACAGTAAAAACCCCAACTGTGACAATAGCTGTGGCGAAAAACAAAAATTACGCCACAGTAAACGGAAAATCTCAAAAATTAGACTCTTCTGCTGTCATTGCCAACGACAGAGTTTATGTGCCCCTGAGATTTTTAGCTGAAAATCTTGGAGCAAAGGTAAGCTGGGATTCTTCCACAATCTGTGCAAATCTCACATCAGCAAAAGCTTCTGTTCCCACACATCTAAAGGGAAAAGCACCATACACCGAGGATGAACTCTACTGGCTTTCAAAAATTGTTTCAGCTGAATCTGCAGGAGAAATAAATTCCGGCAAAGTGGCAGTGGCAAACGTAATACTAAACCGTGTGGAAAGCGATGATTTTCCTGATTCTATCTACGGAGTCATATTTGATCAAAAATATGGTGTGCAGTTTACACCGACTGTTGACGGGGCAATCTATAAGACTCCCACCACAGAGAGTGTAACCGCTGCAAAGCGTGCACTTTTGGGAGAGGATGTTTCACGTGATTGCCTGTATTTTTTAAATCCTAAAACTGCAACAAATTCGTGGATTGTGAAGAACAGAAAATTTTACAGAACTATTGGTAATCATGACTTTTATCTGTAATAAAAAAAGACGGCATTGCCGTCTTTTTTTTTATTTTTATAAGGGTGGATATATTCCCTTAACATATATGATTGCACCTGCCATAATTATAATTGGTTGTAAAACCAAACGTACGACTCTGACTGCTGCGACACATTTTTTGTACAGAATGAAGTAGGTCTCCATTCCGAAAACGTGAGAATGCGAGTTGGAGCATCAATAGTTTCTCTACATTAATACTTCTAATGTGGTACTTTTGTCGCGGCAAAAGTGCCCAAAACCGCTGGCGGGGGCTTCGAAACTCCCCCGCACCCCCGACAATGATTTAGGGGTAAACCCCTAAAAACCCCACGCACAAACATAAGTTTTTGCAAAAAATTAATCATATTCGCCGGGGTCCGGGGTGTCCCCGGTCGTCTCAAGGGGGTATGGGGGGACATTCGAAATCCCCCCATAGTTTTTGCTACTTTTTTTAAAAAAGTAGAAGACTAGAAGTACTAATGTGTCCCATAAAATGATGCTCCAACTCGCAAACTTACTCATTTACAAAAACACAAAAAGAACCGCACAAGTGTGCGGTTCTTTCTCTTTTATTTTTTATTGCTTGGCATCTCTGATAACCTGCTCTGCAATAACCTGCGGGGCTTCTTCGTAGTTTGTAATCTCATATGAGAATGAACCACGTCCATTGGTGAGTGCACGCAAATCTGTTGCATACTTCTTCATTTCAGAAGCAGGAACGATAGCCTCAACCTCTGTGTTGATGTTGTCAACGGGATTCATACCTAATATTCTGCCACGGCGTTTATTTAAGTCGCCTACTACGTCACCTGTGTAGTTGTTGGGAACTAAAACCTTTGCCGTGCCTACAGGCTCTAAGATTACGGGATTTGCCTTGGGAAGACCTTCTTTATATGCAATAGATGCTGCAGTTTTGAATGCCATTTCTGATGAGTCAACTGCATGGTATGAACCATCCATTAACGTTGCCTTTAAGTTAACCATGGGATAACCTGCCAAAACACCTTCCTTCATAGCGTCACGAAGACCTTTTTCTACTGCGGGGAAGAAGTTCTTGGGAACAGCACCGCCTACAACCTTTTCTTCGAATACAAGCTCTGCTGCATCATATACAGGTTCAAACTCTATAACAACGTGGCCGTACTGACCGTGGCCACCTGACTGTTTCTTATGTTTACCTTCAGCTCTTACCTTTGATTTGATTGCTTCACGATAAGGAGTTTTGGGTTCTTTTAAGTTGACTGAAACGCCGAACTTACCTTCAAGCTTTGAACAGATAACGTTGATGTGCTGCTCTCCAACCCCTGAAATTACTGATTCGTGTGTTTCGTGATTGCGGGTTAAAGTAAATGTCTTGTCTTCACTGGCAAGCTTAGTGAGTGACGCACTTATCTTTTCTTCATCGCCCTTTGCCTTAGGCTCGATAGCAAGTGATAAAACAGGCTTGGGGAATGAGATAGCACCAATCGCAACAGGGAATGCAGGGTCACATAATGTATCACCTGTTTCTGTTACAGAAAGCTTTGCAGTTGCACCAATATCTCCTGCTTTTAATTCTTTTACTTCTGTCTGCTTTTTGCCGCAGATTTCATAAATTTTACCTAATTTTTCCTCTTTACCTACTGCAGGGTTTACCAATAATGTATCAGGCTTAATTGTACCTGACAATACTTTAAAATATGAAAGCTTTCCAACGTAGTTGTCAACGACTGTTTTGAAAACGTGCAATACTGTGGATTTAGCACTATCGCAAATAATTTCTTCGATGTCGCCAGTCTTTTTGTTTTCCCCCTCAATATACATAAATTCATTAGGTGCGGGCATATAGTCTGCAATTGTGTTAAGTAAGTGTGTAATACCGATTTTAGCTATTACACTACCACAGATAACAGGAACAACTGTACCATCTTTAATACCTATTTTTAATGCTGCTTTGATTTCGTCTTCTGTGAATTCTTCACCTGCAAAATACTTTTCCATTAATTCATCAGAAACTTCTGCAACTGCTTCTAATAAAAGATCACGGCTACGGTCTGCGATTTCTTTATAGTTCTCAGGTACTTCTTCGTATTTATGTGTATCACCATCAGGTGAGAACATCTTTGCGCGCATCTTTATTACGTCAACAAAGCCTGTTAATTTATCTCCCTCTTTAATTGGGAATGTGAAAGGTGCGATGCATCTTCCGAATGCGTTGTTTAATTCTTCCACAACCTTGGCATAGTCTGCTTTGGGGTCTTCCAGTTTATTTACAAATACAATCTTTGCCTTGGTTTTAGCAATATTCCAGGCTTTTTCTGTACCTGCAGAAACGCCGGATTTACCACTGACAACGATTAGAGCACTGCCGCAAACTGATGCACCCTCTAACTGTTCGCCAATAAAATCAGGAGTTCCGGGAGTGTCTAAAAGATTAATCTTTACACCGTTCCACTCCACGGGAATAATAGAAGTATTCAGTGAAATCTGTCTCTTTATTTCTTCAGGGTCAAAATCTGATACTGTATTTCCATCTTCAACTCTACCTACGCGGTCAACCATACCTGCTTTTTTAAGCATTGCTTCAACTAAAGAGGTCTTACCTGCATTTGAGTGTGATAGCATACACATGTTTCTGATGTTTTCGGTGTTTGTCATAATCTTTCCTCCTTGTTATTAAGAAACCTTGCGGTCATTATTTACCATTACGGTTATGCAATCTTTTTCGACATTTACCTTTTTATTTCCTTTATATTATATATGAAATTTATCACAAAAATGAGTGTTTTAAATTGTATATTTTGCATATGAAAATTTTTTAAAACACAAAAAAACCGCACAGTTGTGCGGTTTTTATCTTATTGTTTAACGTGAAACTTATTTCTTCTTTATAAGTGCTATAATACGGTCAAAATCCTCTGCTGAAGAATAAGGAATTTCAATGCGACCTTTATTCTTTTTGTTCACTATTTTTATTTTTGTGCCAAATTCAGATGAAAGACTCTCCTCCAAGGCTTTAATATGGCGGGAAATTTCTATTTCTTCCTTTGTAGGCTTTTTAACTGTTTTAACCTTTGAAAGACTTGAAATATAGCTTTCAGTCTGTCTTACACTCATGTCTTGTGCGATAATTAATTTTGCTATCTCTTGCGCTTTTTCTTTATCTTCAACCGCCAAAAGTGCCCTTGCATGGCCCTGTGAAAGTATATTGTCTTTTACTAATTTCTGAATTTCTTCAGGTAAATTAAGAAGTCTTAGTATATTTGCAACTGCAGGACGGCTGCGACCAATTTTTTTGGCTACTTCGTCCTGTGTAAGACCATAAACATCAATTAATTCCTTAATTCCTGCAGCTTCTTCCAATGCATTTAAGTCTTCTCTTTGAATATTTTCTATTAAGGTAATTTCTTTTTCTGTCTGTTCTGAAACTTCCTTAATTAATGCAGGAACTTCCTTTAATCCCGCAAGACGTGCCGCTCTCCAGCGTCTTTCACCTGCAATAATGGTATAAAAGCCGTTTTTGTTGAGTTTTACAACGATTGGTTGAATAATACCGTATTCACGGATAGAATCTGCAAGTTCTTCTATCTTTTCTTCATCAAAAACATTTCTTGGCTGAGTTTTGTTAGGTTCTATCTGAGTTATTTTAATTTTTTTGACGTCACGTTCTGTTTCTGTTGTAGTTTCAACCACTGCATTTGTATCAAGTAGTGCACCTAATCCGCGTCCTAATCCTTTTTTTGCCATTGGTTTTCTCCTTATTTATTGTTCTTTATTAATTCTTTTGCTAATGATTTGTAGGCGTGTGCCCCTTTTGAAAATTTATCATAAGAAATAATAGCTTCTCCAAAGCTTGGAGCTTCAGAAAGACGCACATTTCTTGGAATTACTGTTTTATATACCTTATCGGGGAAGAATTTTTTAACTTCCTCATAAACAACAGTAGAAAGATTTGTACGTTTGTCAAACATAGTAAGAAGAATACCTTCTATTTCTATATCCTTATTAATACTCTGTTTTATAGAAGAAATGGTTTTTGTAAGCTGACCTAAGCCCTCTAATGCGTAGTATTCGCACTGAATAGGAATTATTACACTATCTGATGCTGCAAAAGCATTTAAAGTTAATATTCCTAAAGACGGGGGACAGTCTATAATTATGTAATCAAAATCGTCTTTTATGTTTTTAATTGCTTCCTTTAATAAATACTCGCGATTTTCAAAAGAAACAAGCTCAATTTCTGCTCCTGCCAAATCCACATTTGACGGAATGAGCTTTAAATTTTTATACTGTGTTTCCATAATGTTGTTTTTGATGTCTTCACCATTCACCAAAACATCATAAACATTACATTCTGCTTCATTTTTATCAATTCCTACACCGCTAGAAGCATTTCCCTGAGGGTCACAGTCAATAAGAAGAGTTTTTTTCTTACTGTCAGCAAGGTATGCCGACAAATTAATAGATGTTGTGGTTTTGCCCACGCCACCTTTCTGATTTGCAATTACTATTACCTTTCCCATCACAAAAACCTTTCTTTTTTACAAATTATAAATAAATTATACCATTTTTTAAATAACAATGCAATAAAAATATTAAATTTATAAAAATGCTGCGACGCGTTTCACGTGAAACATAATAAAAAAGACACTCATAAAGAGTGTCTTTTTTATAAATTTCTTCTTATTTAGATATCTCTAAGATTTTAACCTCATACTCACCATTAGGTGATGCTACCTTTACAATCTGCTCAGGAACTGCACCGAGGAGTGCCTGACCTAAAGGAGATTCGTCCGAAATCTTTCCTGCTGCAGGATTTGCCTCTGTTGAACCAACAATTTCATATACTGTTTCTTCTTCAAAATCAATATCTAAAATTTTTACTTTTGTTCCAACAACAACCTTGCTTGTGTCAATTTCGTCTTCGTCTATTACTTTAGCACTTTTTAACATCTTTTCAAGGTTTACAATTTTTACCTCAACCTCGCCCTGTTCCTTTTTAGCCTCATCATACTCTGCATTTTCTGATAAATCACCAAAACCACGGGCAACTTTAATTTTTTCTGAAATTTCTTTTCTTTTTTCTGTTTTTAAATACTCAAGCTCCTGCTCAAGCTCTTTTAATCTTGTATAAGTAAGTATTACTTCTTTTGACATTGATTTTCCTTCTTTCATTTTCGTATTACTCCACAACTATTTAGATATTATAAGTGATTTATCATAAAATGTCAACAACTATTTTTTTATGTTTACAATTTTTATATTTTCACCACTCTTATCCTGCTCTAAAAAATCAGCTAAAGCCGCAGAATACGTGCATTTTAAGAGTTTTGTATATTCCTTTGAAAGCTTATTATTTTCAAATATTATTTCATTATATCCCCCTTCATATACGCAATATATATCAATTAAATTAAGATTTTTAAATAAAGACTTATCAAACACTCTCATTCCGCCTGCATTAACATATATTTTGTTATGCTTCTTTAATTTATCCTTTTTTACTTTTATATTAAGCATAACGCCATACTTTTCAAAAAAGTAATCTCTCATACTTTCATAGAGATATGGTTTATTTGTTAATACAGAAAGTGTTTTTACATTTTTTACACATTTTTCTGCTAAAAATTTAATTTCCTTTATGTTATCTGATATAAATATTATTTCATAGTCAAAAAGCTTATTATTAGATATAAAATTTAATATATCACAAAATATAGTGCGATAAATATTTTTACCATCAATTATACTAAACTCTGTTTTAAAATACTTTTTTATTTCTTTTTCAACACACATAATTTCTTTAATATTTTTACTCCTCAAAAACCTTGATAGTGCCTTTATATAGGCACTTTTCAGTGTTTTTTTAAAAGGCACAAAAAACACATTTTTCTCTATATTTTTTTCATAAATTTTATTACATTTAAAATAAGTAAATAATATATATTTTAAAAAACTAAATCTTTCTTCTGATAATTTTAAAATAATTTTATTCATAAAAAAATCACCTCAATATACCATTAGTATATTGAGGTAAATTTAAAATAATTCTATGTCTAATGCATTTATTACTTCTAATAACATATTTGCACTCATTTTTTGCGGTAGATTGTTTTTTAATAGGAACTCTCGTCTTTTTATTCTGCTGTCTTCTTTTCCAACCAGACCGCAAAAATAAAGGTCTGCTTTTGTGTATTTTTTATTTCTTTCCTTTTTTTCTCCGTCAATTGTCACTCCGGCATCCTTTAATGCCTTTATTATTATTTCTTTTTCTATTCCTTCAACACCAAGCAAACCTTCTGCACCAGGCTTTGGCTTTCTTTTTTCCTTACCTTTTATTTCAGGAATATATGCATGTAAAACGTTTGGGGCCGCATTTTTTATAAAATTTCTTATAATAAATCCTGCACGATCTGAGTCAGTTAGTATCACAACACCGTTTTTTTCTGATAGCTTGCGGATTAGCGACTGCATTTATTTATTTTTAAAAATTTGAAAGCCGCCGGTAACTAAAACATCAGCCGAAAGAAAGGATAAAAGCTTGTGCTTGTCGTGTTCACCCTCTACTATTATTGTTTCTTTTATGTTCATTATTTTATTCTTACGGGCAATATTATGTAAACGTATTTATCTCCGTCAACAGGACGAATGATTGCAGGAGTTACAGGAGTAGAGAAGGATAGCTTAATCTTTTCATCCTCTGCATTTTTAAATGCTTCAATTAAATATTTAGGGTTAAATGCAATCTGCATTGGCTCACCCTGCATATCAATAGAGAACTTATCCTTTACCTTGCCCATAACAGATTCACAGTCAATTGATACGCTTGTTTCATCAATATCCAATAAAACATGAGATTTTGATGCTTCATTAACAATTGTTGCGGCACGATCTATTGAATTTAATATTTTTCTTCTTTCGACAATAAATTCTAAAGTATTTTTGTGGTTTGCAACAGATTTGTAGTTTAAATATTCGCCGTCAATAATACGTGAAACCAAAATACACTTATCAAGTGTGAATTTTACGTTATTTTCATTAACAGAAATCTTAATAAGCTCGTTGCTTTCTCCCATAATACCAAGTAATTCTTTAGCATTTTTACCGGGAAGAATGAATTTTAAGGTTTCATTATTTTCTATTTCTTCTTTTCTTATTGCAACTCTGAAACCGTCACAACCAACTACATTTATTTCTTTTTCTTCAACATCAAAGAGCACACCTGTGAGCACCGGCTTTTCTTCACGTGTAGATACAGCATAAACTGTCTGTTTTATCATGTTTTTAACGAGGCTTTCCTTAATTTCAAAAGATTTTCCGTCCAGTACCAAAGGAAGCTGAGGAAATTCTTCTGCAGATGATGTTGTAAAGTTAAATTTTGCGTATCCACATTCAATTTTTAAATTATCTTTTTCATCAATTTCCATAAAAACATCTTCATCTGTATCAGGAAGTTTTTTTACTGCCTGAGAAAACAGTGAAGCTTTAACCATAGCAAGACCTTTTTCTTCAACTTCTGCAGGAATATAACATTCAATACCAAGATTCATATTATTACCCACGAGCTTGAAGGCGTTTTCTTTAGCCTCTATAAAAATACCCTCCAAAACATTGATGGGAGTAGCAACAGGAACAGCTTTTTCAACTAAAGATACAGCCTCAACTAAATCCCTGCGTGAGCATTTCATTTTCATCATAAAAAACCTCTTTCTATATATAAAAAATATATATTTAGTAGTTATAGTAGTAGTGTCTGTAGATTGTGTTAAAAAGTACTTTTTTTCCCACAGTTAAGGCAAATGTGCCTGTTCAGAAAATGTAGGAAAAATGTTGATGAAATGAAGTTTTCAACAGGTAAAATTTTCCATACTTCCAGTAAATGTAAGTAAAAATTTTATCTACATCTCAATCAACACAAATCAACAGATTATAAACAGAAAATCTGTTTATAAGTAAAAAATCAATATATAATAATTGTACCATAAAATCGTTGAAAAGAAAAGTCTAATATGATAAAATATAAGAAAAAAATATAAAGAGGAAATTATGAAAGATATAATATTTTTTGATTTTGACGGAACAATAGTGGACTCAGCACCCGGAATAAAGGCATCAGTAAAGTATGCACTCTCTTATTTTGGAATAGAAGAAAACCGTGAGGAAATGTTGAATCTCTTTATAGGTCCTCCGCTTTTTGATGCGTTTTCTAAGCATTATAATATGAATAAAGAGGATGCCGACACCGCTGTTGAAAAGTACAGAGAAAATTATAACGAAAAAGGTGCAATGAATAATTTCTTAGTATATGATGGTGTAGAGGAGATGCTAAAAACTCTAAATCGCGAGGGATTCACTCTTTGTATAGCATCTGCAAAGCCAACTTCGTACATTAAGAAAATGTTAGAAAGTGTAGATTTAATAAAATATTTTTACTTTATAAACGGAGCATCCTTTGATGAAACCAAGAGGACAAAATCAGCCGTTATAAAAGAAACAATAGAAGTGAATAATTTCCCGAAAGAGCGAATTTTAATGGTGGGAGACAGGGAAAACGACGTAACAGGAGCAAAAAAGAATGATATTGATATTTTAGGTGTTTTATATGGCTATGGTGATGAAGAGGAGTTATCTGATGCAGGGTGTGAAAAATTAGCCGAAACACCTGAAGAGGTAGTAAAAATTATAATGAATCAGTAAAGAAGAGGGAAACCTCTTCTTTTTTTATTTACTAATAAGTGAGTTTTGCGAGTTGGAGCATCATATTTTTTTATACGTTAGTACTTCTAGTCTTCTACTTTTTTAGAAAAAGTAGCAAAAATTGTGGGGCTGCCGATGCCCCACGCCCCCGGCTGGGGACACCCCAGACCCCGGCGAGCAAGATAAGAATTTTGCAAAAACAAATGTTGGTGCGTGGGGTTTTTAGGGGCTTGCCCCTAAATCATTGTCGGGGGTGCGGGGGAGTTTCGAAGCCCCCGCTAGCGGTTTTGGGTACTTTTGCCGCGACAAAAGTACCATATTAGAAGTATTAAGGTATTATAACTATTATTGCTCCAACTCGCAAACATAACTATTGCATATTATAAAAAAATGTGATATAATATAATTGCTAAACAAATTTTATATAATATTTAACGAGGTTTGTATTTTTTTATCTTTCGATAAAAATGCAAGCTCTATTTTCACATACTTCGTTAGGTATTATGAAATTTGTTTAGCGACAGGAGTCTTGCGTTTTTAGTGCGTAGGGTTCTGCCTTACGCACTTTTTTAATTTTAATAAGTTTTTAGTAGCTCTGACTGCGGTATTGCGACAGAAAAGAGCCCCACTATCAATATTTGTGGGGTTCTTTTTCTTTTATTTAAAAAAAAAGAGGCTTTTCGAAAGAAAAGCCTCTTTAAATCTATATAGAATAAAAATTAAATCTCTTAAAAACTCTATATATATTTTAATTTTTTTTACGCTTTATTTTGCGTACTCAACAGTTCGTGTTTCGCGTATTACATTTACCTTAATCTGACCGGGATATTCCATTTCTTCCTCAATCTTTTTCACGATATCACGAGCGATGAGTGTCATGCTTTCGTCCTTAACGTCGTCAGGACAAACCATAATTCTTACTTCTCTGCCTGCCTGGATAGCAAAGGATTTTTCTACTCCGTCAAAGGAGTTTGCAATTTCTTCTAATTTTTCCAGACGTTTAATGTATGACTCAATGTTTTCGCGTCTTGCACCGGGACGAGCAGCAGATATTGCGTCTGCAGCCTGTACGATTGCTGCAACAATTGTTGTAGCTTCAACGTCACCGTGGTGAGCCATAATTGCGTGGATAATATCTTTGCTTTCCTTGTATTTTTTAGCAAGGTCTGCGCCGATTGTTACGTGTGAACCTTCGATTTCATGGTCAGCAGCTTTACCAAGGTCGTGGAGAAGACCGGCACGCTTTGCCATCGTTACGTCCACACCAAGTTCTCCTGCAATAATTCCTGAAATATGAGATACTTCGATAGAATGCTTTAATACATTCTGACCATAACTTGTTCTGAATTTTAATTTACCTAAAAGTTTAACAATTTCGGGATGTAAGTTATGAACCCCTGTTTCAAAGGCAGCATTTTCGCCTTCCTGTTTGATTGTTGCCTCTACTTCTTTTTTGCTCTTTTCGTAGAGTTCTTCAATTCTTGCGGGGTGAATACGCCCGTCAACAATTAATTTTTCCAATGTCTGACGTGCAATTTCACGTCTTACAGGGTCAAAACCTGATAAAATTACAGCCTCAGGTGTATCATCAATAATTAAATCAATACCTGTTAAGTTTTCCAAGGTTCTGATGTTTCGACCTTCACGGCCGATAATTCTTCCCTTCATTTCCTCGTTGGGAAGGTTAACTACTGTTACAACCACTTCTGCAACATGGTCGGCAGCACATCTCTGGATGGCACCTGCAATGATGTTTTTAGCGGTTTTTTCTGCATTTTCTTTAGCCTGGGTTTCTATCTCTTTTACCATTACGGCAGCATCTGCTCTTACTTCTGTTTCTAACTTTTCGAGCAAGTACTGTTTTGCTTCTTCTTTTGACAAGCCAGACAAATTCTGGAGCATTTCAAGTTCTTTTTCTTTGATTTTGCTCAATTCATCACGGATAACATCTAACTCTTTATCGCGTTTAGCCAAAGCTTCTTCACGTTTTTCCAAAGCTTCGTTTTTCTTGTCGAGATTTTCTTCCTTCTGCTGAATGCGGTGTTCCTGTCTTGAAATCTCGTTACGTCTTTCTTTTATTTCCTTATCAAGTTCAGCACGTTCCTTGTGGTTTTCTTCTTTTGCTGCAAGGATTGCTTCGCGCTTTTTGCTTTCGCCTTCTTTTTTGGCATCTTCAATAATTCTTATAGCTTCGGTTTTAGCAGAACCGATTTCTGCTTCTTCCTGCTTTTTTCTTGAAGAGTAGCCTGATTTATAAGAAATAAGCGACGCAACAATAATCAAAACGAGGGCAACTGCACCCGTTATGATTAATTCCATCTTTTTACCTCCTTCTTCTAAAAATTTTGACAAAATTTAATCATAGTGATTATGTATTATTTATAAATAAGTATCCTACTTATCCAATGTTACTATAATACTCTTTTATTATACATTTTTTTGATGGTTTTGTCAACTTTTTTTGCCTGACAAAAACACCTATAAAACCGCATGGTTGACATATTTTAAAAAATGTTATACAATTGTAACAAAGAGAGGGAGTGAAAATTTATGGTAAAACTGTCCAAAGCGTGCGAAAAAATTATAGATACGCTGACTCGTGCAGGCTTTTCTGCCTACGCTGTGGGCGGAGCAGTGAGGGACTGTTTATTAGGGCTTGATGCTCACGATTTTGATGTTACAACTTCTGCCACTCCCGAAAAGGTAAAGTCGCTTTTTAAAAAGACCATAGATACAGGTATTGCTCACGGTACGGTGACTGTTATAATAGACAAAGAAGCTATAGAGGTAACCACATTTCGTTCGGATGGTGAGTATCTTGACAACAGAAAGCCTGAAAGCATAACCTTAGTTAAAGATGTGAGAGAGGATTTATCACGTCGTGATTTTGCTATAAATGCTCTTTGCTACAATCAGCAGGAGGGGTTAATTGATTTATTCGGCGGACTGAATGATTTAAAAAGTAAAATAATCCGTGCAATCGGAAACCCCGAAGAAAGATTTCGTGAGGATGCTTTAAGAATTTTAAGGGCAGTACGATTTTCGGCACAGTTAGGCTTTGAAATTGAAGAAAACACCAAAAATGCTATTGTAAAATGTGCGCATTTAGTTAAAAATTTGAGCGTGGAGAGGATATCTTCCGAGTTTGATAAAATATTGATGTCAGACAGTCCTGAGCATATTAAATTGTTGTATGATTTGGGCATTCTTGAGCAAATTATGCCCGAAATGTGTGCGTGCTTTAAACAAGAGCAAAACACACGCTGGCATATTTACGATGTAGGCACGCACTCGGTTGAGGTTATAAAAAATTGCCCGAAAGTTTTGTATCTTCGGTATGCAGCCTTTATGCATGACTGGGGAAAGCCCCATACAAAAGGAATTAATGATTTGGGAGAGGATATGTTCCGTAACCACGCAAAAATCTCAGCAGTATTGGCAGAGAATTTTTGCAGAAAATATAAATTTTCAAACGAAAGACGGGACAAAATTGTAAGGCTCGTAAAGTATCACGATATAGAGATTCTTCCTGAGAAGAAATACGTAAAACGAGCGATAAACAAGGTTGGGGAGGAAATTTTTTACGACCTTATCTGCTTAAAACGTGCAGACTGTCTGAGTCAGAATTTAGAATTAACTGCATCAAGACTTCCCTATATTGAAAAGCTTTTTGAACTGTATCGGGAAATAAAGGAAAACAGCGAACCCTTTGGGTTAAAAAGTCTTAAAATTAACGGAAATGATTTGAAGGAATTAGGCTACGAGGGAAAACAAATCGGAGAAATTTTAAACATTCTTTTGGAAAAAGTGATAGAAAATCCTGAATTAAATGAAAAAGAAAAGCTAATAGAAATAGTAAAAGACCTTGCATAAGCGGATTGGTCTTAAGGATAAAAATAATTTAAAAATCATATGCGTTGGGTTTCAGAATTGTGTCGAATATTAGTTTTATAGCTGTGTCAAAGGGGAACAAGGGCGATTGCGCTCGCCCCTTTTCCCCTTTGTATCCCTTTTTCTCCATCGCTTGTTGCAAAAACAAACTCGCTATCGCTCAAACACGTTTTTGCAACCGCATACGGAAATTTGGGTGCAAAGGGCTTTAGTTTTTACACAAAACTTATGGGAGTGCTGAATTTATCGTAAACGGCTTTGCCGTTTTAGAAAATACTGTTTAAGCACATATAATGTGCGAGTTTGTATTTTCTAAGATAAATTTTGCACGACGTTGTTGTGCGTTTTAGGGGAGAGAGGATTCCAAAAGGAGAGAGGGGGCAACTCGCAAAATGCCCCCTCTCTCCTTTTGATCAAATCAATTTAAAATTTATTTTCGCTATATATCTTCTTTGTGCGACATGAATAATCTCTAAGATACACCCTCATAGCAAGGTCTTTTAATTTTATTCTTCTTCTGTTTCTTCTGCGGCCCCAGCATCATTAAAGAGGATATCTCGTACTTCTTCTTCAACTTTTGCCAAAATTTCAGGGTGTTCTTTTAAGAACTGCTTTGCATTTTCTCTGCCCTGACCGATACGTTCTTCCTCGTAGTTATACCATGTACCGCTTTTCTGGATAATTCCTGATGCTGCACCTATATCTAAGATACAGCCGATTTTAGAAATACCTTCGCCGTACATAATATCAAATTCCGCTTCTTTAAAGGGGGGAGCAACCTTATTTTTTACAACCTTAACCTTTGTGCGTGCACCGAGTATTTCTGTTCCCTGCTTGATTAACTCCTGTTTTCTTACCTCAAGACGAACTGAGGAGTAGAATTTGAGTGCTCGTCCACCTGTTGTAACCTCAGGGTTTCCGTAGATAACACCAACTTTTTCACGGAGTTGGTTGATAAAAATTGCAATTGTATTTGTGCGGGCAATAACGCCTGCAAGCTTACGGAGCGCCTGACTCATGAGTCTTGCGTGCAGGCCCACGTGTGAGTCGCCCATTTCGCCCTCAATTTCAGATTTGGGAACCAACGCTGCAACAGAGTCTATTACGATTACGTCAATAGCATTACTGCGAACAAGCATTTCTGCAATTTCTAAAGCCTGTTCACCTGTATCAGGCTGTGAAACGATTAATTCTTCAACATTTACGCCGAGTTTCTTAGCATAATTGGGGTCTAGTGCGTGCTCTGCGTCAACGAAAGCAACTTCGCCGCCACGTTTTTGTGCTTCTGCGATAACGTGGAGGGCAACCGTTGTTTTACCTGATGATTCAGGACCATAAATTTCTATAATTCTTCCCTTGGGAAGACCGCCAATCCCCAATGCGTAGTCTAAAGACAAAGCACCTGTGGGAAGAGTTTCAATCTGCATACTTGTACGCTCGCCAAGCTTCATAACAGAGCCTTTACCGTAGTTTTTTTCAATTTGAAGCATTGCAGCCTCTAACGCTTCCTTTTTATCTCTGTCAACTTCTATTCCTTTAGTATTTGTTACTCGTGCCAAATTTTTGTCCTCCTTTGCTAGAACATTTGTTCGATTAAATTATAACTAAATTTTTCTAGCTTGTCAAGAAAAAAATTAAATTTGTAATCTTTTTTTAACTTCTGAGAAAACCGCCTCAACAGTTTGTGTTCGCACCTCAGTACGGCTGCCTTTAAAAACTTTTTTCACAACAGTTGTTACACCATCTAGGCACACGCCCATATAGACGAGACCTACGGGCTTATCTTCGGTTCCGCCTGTTGGTCCTGCAATGCCTGTTGCGGATAACCCCAACCTTGCACCTGAAACGCGGCACACGCCCTCTGCCATCTGTCGTGCCACAACCTCACTTACGGCACCAAAATTTTCTAAAGCGTCATGAGAAACTCCTAAGTTTTTCTCCTTTGCCTCGTTACTGTATGTAACGTACCCCTCTGAAAAAATCTCAGAAACACCGCTGACATCCCCAAGGCGAGCTGAAATCTGCCCTGCAGTACAGGATTCAGCGCATGCCACAGTTATTTTGTTTTTTATCATATATGCAATAACTGTATCTATCATAATTCAATGTTCCTCGGGTTATATTTTTTCATATTATCTAAAATCTTTTCAGGTGGTTGAAACAAAAGAGTATAAGCAACGCCGCTTTTTGAAAAGTTCACATAATACTTTCTGCCAAGTTTTTCATCATAGTTTGCATTGATTATTGTTCTTTCTGTTGAAAATTCTCTGCGTACAGGAGCCATATATTCAATGTTTTTGCAGGCAACAGACACAATATTTTTGCGTCTTGCACGGCCTAAGATTTTGTCAATATCTAAAACTCCGTTGGTAAAAGAATACTCAAATTCCACGGAAAACTGCTGACACAAAATGCGTGTGCCGTAGATGGTAGCACCCCATATAATGGGAGTAAGCCACATCCATTGAATTTTTATAAAAAATAAAAAGTAGAAAGAAAAAAGACACACCAAAATACAACTAAGCACCGCAAGTGCCTTTATCAGCTTGTCCTGTAAAGATTTCTTTGTTACTAAATATTCACAAAAAATGTCCATCATGAGTATCACGCTCTTTTCAAAATTTTTGTTTCGGTAACTATATAATCAAGGGGCAAATCATGAGATTCTTCTAAAAAATCTGCCCTCTGTTCATCATAAAAAAGTCCGCAGGTAACGGCGGAGGTGTTTAATAAAAACCTGTCATAGTACCCTGCACCGTAGCCAATGCGATGAAATCTGTCATTAAATCCCAACCCCGGCACTAAAATCAAATCAATATATGTAATTTCTTCTCCCAGAGGCTCTAAAATTCCATAGCGACCACATTTTAGTTCATCGAAGGAAGAAAAACTTTTAGCCACCATAACACCGCCTGTCAAACAGACAGGAGCACACAGCCGCAGGCCCTGTGCGAGCAATTTTTTTACAAGCTCTAAAGTGTCCACCTCGGAACCAATTGATAGATATACCATAATAGTTTGTGCTGTCTTAAAGAATGGTTGCTCCATCAGATTTTTTCCAATCTGCTTACTTTTTTCAGGTTTATTTTCAATGTTTTGTCTTGTCGCTATTAATCGTTTACGAAGTGCTGCTTTCATATTGCATCACCCGGTAAAATCGAGAAAATTTCAGCATTTTCACATTTTCCTGTCTTTTCATCTACAGTAAATATCGCTCCGTCAATTCGGGCGGAGGAGTCGGCAAATTCAAATCTTGCAGGCGAGCATTTAACAAACCTGTCGATAACAATGTTTTTCTCCACGCCAAGACAGGAGTGATGAGGTCCGCTCATTCCAACGTCTGTTAAGTATCCTGTACCACGGGGCAAAACCTGTGCGTCTGATGTCTGCACATGTGTATGAGTGCCGAACACAACAGATGCAATGCCGTCAAGGAAAAACCCAAGGGCACGCTTTTCGCTGGTTGCTTCTGCGTGAAAGTCTACTATTTTTATGTCAGCGTCATTATTTTCTAAAGCGCCCTTTAATGCTCTGAAAGGACAGTCAACATTTTCTAAATAAACTCGTCCCAAGGCGTTTGCAACTAAAATTTTAACCCCGTTTTTTTCAACGATAACAAAACCCTTACCCACAGTTTCGGGAGGGTAGTTTATGGGACGTATCACACGCTCGTTATGAGCAAGGATGGTGTAGGCATCCTTTTGGCGGAAGGAGTGATTGCCTAAAGTCACAACATCTGCACCGCAATCTAATATCATTTCTGCTTTCTTTCTTGAAATGCCGTTTGCACTGCAGGCATTTTCGCCGTTTACAATACAAAAGTCGGCAGAATATTTCTTTTTTAGTTTTTCTAAATTGTCGCAAACCATGTCAGTGCCGCGGTCCCCCACAACGTCGCCAATTACTAAAATTTTCATATAGTCTCCAATCTAAGCTCTTGTAAATCGTGAAAGAGCAGCCGCCTCTTCTTTTAAAATGCGGCAAAATGTATTTATTTCTTCTTCTGTGTTGTAAACACCTAAACTTACACGGATAGTTTCTTCAATGTGCTTTCTATCATACCCCTGTGCCAGCAAAACATGCGATGGCGCAGGCTTGTTTGTTGAGCAGGCAGAGCCTGCAGACACACAAATTCCGTGAGCCTCCAGTGCGTGGAGCAGGACTTCTGCACGTGCGTTTTTAACTCTTATGCTCACAATGTGGGGAGAATACATATCCCCTGGGTTGTTTATTATAAAATTATCATCTAAAGACAGAATTATCTGCTCTTTTAAGGCTTTTAGGCAGTTTTGCTTTTCGTTAAAGGTTTCAACGGCCTTTTCCATTGCCACGCTAAAGCCTACTGCACCTGCTACGTTTTCTGTACCTGAACGCAGGTTTTTCTGCTGATGTCCGCCCAAAATATAGGGAAGAACCCGCACGTTCTGACGAATGTAGAGTGCTCCTACACCGCGTGGACCGTAGATTTTGTGAGCAGACAAAGATATTGCGTCAACTCCCCAGCTGTCCACATTAACATTTATATTGCCCATTGCCTGAACGCAGTCGGAATGAACAATTATATCGGCGCTTTTCGCCTTTACTTTTTTTACGATGTCAGCTATTGGGTTAATCGCCCCTGTTTCGTTATTTACCGCCATAACAGAAACAATCTTCGTGTTTTCCTTTATAGCATCTGCCACCATATCTGCTGAAATCACGCCAAATTCATCAGGTGTAATGTAGGTTACCTCGCAACCAAGGGCTTCCAGAGCTTTCACAGGCTCTAACACCGACGGGTGCTCAATAGCAGTCGTTATAATATGGGGTTTTCTCTTTATGGCATTTTTTAAAATACCAAAGAAAATCTGGTTGTTGCTTTCTGTTCCGCCTGATGTGAAAACAAGCTCTCCTGAGCGAGCACCAATGGAGGACATTATTTTTTCCTTGGCATCAGAAAGTTTTTTTTCGGACATATACCCTGCTGCGTGCATTGATGAGGGATTTGCAAAAAAGTCCCTGTTTATTTCGTTCATTGCATAAAGCACCAAATCATAGGGCTTGGTTGTTGCTGCGTTGTCAAGATAAATCATACTTTTATTCTATCTCCTATGAGTTTGTACATATATTTAATAACAAGTATTTTTACAGGTATCATAGCGGCGGCATCAACAGCACGAGCACCTAAAGCTGCCCAGAAGGGTGTGCCTACATAGTGATTGTACCACAATGCACCAAGTGTTGCATCGATGATTATTGCCTGCAGTATCACACAGATAATAAGTTTTTTTGTGCTGAATCTGTCTTTTTGTAAAAACAGGCCATAGCTTATACCATAGAGTGCGGCATTTACAGTAAAGCCAAGCCATGGCATACCGCCTGACATCAGCATTCCCAAAACGTCAGCAATAACGGCAAGTAAAGCGCCGATGGAAGGTCCAAATATCATTGAACCCAAAGCTATGGGAATAAAGTTAAAGCCAATACGCACAGTAAATACGTTAATTGACAAAAGGCGGGTGAGTACGATGTTTAAAGCAACCAAGATTGCTCCGTACGCCAAAATTCTAGGGGTTACACGGAATTTCATATCAATCATCCTTTCTGTTTTTGCCGCAAAAGAACGTTTGATATCATTTGCAGCAGCGGAATGCGGAAAAGACACCGCAAGGGATATTTTTTGTTCCCTTTTCGTGCAAAGGACAACTTCCCGTTCCTTTGCCACTTAACGCGTCAGTTCCTACTCTGCACACACAAATAAGTGTACTATTTTATTATATATTTTTGGAGACAATTTGTCTACATTATTTAGAAAAATTTAACCTTATTTTAAAAAAATATCTCAGTTGACAAAATTCGATGATTGTAGTATTATGATTATGTTATCAGATAATACAAACAGGAGAGAGATTTTTTATGCAAAGTCTTGATATAATCCGTTATGTAAATTATATTTTTGGTATGATTTTCGTGGCCTGTGTAGGATATCAGTTTATTTATATATTTATTCCTTTTTTAAAGGGCGGAAGAAGATACAAAGAACGCAGAATGTATCGTTATGCGGTTTTGATTCCTGCACGAAATGAGGAAAAGGTTATACCCCACCTGATTGCAAGCATCAAGGGGCAAAAATACCCGTCAGAACTTGTGGATATTTTTGTAATTGCGGATAATTGTACTGACTCCACAGCACAAGTAGCACGGGATGCGGGAGCATTCAGAGTAATAGAGCGACAGAACAAAAAACAGGTTGGCAAGGGTTATGCCCTAGATTATGCCTTAAATCTTATAAAAACAGAATATCCTGACAATGAATACGAGGGATATTTTGTGTTTGATGCAGACAATTTACTTGACGAAAACTATATTTCTGAAATGAACAGAATGTTTTCAAACGGGCACAGAATTTTAACAAGCTACAGAAACACCAAAAACTACGGTACAAGCTGGGTTTCAGCAGGCGGTTCTTTGTGGTATTTAAGAGAGTCTGCGTTTCTTCACCACCCAAGAACTTTGCTGGGTACATCCTGTACAATTTCAGGCACGGGCTTTTTGGTACATCGTGAGATTTTAGAACGTGTAGGCGGATGGAAGTTCTTTTTACTTACTGAAGATATTGAGTTTTCTTTGCAACAGGTTTTAGATGGAGAGAGAATTTCTTACTGCCCGAGAGCAATGCTCTATGATGAACAGCCTGTAAAATTCAGTCAGTCATGGCGACAGAGAATGCGTTGGACAAAAGGTTCTATGCAGGTAACACGCAAATATTTCTTTAAAATGGTTAAAGGAATATTTACAGGAAAAGGATTTGCCTGCTTTGACTTGGCGGTTTCCACCATGGTTCCCCTGATGCTGACAATTGTTTCGGGTTTTGTGTATGCACTGTTTATTGTGTTGGGACTAGTTTTGCGACTGAACTTTAATGTCCTTATCAGCTCCATTTTAGAGCTTGTGGTAAATTCATACCTTATGCTTTTGGGAATGGGATTTATTGCGGTGGTTTCTGAGTGGGATAAAATCTTTGCACCTATTCATAAAAAGATTTTATATACGTTTACATTCCCGTTCTTTATGTTTACGTATATTCCCATTACCTTTGTGGCATTGTTTTCTAGGGATGTAGGCTGGAAGCCTATCACACACGACCAAGTTAAAACTTTAGATGATGTAAGATAAAAGAGTATAAAAAAGAAGCGCTCACATACCGTGAGTGCTTCTTTTGCGTGAGTGGGGTTTATCAGTTGGAGCATTATATGGTGACGTACATTAATACTTCTAGTTCTCTACTTTTTTAGAAAAAGTAGCAAAAACTTGGGGGGACTCCGAATTTCCCCCCCCAAAACCCCCTTGAAATGGCCGGGGAAACCCCGGACCCCGGCGAATATGATTAGTACTTTGCTAAGTATATGTTTTTTTGGGTTTGGGTTTTAGTTATTAGAATCGCAATGTTATACCTATCACAATACTTACTGCGAGGCAGTGGGGTCTGGGGTGGCCCCAGCCGTTTGTGGGGTGCGGGGGAATCGGAACCCCCGCTAGCGGTTTTGGGTACTTTTGCCGCGACAAAAGTGCCATATTAGAAGTATTAATTTGTTTTTGCATATAATGCTCCAACTCGCAGACTTATTCATTTGACAATAAATAAGAAAAGCACCCAAGGGATACCTGGGGTGCTTATAACACACTTTTTATTACATCCTCAACGTGTATTAAAGAATTTCGTATTTTTTATTCGCGTTACTTGCGTAAGCCGCTTCGATTACTTTCTGTGAAGCAATAGCGTCTGCCGCTGTGATAGCAACAGGAGCTTCTCCTGAAACCGCACGGCCAAAGCTTTCAATTTCTTTTGTGTACATGTTGCCGAACTCAACATTTACTTCTAAAGGTGTAACTTCTCCTCTGTCCTGGTTAGCGTCGTAGCCCAAACCATCATCTGTACAGAGAACTTCAATTTCGCCGCCTTCAACCTGTGAGATTGTGCCCTGAGCAAAGATACTGCCCTTTGTACCGTAGAATTCAATCTTACATTTTGCAGCAGCATCGGGGATGTTGAAGTTAGCGTCAACGTATGCAACTGCACCGTTAGATAATCTCATAATAACGCCGCCGGCATCTTCAACACTGTACTTAAACACCTGATTACCGCAGATACCTGCAGCCTCAACTACTTCAAGACCTGTGATATAACGGATAAGGTCAACGCAGTGTACACCCATATCCATCATAGCACCGCCACCGGATAATTTCATATCCTGTCTCCAGCAGTTTTCCATTTCGGGATACCAGCAGGTAAGCTGAGCACGTGCTGATACAATTTCACCGATTTTGCCTGATGACACGATTTCCTTCATTGCCTGATGATAAGAGTGGAATCTCATCATAAAGCCAACGCCCATTTTAACACCCTTTGATTCACAGTAAGCTGCAATTTCTTCAGCTTCAGCTGCGGTCAGACCTACGGGCTTTTCGATTAAGATGTCTTTACCTGCATCTGCTGCAGCCATTGCCTGTTCTTTATGACAGAAAACGGGAGAAGCGATGTATACTGCCTGAATTTCGTCAATAGCTAAAACATCTTCCATTTTATCAAATGCATATTTTGCATTGTATTTTTCTTTACATTTTTCTGCTGCAGGCATATATGCGTCCATAACTGCAACGAGTTCCGCATTGTCTGCCAACATCATACCGGGTAATGTTCTTCTGTCAGCGATACCGCCGCAGCCAATTACGCCCCATTTGATTTTCATAGGATTTACCTCGCTTTTTTGTTTAGTTAGGGCATAACGGAAACCGCTATGCCCCGAAAACTTATAATGTAATTATCTGCCTTCCTGCATTTCCTTTACAGCTTCTAACACAGCATCAGCCATGTATTCGATCTGTTCCTGAGAAAGACCGTACAAGGGAAGGTGTGTATATCTCTTGTAGAAGATTTCTTCACAGTTAGGACAAGTTTTAGCGATTTCATCTGAATCGTAACCCATATCCTGAACAACCTTAAATCTGTAAAGAGGACCGAAGTGAGCAATCTGTGTAACGCCCTTTTCTGTCAACTTCTGCTTTAAATCTTGAATGTCGCCACCAGCTTTTGCGGGGTCAATCTGTAACATATACATATGATATGTAGGTTTGATTTCGTCAGTATCTAAGAGCTGAGGAATGATAGCGTCGTTTTCAGCGAATCTCTTTGTTAAGTATTCAGCAGCTTCACGACGAACGCGGATAATTTCTTCGTTACGAGCAACCTGAAGTGCTAAACCTAAGCCCTGGATTTCTGTTGTTGATGAGTTACCAGCCATGAAGGGCTTTTCTTTACCCGGAATGGGTGTGATGTTGTAGAGCCACTTTTCGATGGGGCAGCTAAAATCTAAACCTAAGAAACGAGCTCTCTTCATGTCAGGACCGAAGCCGGGGATTGTTGTTGTCAAAATACCGCCTTCACCAAATGATGTGATGTTCTTAACTTCGTGCATAGAGAAGCCTGCAAAATCACCGATTGTACCGATTTTCTTGCCTTTGTACATAGCACCGAAAGCGTGAGCAGCATCTTCTAATACTAAGATGTCGTGCTTTCTAGCGAGTTCCATGATAGGATCCATATCAACAGGGTAACCGCCAAGGTGAACGGGAACGATCATCTTTGTTTTGTCTGTGATTTTTCTTGCAACGTCAGCAGGATCCATATTACCTGTTCTGGGATCAACGTCTGCAAATACTAATTTACAACCGATAGCTAAAGGATAAGCCATTGTAGCTACGAATGTGATAGCGGGAACGATAACTTCGTCGCCAGCAGCGAGATTAGCGTACTTGTAAGCAATTTCAAAACCTGCTGTAGCGTTTGTTACGAATGTTGATGTATCTGTGCCGAGGTATTCGTTACAAGCTGCTTCTGCTTTTTCTACCTGTGAGCCGAGTGAAAGCTTTCCGGGAGGTGTAGCAAGCTCGTCGAGCTTTTTAACCTGTTCCCAAACTGCTTCTAATGCAGCGTCGTATTCTTTACCTTCACCCTGCATTAAGAAACGGATAATTTCCATTAAGTCATGAACGTTGTAGTTTTCACCTACAGCCGCCCACGGTACCTTTGTGGCACCGGTGTTGTACCTAAAATCTGATGTCTGTTTTGCCATTTTCTTTTCCTCCTTAAAATTCCGGTTTATATTTTTGTATAAACTCTTCCCAATATATTTTACGTACTTCAATATCGCGGATTTTGAGCTTTGTGCAATAAGCTGAAAATCCTACATGACCGCCTACTATTGGCGTGGGGTCAATGAGCTCTGATATTAGCACGTCGTCAACAACCATAAATGTATGACCTTGAATGGAACCTGCCGTCATTCGGACCTCTGTACCGGGCTGATAACGGTACGCCGCCGTGGTGGAATATACACCCCTTTGATCTCCGCCGTCCTTACTGCTGTCCAATATTTTTTCAATACCTGACTTGTCTTCGTACCAGCCGTTAAGACCACAAACGTAAGACTCGCCTATATAGTCTCTTTTTTCGTTCCAGTGGGCACAGAAAACTGCGTTTACATCCCTTGTTGCAGGAAGAACCGTTCCGATTGTGAAAGAGAACATCACATCATCTTCATATTTTTCCTTTGACATTAATATGCCGCCAAAATTTCCTGGTTCCGAACCGATTAAGTAGCCGTTTTCATGCTTCCATTCGCCTGTCATTACGTCCCAGTAGTTTTGCCAGTCGTCTGACGGACTGTATTTGAAGATAACGGGTGATTTATCTGCTATTATTTTTTTGCCAAGTAATAAAATATCACGCATTTCGGGGTAAATCCTCCATAAACATAAATTCAAATCCCGCTTCCTTCATAACCCTGCCCATTGTGAGGATTTTTTCTGCGTAATCGGGCTGATATGCGTAGTAGTCAGGGTAGTAGTACTGTTCGTGGTTGCCGATACTCAGGTATTCCTGATGAGTGAATTTTTCCAGCTCGTCAACTAAGATTTCGCCGGGGATTAAGTTTAAAACAGCCTGAGCGGCTGCCATATAGCTCATATCAAGCTCTTTGTCCTTGATTGTTGCTTGTTTGCCGATAATGTTTAAATAGTCTTTTTCATCTACGTGGTTATATGAACAAAGAGCGTTGGCAATGGCTAAATCTCTTGTTACCTTCTGATAAACACCTGATTCGGGCTTTTTATTATGTAGCAATCTGAAGGAGTGACCATAAGGAAGTGACATCTGGTCTCCGTCCCAGTCAATTTTTTTGCCGTATGATGCATAGGTTACGCGGATGCCGTTGTCAGAAAGTGCTTTTACACCTTCTTTTGACATGGGAATCCAATGTGTTACAACTGACTTTGCAAAGGATTTTTCTCCTGCAAAGCGGCATATCTCATTATATATGAGCTTAAATACTTTGTCAACAAGACCGTAGTCAGCGTTGATAAAGGGGTAATCAGGCCATTCTTCCTTTGAGTGGAAGCCAAGCTTTAACCAGTCGGATGCTTCTTCAAATTCTGATTTATAAGCATCTGTCATATCTGACAATGAAAAATCATCGTCGCCGTACCAGAAGTCTGTTTTGTAAAAGACGTTCAACTGTGTTTTAACACCATATTCCTCATAGGCACGCTTTAACGTTGCCATATAGGGATTATCCCACATAGAGGCAGGACGTTTGCGTGTTAAATCACGAAATACCCAGATAACGTCATCTATAAAGTATGTTGCTTTTTTATTCATAACACAATACACCTCAAACAATTTATTTATTGCTTAAATAAATTGTACCATTATATATGTTAAAAGTCAATAGAAAATACCTTTGTATTGACTTTTTTTTGGTGATTTGTTAAAATGAATTATACTAAATGAGATAAGGAGGGGACGACTGTGAACCGACAGGTGGGAAATGTTGCATTAATGCAGAAAATGAACAGACTTAAGGTATTAAATTTTGTGCGGAGAAACCCTGACGTTTCACGTCCGAATATTTCTGCGGCAACAGGCTTGTCTTTAGCGTCCATTACCAATATAACCTCCTATCTCCTGGATTTGGGACTCTTGATGGAAAGCGGAACGGAAAAAGTGGGCAGAGTGGGAAGAAAAAGCACACTTTTGCGATTTTGTGCTGATGTCCATGATTTGATTTGCATATTCTTAACAGAGAAATACATAAACATTGCATATACAGATTTAGAGGGCAAGCCTTTAGAAAAAATAAAAGTAGAAATCAAAGGACTCTCACCCGAGGAAATATTAGAAGAGGTTAAAGAAAGCGTATTAGCGTTGATAGAGTCACACGGAAGAGAACGTGTTTTAGGTATTGGTGTGGCGATTTCAGGCCTTGTTTTAGATGACAGCAGATTTGTCTTTTCATCAAGGTTTAAATGGAAGAATTTTGACATCAAAAAGATGTTGGAAGTAGACACGGGTCTTCCTGTTTTTGTAGACAATATGTCATTGCTTAAAGCCGTCCATTATTTTTGTGCAAAAGGACATGGAAAACACGATAATATGCTCTTTGTAGATATGGAAAACGGTATCGGTGCGGTGCAGTTTTTCGAAGGTGCAATATCGAGAGCCACCATCGGCGAAATAGGCCACACAACCGTTGTAAGCGACGGAGAACCATGTTTTTGTGGAAACCGGGGTTGTCTTGAAGCAATGTGCTCGCCACAGAGATTATTGAAACTCTATCAGGAAAAGACAGGTGTGCAGCTTACAGATTTACGTGAGCTTGACAAGCTTTATAAAAAGGAGGATTCAAACGCTGTTTATGCGGTGTCCGAGTGCGGCAAATACTTAGGCATAGGTCTTGCAAACCTCATAAACCTTTTTAATCCTGCGGTAATGGTAATAAATACAGGAGATTTTGAAGGATGCCCCTCCGTTTTGAAAGAAGCAGAGGCGGAGCTTCATAAAAGGGCGTATATGTCCCTGACACAGAGGCTCTCAATAAAGGTAATCTCAGGAACAGACGAAAACACGCTGTTGGGCACGGCATTCAATCTGTGCGACAGACTTTTTGATATATCGTATCCCAAAAATATTGTGGAGTGAAAATTATGGAACATAATCTGACACAAAAGGAAATTTTACATATTCTCAGCCTTATGGGCGAAAAAATCCTGCGTTGCGGGGGCGAAGCAAACCGTGCCGAGGACACCGTAAACAGAATAGGTAAAGCATACGGCATGGAACAGGTACACGTTTTTGCCATTGCGTCATCAATTATTATAACTATCGAAGATGAGGATAAAGAAATTCTCACGCAAACAAGAAGAATTCAAAGGACATCAACAGACCTTGACAAGCTCGACAAACTTAATGCACTGTCAAGAGAAATCTGCCAAAATTGTCTGCCATACGACGAGGTAATGGCAAAAATTGCAGAAATAGACCATGGCAAGATTTATCCGCCTGTTGTAAAAATGTTTGCATATGCAACTATAAGCGGATCATTTTCTGTATTTTTCGGCGGAGGGTGGAAAGAAGGCATTGTTGGCTTCTTAGTTGGTGCAATGCTTTACTTTGTTATAAGAATTCTTAATTATCTGCAGGCTCCGCCCTTTTTTACAAATGTAGGCGGTGCGGCTGCAACTGTTATATTTATAAAGTTATTTACATTTTTGTGTGCATCACTGGATGTTTCAGCTATCACTATAGGCGTTCTGATGAATCTTGTACCCGGAGTTCTGCTTACAAATTGCATTCGTGACTTTGTTGCCACGGATTACTCTGCAGGCACATCAAAAATCATGGAAACGCTCCTTGTAGCTGCGGCAATAGCTTTAGGCGTGGGCGTATCAATTTTGTGGAGGTAGCGGTATGTTTGAAAATTTCTTTTTACCTGTAATTTCAGCCACACTTGCCACTTTCGGATTTTCCGTGGCTTTTAATATCAGGGGGAAAAACTTAATCATAGCAACTTTGTGCGGAACCTTCAGCTGGATAATATATCTTATTTGTGACCATTTTTCAAATTCTGTTATGATGCCGTACTTTGTGTGCGGAGTGTCCATTGCACTGTATTCTGAGATTGCGGCATATATCTTCCGCTCGCCAGCAACGATTTTTTTAATGTCGGGATTTATCCCTTCAGTCCCCGGGAGTGCGATATACCGCGCTATGGAATCCTGTCTGTTTGGCGATGTCCCCGGCTTTGTAGAAGGTCTTGTAAACACCTTAAAAATCGGAGGGGCAATAGCATTAGGGCTGATTTTGATGTCGTCGTTTTTCAGACTTTTCAGAGGAGCATTACAAAGAGTAATACAAAATAAAAAAGAGGCCTAAGCCTCTTTTTTATTTTGTATATAATTCCAACTGTCTCTGCACATCTCGGCTAACTCGTATTCTGCCTTCCAGCCAAGCTCGGTATAGGCTTTTTGTGGGTCGGCATAACATATTGCCACATCTCCCGGGCGACGGTCAACTACTTTGTAGTTAACTTTAACCCCTGTTTCTTTTTCAAAGGTTTTCACCAAATCAAGCACACTGTAACCATTACCCGTTCCCAGGTTGTAGGCTTCTACACCTGTTGAGTTAAGAATTTTTTCGAGTGCTTTAATATGTCCTTTCGACAAATCCACAACGTGGATATAATCTCTTACTCCCGAGCCGTCGTGGGTAGGATAATCGCTTCCGAATACGGATAACACTTCAAGCTCGCCCGATGCAACCTTTACTATATAAGGCATTAAGTTATTGGGAATGCCGTTAGGCTCCTCGCCAATCAGACCGCTTTTGTGAGCACCGATAGGGTTAAAGTAACGAAGTAAGGAAATACTCCATTCTGAATCTGAAACATAAACGTCACGCAGAATGTTTTCTATCATCAGCTTTGTGCTTCCGTAGGGGTTTGTTGTAGAAAGGGGGAAATCCTCACGAATCGGTACAGTCTCAGGATTGCCGTAAACAGTAGCTGAAGATGAAAATACGATTTTTTTAACATCTGCCTGTTTCATAACGTCTAAAAGCACCAATGTGCCTGTTATGTTGTTATGGTAGTAGCGGATGGGCATTGATACTGATTCACCAACTGCCTTTAATCCTGCAAAATGGATTACTGCATCTATTTTGTGATTGGAAAAGATTTTATCCATTGCATCACGGTTTAAAATATCCGCCTCATAAAATGTGAAATCCTTGCCTGTGATTTTCTTGATGTTATTAAGAGTTTCGGGCTTTGAATTTATGAAGTTGTCACATACTACAATATCGTAGTTTTCGTTCAATAATTCTACGCAGGTGTGACTTCCGATAAAGCCTGCTCCGCCTGTTACTAAAACCGCCATAGGAACCTCCCTTTAGTAGTGTATGTAAATGGTCTGTATTTCGCCAAACCACTCTACTTCGCATTTTAAGGCCTGTGCCACACTTCGTACAGGTATCATTGTAATTCCGTCAACCAGTTCAGGAGCGGCACTGAGTACTGAAGCAACACCGTTGACAAAGGCAATTTTACTGCCGATTGTTACGGAAATTTTGCTGCCGTTATATGAAATGGATATACGCTGAGTGTCTTCTTTCCATTCGATTTTTCCGCCGAGGTACTCTACGGTATCGCGCAGAGGAACCATTGTTACGCCATTTATGAGGGCAGGAGATGTGGCAAGTAATTTAGCGTTAGCGGCTTTTACTGCATACAAACTGCCGATTTTCATAGACATTATTCCCGTTTTAGGGATTTGGGGAGTAATCTCGCCTGATGACAGCATTTCCTCGTGAGAGATGGTATCTCCCGCAGGGCTTACAGGTGTAACTGACGGAGTTGCGCCTGGTGTAGGTTTGGGGTCTTGGGCACTGGGGTTGGATATTTCGGGCATGTCAGAATCAAGAGTCATATACCCATAGGTAAATCCATCTAAAGAATAGGGTGCAACACCGTTTCTGTATTCACCGCAGTCGGTAAATGTAGGTGCTACTACTTCTTTGCCATTTTCGTCAATATATCCCCAAAGACCGTCAGAGAATACTCTTGCATAGCCGTCTGTGAATGTGTAGCAGTACTCATAATTCGTCTTTATTACCCATCTTCCTGTTACGTTTATATATCCGCTTACATCTCCCTGTTTTACAGGGTAGCGTCCCTGTGAATCGGGTGTGCCGATGTAGTCAAATGTAAAATCTGTTACTTTTTTTCCGTCTATATTAATAAGACCGTAGCCTGTAGAGGTTTTGCAAACGGCATACCCTTTGTAAAAATCTCCAGCGTGGAGGTATGTAGGAGAAACAACGTAAGAGCCATAGGTGGAAATGTATCCCCATTTGCCGTTTTTGCAAACTGCAGCTAACCCTTCTGAAAAATCAAGAGCAAAATCAAATTGAGGGGCAATAATCTGATTCCCTTCTGTGTCGCAATAACCGTAAAGACCGCCGGATACTCCGCAGATTGCTCCGCCTGACACGTCAAAGGAATACTCGAAAGGCGTGTTAAACGCAATTTCTCCGCTCTTGTCAATATATGCATGAATGTTGTTTGAGAGGACAACGTGAGCAAATCCTTCGGAAAAATTATAAGCTTTTGCAAACTGATAGGGAATAACGGTCGTGCCGTTGGGGGAAATATATCCCCAGATGCCGCCTGATTGTGCGGGAATTAAATCACCTTTCACTGTGCCCAAAGCGTCCCATCGGTATTCGGTAATGGGATTTCCGTTGTTGTCTACGAGTGCCCACTTGGAGTTTTTGGAAGCCTTACCCACAGAGCTGTACAGTGTGTCTAACATATTGTGGTCAGCGTCGGTGATTACTGTATATCCGGCAAAAGCGGTATTTATAAAAACAAAACTTATGGCAAACGCCATAGCAAATGCTAAAAGCAAGGATGGAATTCTTTTCATTTTTTTAGCCTTTCTGCCGACAGGCACAAATTTACATATACATTTTATACTATTTTATCTAAAAATTCAATAAAATATCAAAAAAAACTATGATTTTTGAAAAAATAGTGATATAATTACAATGAGATAGTCTGGGAGGTGGTAGAAATGGCAAAAATTGTAAAGATAGAATCCTGCAGCGATTATGAAAACTTAAATGATGCAGCAAAAGCTTTAGCAAATGGTGAATTAGTGGCATTTCCCACCGAAACAGTTTATGGTCTTGGAGCAAATGCATTAGATACTCAGGCAGTAAAAAATATTTTTATAGCGAAAGGCAGACCTCAGGACAATCCCTTAATAGTACACATTGCAGATAAAGAAAAAATTTATGAGCTGGTATGTGATGTGCCGAAGGAGGCTCGTAAAATCTTAGACAATTTAACACCCGGTCCTGTGACTGTGGTATTAAATAAAAGTGACCTGGTCCCTGATGTGGTAACAGCAGGTGGAAAAACCGTCGCAATAAGAATTCCCGAATCTGAAATTGCAAGAGAACTGATAAGACGTGCAGGAGTTCCTGTTGCAGCACCCAGTGCAAACACCTCAGGAAAGCCCAGTCCTACGAAAGCTTGCCACGTGGCAGAGGATTTGGAAGATAAGGTCAGTTATATCATTGACGGTGGCAGTTGTCGTGTGGGACTAGAATCTACTGTTGTGGACCTGACCGTTACACCGCCTCAGATTTTGCGTCCGGGGGGAGTCACCCACGAGGAGTTGAGTGCTCTTTTGGGTGAAGTTGTGGGATATGCAGGGGGAACAAGCGAAAAAGAGGCTCCAAAAAGCCCCGGTATGAAATACCGCCACTACGCACCAAAGGCTAAAATGACAGTTTTTGAGGGCGAAAATATAGAAAAATGTATACTAGAAGAAATAAAAAAACATCAGGGAAAAAGAGTTTGTGTCCTTTGTGCGGGAGTTCGTGAGTACACCGATGTAATCAGTATAAATTGCGGGGACACCCCTGAAGATTATTCAAAACATCTTTTTGATGCATTGCGTTTTGCAGATAGTGAGGAATGTGATGTTGTTTTAGCAGAATTTCCTTTTAAAAGGCAAGGCATTACTGTTGCACTCTTTAACAGAATAAACAAATCCTGTGGAGGGAATGTGATAGAATGCAGATAGTAAAAATGACAAAAGAGCATATACCTGACATATTAAAGGTGGAATCAGAATGTTTTTCCGACCCTTGGAGTGAGGCAATGTTTCTAGAAGAAATTTCAGGAAAGTTTTCTCACTACTACGTTGCAGAAATAGAAGGCGAGGCAATTGCCTATATGGGAATGTGGTCACTTTCAGGCGAGGGTCACATAACAAACGTTGCAGTAGCAGGAAACCACAGAAGAAAGGGCATAGCAAAGTCTTTAATCGAGCACTTTATTGATATAGCACGAAAAGAAAACCTTGAATTCATGACCTTAGAGGTAAGAGCGTCAAATATTGCCGCAATTTCATTGTATGAATCCTTCGGTTTTACTCAGGTTGGCGTAAGGAAGAAATATTATGAAAATTCAGAGGACGCCTTGCTTTTAACTAAATTTTTCGGAGAGTAATTATGGACAATCTTATTTTAGCAATTGAATCATCCTGTGACGAAACCTCGGCAGCAGTTTTAAAAAACGGACGTGAGGTTAGGTCATGCGTGATTTCATCACAAATAGATATACACAAAAAATTTGGCGGAGTTGTGCCCGAGGTGGCATCGAGAAATCATATTTTAAACATTTCATCGGTGGTATCGGAGGCAATGGAAGAAGCAGGAGCAACTTATGACGATTTGTCTGCTGTTGCTGTTACCTACGGCCCCGGTTTGATCGGAGCACTCCTGGTGGGAGTGTCTTATGCAAAGGGAATCGCGGCTGCTAAAGGATTGCCGCTCGTTGCAGTTAATCATATTCACGGACACATTGCGGCAAACTATATCACACATCCTAATTTAGAGCCACCCTTCGTGTGTTTGGTGGCATCAGGGGGACACAGTCATATACTGTATGTTAAGGATTATATGGAGTTTGAGATTTTAGGAAGAACGAGAGACGACGCGGCAGGTGAAGCCTTTGATAAAATTGCACGTGTAATCGGTCTTGGTTACCCTGGGGGACCTAAAATTGAAGCCTTGGCAAAAGAGGGGCGTGACGATGCAATGAAATTCCCCCGTGTAGAATTTAGTGACGCTCCCTATGACTTCAGCTTTAGTGGAGTTAAAACTTCTGTTATAAACTTTTTGCACACGAAAGAGCAAAAGGGCGAAGAAGTAAATAAGGCAGATATTGCTGCAAGCTTTCAGCGTGCGGTAACGGATGTTTTGGTTTCCCATACAATCCGTGCCTGTCTTGATAGATGCGTGGACAAGGTAGTAGTTGCCGGCGGTGTAAGTGCAAATGGTGCTCTGCGTGAAGCGTTTGAGCGTGCTGCCAGCGAAAATAATTTAGAGCTATATTATCCTCAGCCTGTATATTGCACAGATAATGCTGCGATGATAGGCTGTGCAGGTTACTATAAATTTTTAAAAGGAGAATTTGCCGATAGCGGATTAAACGCTGTTGCAAATCTTAAACTGTAGTCAATTGACTAACCTTCGGCGAAAGGAAGTGCATTATGGACGAAAAAGAGTTTATGACCAATGAGAGCACAAACGACACACCGGAAGAATTAAACAAGGAAAAACAGGCAGCAAGAGCGAAAATGGAAAACATTTTTGAGCAGATTTCTGAAATAAAAGCAGAAATGAAAGAAATGCCACCAAAGGAGACACAGGAAAAAGAGGAACTTCCCACAGAAATTGAGGTTCGTACTCTCACTACGGAATCTGATGCTGAAAAGGAAGAAAAAGAGCGTAAATTTATGGAAGAACGCACCCGAAAAAACAAAAGGATGCTCACCCGTGCGGTAATTTCTATTGCGGTTGCGGCGGCGGTCATTTTTGGTGGGTATTTTTACGCAGATTACATTCCCAAGGGTCAGGGAGAAACTGTTGTTGTTACAATTCCTAAAGGCTCGGGAACTGTACGTATTGCCAGTGAACTTAAGAAAAATAACCTGATAAACTCAGAAGGCTTTTATCGTGTCATGTCAAGGCTTCGCGGCATTGACGGAAAATACAATTTTGGCAAATACGAAATAAAAAGAGGCTCAGGGTATGAAAAGATATTTAAAATTCTGACTCAGCCCAGCACCAACATTGACGCTGTGCGTGTTACAATACCTGAGGGATATGAAATCTATAAAATAGCGGACTTGTTGGAAGAAAAAGGTCTTATTGACAAGGATAAGTTTTATTATTTAGTTGATTACGGCAACTTCGACTATGATTTTGTAAAAGAAATTCCCCAAAGACCGTCACGTCTTGAGGGGTATCTGTTCCCCGATACTTATGAGTTTGTGCCAAATGATGAATATGGCATTATAAATGAAATGCTGGGGAAATTTGAGCAGGTTTACTCAAAGTATAAAGATCAGGTGGCATCAACCGATATGACAATGGATGAAATCATCACCCTTGCGTCAATCGTTGAACGTGAAGCACAGGGAGATCACGACAGAAGTTTGGTGTCAAGCGTGTTTCACAACAGAATAAAGAGTCCTGATTATCCCTATCTTCAGTCCTGTGCAACTGTGCAGTACGTGCTGAAAGAAAGAAAACCTGTGCTGTCTGTAGCCGACACAAAAATTGACAGTCCTTATAACACCTATATAAATAAGGGATTGCCCATAGGTCCCATCGCATCTCCCGGAGAAAAGTCAATAGCTGCAGCAATTAATCCTGCAGAGTCGGATTATCTGTTCTTTGTGATGGGCAGTGACGGAAAACATCATTTTTCTACCACATTTAATGAGCATATACAGAATAAGAACAATTAATAGGATGGAAATATTTAGATGCAGAATGGACAAACCGAACCGCAGGCATTGCCTGAGGGTTACCCGAAGGCGTACGGGTGTACGCCGAGAGGTGAGGTTTGTTCATAATCAAAAACATTAAAAATAAAAGAACTCAGCATTTGCTGAGTTCTTTCTTTAATTAAAAACATAAACAATCTTGTTTTTGATGGTCTGCGCCAAATATGACATCCTTTATGAATTTTTCAAAAATTCTTTTTCCATTTCCAACATATCTTCGAGCCAGTAGATGCCAATGTCTAATGCTGCCCACATGCTTGTACGCTCTGCTTTTTTTGTAAGCTTGGCACTGTCTATGCTGTCGCCACATTTCTCTAAAAGCTCGATAACGACTTTTTTTGCCATATCAAGGTCGTTTACCTTTTCTGATTCTAAAATCGTAAATCTTACAATAAAGTTTTCGTTAAAATCGCCGAAGTAAAGCACATTCCCGTCACGGAGTAAGGGCTTTTCGCGGTATATGAGTTTTTCTCTTTCTGTGATTGCTGCTGCCATGATGTTAATTCCTCCTATATTAATCCTTTTCTAATTCTTCTAATGCTTTTGCGTCAACGTCGCTCTCGTCATGTTTTGTGTGAGCACGCTGAGCGTTTTTGATTATTACAATATCTTCAACCTTAAAGTCGTTAACCACAGTTTCTTCTGAAGTCATTTTAACAGATACGATACCTTTTAAAAGCTGAGAGGCAATAACTGTACCTCTGCCCATTGGTGTATCTACCAACGCACCTACATTAGGAGCTTTTTCGAGGAGAGCTTCGTATGCATCCTGCTCGTATTTTAAGCAACACATAAGTCTGCCACAGGTACCTGAAATCTTTGTGGGGTTCAGTGACAGCGACTGCTCTTTTGCCATTTTTATTGACACAGGCTCAAAATCTCCTAAAAACTGTGAGCAACAAAGAGGTCTGCCGCAAATTCCCAACCCACCTAAAAGCTTAGCCTCGTCACGAACACCAATCTGGCGAAGTTCGATTCTTGTTCTGAACACTGCTGCCAAATCTTTAACCAGTTGTCTGAAGTCTACTCTGCCGTCGGCGGTAAAGTAAAACAGCACCTTACTGCGGTCGAAGGTGTATTCAACGTCAATCAAGTTCATTTCAAGACCGTTTGCTGCGATTTTTTCAAGACAAATAGAAAAAGCATCACGCGCCTTTTTCTTGTTTTCTTCTGCGGTCTGTTGGTCTTGCTCTGTTGCTTTTCTTAAAATGCTCTTTATCGGCATATTAAATTCTGCTTCGTCTATTTCCTTATCTGAAAGTACCACTGTTCCGTATTCAACACCGCGTGTTGTTTCGACGATTACTCCATCGCCTGGACGAACGTCAATATCTTCAGGATTGAAATAGTATATTTTTCCTACGGGCCTAAATCTGATGCCCACTACCTTTGTCATGAAGGTCCTCCCATATACGCATTGTGGCTTCTGACACCGTTGCGTTAAAATTTAAATTTTGTTTAAGTGAAAGCTTTAAATTACTTAATTTATCAAAAGCTGAAATCAGCTGTTTTTTCGAAATATTTTCAGTAAAGACGCGAATCTCAGAAATCCTGTCGGCAAACACACAAAGAGAATCTTTATGCGTTTTTACCATTACGCAATCCCGCAGAAAAGTCATGAGATAATCAATAATTTCTGTGATGTTTTCTTTTTCTTCCGTCAAAAACTCTACCATCTCACGAAGTTTTAAAGAATTTTTCTTAAGATTTACGAGGGATTGGATAGATTTTTCAATTCGTGTCTGTTTATCAGGATTTTGGCACAACTCGATTGCCGTGCCGATACTCCCCTGAGAAAGCTTTGCCAAAACGTTAGCACGTTCAGGGGAAATATTGTAATTTCTTATAAGATAATCGCAAACAAGATTTGTGCCCAAAGGAAAGAATGACACTACCTGACTGCGTGAAAGCACGGTTGATAGGAGTTTTTCCTTTGATGTGACACAGATAATGAATGTTACATATGAGGGTGGCTCTTCCAAAACCTTTAAAAGAGCATTCTGAGCTTCCACACTAAGCTCGTCCCCATACTCTATAATAAAAATTTTGCGTCGGGCGTTTCTGGGTTTTAAGAAAACCTCAGAAATTATCTGCTCACGTACATTGTCAACACCCACAGACGCCCGGTCGCGGTCTTTTGTCAAAGTTATAATATCGGGCAGAGTGCCGGCAAGGGCCTGAACGCACAAAGGGCAACTCCCGCAGGCGTTGTTGTTCTCACAAACAAGTGCCTGTGAAAATAATTTTGCACACAACTTTTTGCCCACGCCCTGACTTCCTTCAAAAACGTAGGCATTTGATATTCTGTCACAGGCGAGAGAACGCCCAAGACTTTCTTTTACTGTTTCGTGTCCTGTGAGACCTTCAAAAATCATCAAACCTTCTCAAATCTTTCAACGTCAACAACAAATATTGTAGCACCGCCTACTTCGATTTCAGCAGGGAATGACATATAGCCTGCGCTTGCACCGACATAGGGTTCAGCAGAAAATACAACCTGCTTGCGTTTTGCTGAGTGCTTTGACATAATATCAATAACTGTCTGCACCTTTTCTTCGTCTGTACCTACTAATAAGGTTACATTTCCAACTCTCAAAAAACCGCCGGTTGAGGCCATTTTTGTAACAGAAAATCCTTCCTTGTTAAGTTGTTTCATAACGGTATTAGCGTCGTCGTTGCTTACAATAGCAAATACAAGTTTCATAGTATCGTCCTGCCTTTCTTTATTTTTGTTCGTTGTAAATGTCTAATATAAATTCCCCTAATTTTTTTGCCGCATCGGGCTTTGCCAAAAGTTCAGCATTGTCCTTTAGCTGGCGTGCAATGTGGGGATAATTCATCAAAAGGTAAACTGCCTCGTCAACAGGGAATGTATCACTGACAGATAGAGCCAAACCGTGGTTTGTCATAAACTCCATATTTCTGTCCTCCTGTCCCGGAATGGGGTTTGTGAGGATAAGAGGGAGATTTTTTGCCAAAGCCTCAGATGTGGTCAGTCCTCCCGGTTTTGTAATGATACAATCACTACAGTCCATAAGCTCATCTACATTCGTCACATAACCGTAGGTTATAAGCTTTCTGTGAAGTTTGAGCTTTGAAACAGAAGCTTTGAGTCTTTTGTTATTTCCGCAAACAGCAATAATCTGAAAATCATCAGGGAGCTTATCAAGCTGCTTTATAATAGCTGTTGCGGCTTTTCCGTAGCCCATTGAACCCATCATTACAAGCACTGTGTATTTTTGGTCAATGTCTAAAGAAGATCTTATCAGCGACTTGTCGCTATGCTTTGAAAACTTGGGACTGATAGGAATACCAAAAGGTAAAATCACCTTGTCGTTTCCCAGTTTTTTGATTGCCTGATAAGACAAAAGCTCCGAGGCTATGATGTAGTAGTCTGACTTAACCTGCTCCCAGAAGGGGTGTATGGTGTAGTCAGTAACTATTGATATTATGGGAGCGTCGATTTTATGACGCTTTGATATTCTGTTTAAGACCATTGTTGCCCAAACGTGAGTGGAAACAATAATATCGGGACGATACTCTTCCAAAGACTTTAGTAGTCTGCGTTTAAAAGCATCTGCGATTAACTTGTTATATCGTGTCAGCTCGTCATCGTCTGAGGTTCTTGCGTCAAGCATGTCATATATGGCGCTGTATGCTCTTGGGAAAATTGTAGTAGAGAGAATATATCCCTTAGAGATAAGCTCCTTTAAGACTGTGTTAACGTTTTCGGCAACGTCTAATATTTTTGTTTCTACGTTTTCACATTCTGCAAAATAGTCAACCATGGCTTTCGCCGTCTGGTGATGACCGCCACCTGCGGGAACGGATAAAAACAGTACCTTCATAGTCTTCCTCTTTCTTAGAAAAGACCGGGGATATTGAGACCGCCTGTGATTGCACCCATACCTTCTTCTGCTGCTGATTCTATCTGACGGATTGCGTCATTTACTGCAACTGTAACCAAATCCTCCAGCATTTCAGTATCTTCAGGGTCTACGATTTCGGGGTCGATTGTAATCTTTGTAATTTCCTTTGTTCCACGCATTTCTACCTTAACCTTGCCACCACCGGCAGAAGTTTCTATAACTTTTTCTTCTAATTCTTTCTGTACTCTTTCCATTTCCTCCTGCATCATCTGCACCTGACGCATTGCGGTATTCATTTTAACGCTTCCGCCACCTGTAAATTTATTTCCTTTTGCCATTCTAATTTCCATAGCCTTTCTGCCCACAAATAGTAATTAAAGAAATTGTATACGCCTTTTTTGTGGGCTGATAAGGCGTATAATGGAAATTATGCACATCGCCGTTTCGTGTCCTTTGGGCACGGAAGCTCGGCGGTGCAATAAATTCCGCCGGAGGCATAACGTGATTTTTCACGTTGTATTTCCTCCAAGTTATATAAACTGTATTTCTGAATGTGTTTTTGCCAATTCTTCAAGCTTTTTCAAAGGGTTTTCGGGCTCTTCACCTATTTCTTTCGGGGTTACGCAGGCAACCTCTATATCTTCTCCCGTAACATTTTTTACAGCAGTTCTTATTAATTCAAGATTTGAAGGCTTTGACACTACGCTTTTAGAAAGGAGTGCGTTGTCCCCGAATACTATACAAAGTTTTCCTGATATTTCCTTAGCCTGCACCAATGAAAGATGCGGGAAAATGGGCATTCCGCCGTGGGTCTTTATATAATTTATAATTTCGGGCCAGCGGCTTGCTACTGTGCCGTCAGATACTGCGAGAACTTCTTTTTTCGGCTCTTCCTTTTTGGGAGGCTCCTCTTTTTCAACTTTTGGAGCAGCCTTTGGCTCCTTTTTAGGCTTTTCTTTCTTTGGCTCGTCGTCCCAGGGCAAGTCATCAGGCTTTGCTGCTGCCACAAACTCCCCTTTGGAAAGCTTACTTTCCAAAACCGCAATTCTGTCACGCAGGGCGATTGCTGTGTCTTCCGTATCGGGCTCGCACATTTTAACCAATGCCATCTCGTAAGTGGTGCGACTAAAACTTGACGCCCTGGTAGCAGCATAGGCTGCTGACATCAAATCAATTGAACGCAGTAGACGTTCTTTTGAAAATTCTATAGAAAGGTCGTCGATTTTCTTAGCGGTTTCTTCTGAAGTATTCAAGAAAATCTCAGGCTTGTTTGTAATCTTAATCATTAAAATATCACGGAGATATTTTATAAATCTTTCGGCAAATAAAGATAACTCTTTGCCTTTTTCCACCACGTCATCAAGCTTTGTTAAAGCGGCTGCAGTATCGCCTTTTGCAATGGCTGAACCCAGCTCGAAAAGTGCGTCGTTATCTGCAATGCCTGTAACGGAGATTACAGTATCTAAGGTTAATTCCTTATCAATTGCACCAATGCACTTGTCCAAAACCGACAGAGAATCTCGCATGGAGCCGTCGCCTAATTCTGCAATTAGTGAAAGTGCTGAGTCCTCGTAAGTGAATCCATCAGCGGTCAGGATTTCGCCCATCCGTCCCGCTATGTCAGAATTGGTAATACGCCTGAAGTCAAACTGCTGACAACGTGATAGTACGGTTATGGGCACCTTGTTTAATTCCGTTGTGGCAAGGATAAACATAACATGTGATGGAGGTTCTTCTAAAGTTTTGAGCAAAGCATTAAACGCCTGCTGGGTAACCATGTGAACCTCGTCTATAATATATACTTTTTTTCGTGCAACAGAAGGCATAAACATTACGTCGTCAATAATTTCACGAATGTTTTCCACCTTATTCTTTGATGCACCGTCAAGTTCTATAACATCTAAAATTGATTCGTCCAGTAAACCTCGACAAACCTCACATTCGTTACAGGGGTTGCCCTCTTTAGGGTTTAGGCAGTTTACTGCACGGGCTAAAATTTTTGCAGTTGAGGTTTTTCCTGTACCTCGTGTTCCGCAAAAAAGATAAGCGTGTGCACATGATGAGTTCATAACCTGGTTTTTCAGGGTGGTTGTAATATGCTTCTGTCCCACAACGTCGTCAAAAACCTTTGGTCGCCAACGTCTGTATATAGCCTGATACGCCACGGTTACACCTCCTTAAAAGTTCAAAAAAAACCGCCCCTAAGGCGGCTACAATACCGCAAAATGCAGTATTTGGTTAGATGCGTTCACACCGGGAGGAGCCGCATCACACAGGATAACTTGCTTATCGCTGCTTGGTTCCCCACCTGACGAGGTTCACAAGCTCCTGTTGTGCGGATCCCGGCCGACAACGCTTTCGCGTAGAACGCTAATTTAAAAAGGGAATACCCCTCTTTATACTATTTTACCATATTTAATTGATAGTTTCAACTATTTTTTATTTTATTTCTTCGACATAATATACTCGTCGATTGCCGCAGCTGCAGTTTTGCCTGCACCCATAGCAAGGATAACGGTAGCTGCACCTGTTACGGCATCACCGCCGGCATAAACCCCCGTACGTGTCGTAAGACCTGTAGCCTCATCCACTATAATTCCGCCCCAGCTCTGAGTGTCTAAACCTTCTGTTGTAGATTTAATAAGGGGGTTGGGAGATGTACCGATAGACATAATTACGCA
>JAFQJE010000020.1 GCA_017415145.1 Clostridia bacterium
ATACCACAACTAACACAACACGAACTTTTTCATTTTCCCTCCTTTTGAAAAAAAGGAAAAGCAAAAGAGCTGCTTGGACACCAAGCAGCTCTTTTGCTTTTTGCTTGAAATCTATATGACGATATGATAAACTATAAATATATTTTTATTTCGGGGGTTTATATGAAATTCGTTTTACAGAGAGTATTGAATGCGCAGGTAAATATAGATGGCAAAACTGTAGGAAAAATCGGCAAAGGCTATGTTTTGCTGGTAGGAGTGTCCAATGATGACAATAAAGAAATTGCTGACAAAATGATTGAAAAGGTTGCACGTCTCAGAATTTTTGAAGACGAGAACGGCAAGACAAATTTAAACAGTGAGCAGGTAGCAGGAGAGATATTAGTTATTTCTCAGTTTACACTTTATGCTGATTGCAAAAAGGGCAATCGCCCAAGCTTTATTGATGCGGGTGCCCCTCAGATGGCAAACGAAATCTACGAACATATAGTAAAACGCTCAGAAGAACTTTTTGCAAAAACACAAACAGGTGAGTTCGGTGCTGATATGAAGGTGTCACTTACCAATGATGGTCCGTTTACCATAGTTTTAGACAGCAAGGAAATATTAAAATAGTGTAGTTTACACAGGAGGAAAACAGTGAAAACCTATACTCCAAATTATTATAAAAAGTTTCAATGCATAGCAGACAAGTGCAAGCACTCCTGTTGCATAGGTTGGGAAATAGATATCGATGAGGAAACTTTAGAGCTTTATGAGGCTATGGAGGGAAGGCCGGGTAAAAAACTTCGTGATAGTATTTCCTTCGACGGCACACCTCATTTTAAGCTCGCAGAAGGGGGCAGATGTGCAAATCTGCGTTCAGATGGCTTGTGTCAGATTATTTGTGACCACACAGAGAGTGCACTTTGTGATATTTGTGCTGACCACCCAAGATTTCGTAACTTTTTCGAAGATTTTACAGAGGTTGGATTGGGGCTTTGTTGCGAGGAAGCAGCACGTATTATCATCAACGAGGATACCCCCTTTTCTATTACTACGGATATTAAGAAAGCCTATGAGGACGAAAGATATTGCCTGAAGTTGCGAAATGAAGTTTTTGAGATTTTACAGGACAGAACAAAGACCATAGGTGAAAGGTTTAAGTATTTAGCGGAAAAGTTTGATTTTAATTTTGAGTTTGATTTACAAGAAATTGTGCCACTCTTCCTTTCACTTGAGCGGCTTGACGATGCGTGGACCGAGCATTTAGAAGGTATTAAAGAATTCGATGGAAAAATGTTTGAAGATGATAACTACTCTAAAGAATTTGAAAACCTTGCCTGCTATTTTATATTCCGCCACTTTTCTGATGGCATCTATAAAGAAGATTATAAAGGGAGAGTGAAATACTGTCTTGTATCGTGCTTCGTTATAGGTGCAATGGTGCAGTCCGGTCAGGACGTAGAAGAAATCGCCCGTATGTACTCAGCAGAAATTGAGTATTCAGAAGAAAATATGGAGAAATTGTTAGAAGAATTGTAGAAAAATATGACAAAAGATTAAATAAATATTAAAAAACTGTTAAAAACCCTGTTGATAGTGTTGATAACTTTATAAAAATACACCTATATTATGTAAACTAAGCAAATAAATCATTAATTATACTTGAATATTAGTGCCAAACATTATATAATATAATAAGATATAAATGAAATTTATGCGGAGGAAAATATGGATACAAAATATAAAAGAATTTTGCTTAAAGTAAGCGGCGAAGCATTGTCTGGTTCTAAAGGAACAGGCTTTGACATGAATGTTTTGAGTGAAGTTTCAAAAGTAGTAAAAAGATGCCATGACGCAGGAGTGGAGATTGCAGTAGTAGTTGGCGGCGGTAATTTCTGGCGTGGTAGAGACGGACACAATATGAACAGAACCAGAGCAGACCATATGGGAATGCTTGCAACTGTTATGAACTCATTGGCGTTAGCCAGTGCCTTTGAAGCAGAGGGTATTCCTACCCGTGTCCAGACATCTATTGAGATGAGACAGATTGCAGAACCATACATAAGAAATAAGGCAATGCGTCATCTGGAAAAGGGAAGAGTTGTGATATTCGGTTGCGGAACAGGTAACCCTTTCTTTTCTACAGATACCACTGCGGCACTCCGTGCTGCTGAAATAGAAGCAGATGCTATTCTTTTAGCAAAAAATGTTGATGCGGTTTATGACAGTGACCCCGCCATAAATCCCGATGCCAAGAAATTTTCAGAATTAACATTTAAAGAGGTTTTAAACTTAGGTCTTAAGGTTATGGACTCAACTGCAACTTCACTTTGTATGGACAACGATATTCCGATTTTGGTTTTCGGTATCGCTGACCCTGAAAACATTGTAAAAGTTCTGTGCGGAGAAAAAATCGGCACGGTAGTTTCAAACTAATAAAAAATTTTAAAGGAGATTATAGATATGTACGAAGAAGTAAAAGCAAAAATGGACAAAGCAATATCAGCAATGGAAAGTGATTTTGCTGGTATTCGAGCAGGCAGAGCAAACCCTGCAATATTAGACAGAATTACTGTAGATTACTATGGCACAGCAACACCCTTGGCTCAGGTTGGTACAATTTCTGTACCTGACCCCAGACAGTTATTGATTCAGCCCTGGGATGCAAGTATCTTACATGATATTGAAAAAGCAATTTTAGCGTCAGATTTGGGTCTTACACCCAACAATGACGGCAAGGGTATCAGACTTAATTTCCCTGCTCCTACAGAAGAAAGAAGAAAAGAACTTGTAAAAACAGTTTCTAAAAGAGCAGAAGAAGCTAAAGTTGTCGTAAGAAACGCTCGTCGTGATGCGTTAGACGCTGTAAAAGCACAGAAGAAAAACGGCGAAATCACAGAGGACGATGTAAAGAGTGCAGAAAATGATATCCAGAAGATTACTGACCAGTATATCAAGGATATTGATGCACGTGCAGACAAAAAGACAAAAGAAGTAATGGAAATCTGAGGAGTGAAGAGTGATTTTTCATTTATTTAAGAGCAAAAAGAATGAAAAGTTAATATCCGAAATAGATAAAAACAACCTCCCTAACCATGTTGGAATAATCATGGACGGTAACGGTCGTTGGGCAAAAAAGCGTGGTCTTCCAAGAAGTGCAGGCCACAGAGTTGGTGCGGCAAACCTAAAGACCATTACAGAATTTGCCTCAGATATGGGCATCCGCTATATTACGGCGTATGCCTTTTCTACAGAGAACTGGAAACGCCCGAAAGAAGAGGTTGACGCACTTATGGAGCTTTTGCTTGAGTATCTCCGTGACAAAAAGCTCTTAGAAGGAAATCAGGTGCGAGTAAAGTTCATCGGTGACAGAAGCGTTTTAACTGATGAAATAAGACGTGAGATGGATACGGCAGAAGAAGAATCTGCCCATCGTACCCGCACCACTTTATATCTTGCTATTAACTACGGCGGACAGCAGGAAATCGTAAATGCTGTAAAAAATATAGCTAAAAAAGTAGAAGCAGGGCAGATAAATATAGATGATATATCGTTAGACGCAGTGGGTTCAGAGCTGTATACAGAGATTCCTGATGTGGATTTAATAATCCGCCCCAGCGGTGAATATCGTCTGAGCAATTTCCTGCTCTGGCAGTCGGCATATAGTGAATTTTGGTTTTCAAACATAAACTGGCCCGACTTTACTAAAGAAGACTTCACTCAGGCGATACTTGATTATCAAAACAGAAATCGCCGCTTTGGAGGGGTGTAATTATGTGGGATAAACTAAAAACAAGACTTTTGAGTGCTATTGTGCTTATTGGAATACTTTTAGCAGTAGTATTCTTTGCAACTGACTGGGTATTTTCTATCGTTGTGTGTGCTATTACATTTATGATAATGGCAGAGCTTACAAAAGTAATGAGATTAGAAACAAAACCCGGAATAGTTATCACAAACTATACGTTTGCAGCGATTTTTATGGCACTTGGGATTTTAAACATAGAGCTGCAACACGAATTTATTTACATGCTAATTGTGTTATTTGTGATGACCTTGGGTGCATTTACCGTGCTTGATAATTCACGTATAAAACTTTCTGATGTGTGTGCATCAATCTTTTTGGTTACATATTCTGTAGTATTTTTAATGCACTTGTCATTTATCAGACAGCTTGAAAATGGTGTGGCATTTTTGTTTATGCCTGTAATCGGGGCATACATCACAGACACAGGTGCGTATTTTACAGGTCTTTCAATAGGCAAGCACAAGCTCATTCCTTCTGTCAGTCCCAATAAGACAGTTGAGGGTGCTATAGGCGGCATAGTTGCTTCAGTTATAGGCTTCGTTATTTACGGGGCGGTTATGTCCGCTATGGGATTTAGCGTAAATTATTTGTTGCTTGTGATTTTAGCGGTCATCTGTGCAATTGTGGCACAATTTGGAGATTTGACCGCATCAGTTATTAAAAGAAACTATTCAGTAAAAGACTTCGGGCACTTAATCCCCGGTCACGGCGGTATGGTAGACAGAGTGGATTCTTTGATGTTTACAGCACCTATTGTTTATTATTTCATTACGTTCCTGCCTGTGATCCAATAGGAGAAAAGTATGAAAAAAGTTGTAATTTTAGGTTCTACCGGCTCTATAGGGACACAGAGTCTAGAGGTAATTTCAGAAAAGTCAGGATTTTTAGTTCTTGCAATTTCGGGAAATTCCAACATAGAGCTATTAGAAAAACAAGTAAGAGAATTTAACCCTAAATTCGTTGCAGTTCCAAACGAGGAAAAGGCAAAGGAATTCAAGATAAAAATAAAAGACACCGAAACACAGGTGTTGTCAGGTAAGGAAAGCTTAGAATATATCGCATCTTTGCCAGATGCTGATATTGTAATTACAGGAATTGTGGGTATAGCAGGACTTCTGCCCACTTTAGCTGCAGTTAAAGCGGGCAAAAGAATAGGCCTTGCAAACAAGGAAACACTTGTTACTGCAGGGGATATAGTAATGAGTACCGCACAAAAAACGGGTGCTGAGATTATCCCTGTTGACAGTGAGCACAGTGCAATATTTCAATGTATGGCGGCACGTGTCAATGATAAAGATTATGACAGTGAACTAAAAAGAATTCTGCTCACAGCATCAGGCGGTCCGTTCTTTGGTAAAACAAAGGACGAGCTTCGCAACATGAAGGCGGCCGATGCCCTCCGACACCCCAACTGGAGTATGGGGGCAAAAATTACAGTAGACAGTGCGACGCTTATGAATAAAGGCCTTGAGGTTTTAGAAGCAAAACACTTGTTTTCTGTTCCGCTATCTAAGGTTGATGTTTTAGTGCATCGTCAGAGCATAGTTCATTCAATGGTGGAGTTTGCGGATAATGCGGTTATAGCACAAATGGGTGTTCCCGATATGAAACTGCCTATACAGTATGCTCTCACATATCCTGAGAGACTCTCTATGTGTGATAACGCACTTGACCTTACAAAGACACCCCTTACATTTGAGTATGCAGACACAGATACCTTCCGCTGCTTGTCGCTTGCATACGCAGCCGGAGAAACAGGTGGTACACTACCTACGGTGTTAAATGGTGCAAATGAGGCGGCGGTAGCACTTTTCCTAGAAGGAAAAATAGGATTTTTAGATATTGGAAATATTGTAGAAATGGCAATGGATGACCACAAAGTAATCAAAAATCCTCAAATTCAAGACATATTATCAGCAGATTTATGGGCGAGAGAATATGTAATGGCAAATCTACATAAGATACAGTAAAATATTAAGCCTTATATGATTTCATATAAGGCTTTGACGCATTTATTAGAGGTAGTCTATGAATTTTGTTTTAACAGCAATTGCAGCAATTATTATCTTTGCAGTAATGATATTTGTCCATGAGCTTGGGCACTTCATCGCAGCAAAAAGCCTTGGGGTAAAGGTAAATGAGTTTGCCCTTGGTATGGGTCCTAAAATACTTTCAAAGCAAAAGGGAGAAACTCTGTACTCTTTGCGGCTTTTTCCAATAGGCGGATTTTGTGCTATGGAGGGTGAGGACGAAGAAACTGAAGACGAGCGTGCCTTTAACAAGAAAAAGCCGTGGAAAAGGTTTATAATTTTAGTTTCAGGTGCGGCTATGAATATCCTTTTAGGATTCGTGCTGCTCATTGGTATTGGTGCCGTATCAGAAGGCTACGTTGAGCCTGTTATCCGTGAGGTTGTGAGTGATTCGGGTGCCATGGAGGCAGGTCTTGTTTCCGGTGACAAAATCCTTCGTGCAAACGGAAGACGTGTAAATATTTACGAAGATTTGTCCTGGGAAGTCAGCAATAACACTCAGGAAAATGCGGTTTTGAATTTGGTTGTTGAGCGTGACAGAGAAAAAAAGGAAATCGAAATCACTCCAAAAGAATCAGACGGCAGACTGACCTACGGAATGTCCTTTGAAATAGGAAAAAATTCAGTTTTTAAAACAATAAGAAACGCAGGATATCGCACAATATTTTACGGAAGAGTAGTAATAGATTCATTTATACAGTTAATACGCGGTAAAGTCCCACTATCACAGGTGTCAGGACCTATCGGTATAGTTAATGAAATAGGAAATGCGGTAGAGGCAGCACAAGAGTCAGGTGTGGAGGGAATATTAAACCTCTTGAGCCTTGCGGTGCTATTAACTATAAACCTAGGAGTATTTAATCTATTGCCGTTGCCAGCACTAGACGGCGGCAGAATTTTATTTGTTATTATTGAAATGATACGCAAAAAACCAATCCCTGTAGACAAGGAGGCAGTAGTCCACTTTATAGGAATAGTGCTTTTACTGGGATTGTCCGTGATTATAGCGTTTAAAGATATTTTTACGATTTGGTAGGTGATTACCATGGGAAGAATACAAGTTTTATCAAAAAATGTATCTGACAAAATTGCAGCAGGTGAAGTGGTTGAACGCCCTGCGTCGGTTATAAAAGAACTTTTGGAAAATGCGGTAGATGCCCAGGCTACAGTTATTACTGTGGAGATAAAATCCGGCGGCATTAAATATATGAGAGTTACAGACAACGGTATCGGTATGTCAAAGGAAGATGCTCGCCTTTCTATAATCCGCCATGCTACAAGCAAGATTTCAACAGAGGAAGACCTGTCACGTATCGCAACTTTAGGTTTTCGTGGTGAGGCTCTGTCGTCTATTGCAGCGGTTTCAAAGCTTGAAATCTACACAAAGACACGAAATGAGGAAACAGGAACATATATGATTGCCCAGAACGGTGAGATTTTAGATATAGTTGAGGCAGGTTGCCCCGATGGTACGACTGTTTTGGTGCGTGAACTTTTCTGCACTGTTCCTGCCAGAATGAAATTTTTAAAAAAAGATTATACCGAGGCAGGCTATATTGAGGATATTGTGGCACGTCTTGCACTTTCTCACCCTGAGATTTCTGTGAAGTTTATAAATAACGGTAAGGAAATAATTTTTACCCCCGGCGACAATCAACTGTCATCTGCGATTTACGCAGTTTATGGCAAAGACATAAAAAATGCAATGGTAGAAGCAGAATATGAAGAAAATGGTGTTAAGGTGCATGGTATGTGCGCCAAGGCGTCGGCGGCGAGAGCTAACCGTAACATGGAGAATTTCTTTGTAAACGGCAGATACATAAAAAGTGCACTGCTTGCCCATGCGGTTGAAGAGGCTTATAAAAATGAGCTTATGGTAAAAAAATTCCCCGCTTGCGTTTTAAATATTGAAATATCACCTGAGATGGTTGATATAAATATCCATCCAACGAAATTAGAAGCAAAATTTGCAGACGAAAAAACAGTTTATCACGCAGTTTACTGGGCGGCAAAAAATGCCCTTTACAAAAAAGCATATATTCCTGAAGTGACAGAAACAAAACCCTCTCAGGTAACATACACACGTCCAACACCTGAGACGGTAAAGGAAACTTTTAAGAGTGCACCTGAAATTAAACGTGAGCTACCAAAAATAGATTTTTCAAAGGTAACGCCCGTAAAACCCTTTGAACCTCCAAAAACTGAGCAGGCAAAAATCTCATTTGGGGAGAACACATACAAAATTCCCGAAAAGAAGCCTGAAATCAAGGTGGAAGTAAAAGAAATACCAAAACCCGTAATTGAAACATCTGTGCCTGTTATTGAGGAAAAAGTGGTTGAGGAAGTAAGAGAAAAACCTGTATTTAAAATTTGTGGACAGGTTTTCAATACATACATTATCGTGGAAAAAGATGAAAAAATGCTGATGGTAGACCAACATGCGGCACACGAAAGACTCCGCTATGAGAAGCTTCTTTCTCAGTACAGAGAACGGAATGTCGTAACACAAATTTTGCTCATGCCGGAAATCGTGAAACTCACGGCAAATGAGTATGCAACATTCTGTGAGCACGAAACAGAAATTTGTGAGCTTGGTTATATTGCGTCTCCCTATGGTGAGCGTGAAATAATTGTCCGTGAAATTCCTATGGAGGCAGAAGAATCAGACATCGAAGAAACGATATTTGAAATAATCTCTATGTTTTCCGCTAATCGCAAAAATATTGACGATGATCTGGCAGCAAAGATGCTTTACCGTATTGCCTGCCGTGGAGCAATAAAGGCAAACAAGGAATTAAATTCTATCGAGATGGACAAGCTGCTGACTGATATTTTCATGCTTGATAATATCAATACATGTCCTCACGGAAGACCGATTACTATAGAATTTACAAAGGATTTTATCGAAAAACAGTTTAAAAGGATAGTTTAAATGAACAAAGTTATTGTAATAGCAGGACCCACCGCTACGGGAAAAACCGCCCTGTCAGTAAGGCTTGCCAAAGAATTGGGCGGCGAGATAGTTTCTGCCGATTCTATACAGATTTACAAAGAATTAAATATTGGCAGTGCTAAACCAAGCATGGAAGAACGTGAAGGAATCCCTCACCACTTAATGGACATGGTTTCAGCTACGGGTGTATATTCTGTTGCGGATTATGTAGAGGACGCCAAGAAAAAAATAGACGAAATTTTGTCACGCGGGAAAGGTCCAATAATTGTAGGGGGAACAGGTCTTTATATCTCGTCATTAGTGGATAACGTTGAGTTTTCAGACTCTGATATTGATATGTCTGTACGAAAAAGACTTCAGGAGGAACTAAGAAATAGCGGCCCTGAGGCAATGCACGAAAGACTGTCTGAAGTTGACCCTGAGTCGGCTAAGGCAATTCATCCCAACAACACAAAAAGGGTGATTCGAGCTTTGGAGATTTTTGAAACCACAGGAAAAACAAGAACTGCCTATGAGGCAGAATCAAAGCTTAACCCTTCACCCTATGAATTTTGTCTTATTGCACTTAATTGTGAAAGAGAACTGCTTTACGAAAGAATCAACAAAAGAGTTGACATAATGGTGGAGCAGGGGTTATTCGATGAGGTAAAAAATCTTCTTGCACAAGGTGTTAACCCCGATGCTCAGTCTATGCAGGGCATAGGCTACAAAGAGGCAGTAATGGCACTATCTGGTGAAATTACAGAAGATGAAAGCATAGAACTAATTAAGAAAAACAGCAGAAACTACGCAAAGCGTCAGCTTACATGGTTTAAGCGCTGTGGATATACGTGGTTTGATTGTTTAGATAAAGATTTATATGAAAAAGTGAAAGCTCATATCGGAGAGTTTGGTATATGAAGGAATTGGACGCATATCGCGGCACGGTTGATGAAATTATATATATGAACGATGATAACGGCTACGCTATCTTTGACCTTGAGGACGCAGACGAGGGTTTAATTACCTGTGTGGGAACTGTGCCCTATATTAAGTGCGGCGAAATTTTAGTGGTATGCGGCAAATGGGTAAACCATCCAAACTATGGAGAACAATTAAAAATAGAATATTTTGAACGAATTGAGCCTGAAACAAAAGACTCAATAAAAACATATCTTTCATCAGGCATCATTAAAGGCATAGGGCCGAAGATGGCAGAAAAAATCGTAGATTTATTTGGGGATGAAGCTTTACGTGTCATATCAGATACACCTGAGCGTCTGGCAAAAATCAAAGGAATTTCCCACGAGCGTGCGATGAAAATAAATGAAAGCTACATATCTGTACAGGAAAAAGAACAACTCATAATGTTTTTACAAAAGTTTAATGTATCATTAGGCTACGCTATTAAGGTCTATGACATTTTAGGGAAAAACGCCGTGGAAAAAATCAAGGAAAACCCTTATATACTCTGCGAGCGGATACGCGGCATAAGCTTTAAAACTGCAGACAGAGTAGCAAGTATTTCAGGTGCGGACAAGACAAACGAGGACAGAATCAAAGCAGGACTTAAGTACATTCTCACATATTATGCAGGAGCGGAAGGACACACATATCTTCCCCGTGAGGTGTTGATACACTATGGTGCAAAAATGCTTGATGTTGAAGAACATGCTGCAGAAAATGCCCTGACAAAACTCCTTTCTGACCATCAGCTTATAGTGAAAAAGACAACTGAGGGCAAAGATGCTATATTTTTGCCTGCACTGTATTCTGCAGAAAGAGTGATTTCTACCTGTATTAAGGAGATAAATGATGCAGTGGCGGAAAACGTATTGAAAAACTCCGATAAGGAAATAGAAAAAATTGAAAAGGAAGAAAAAATTGTACTTGCTCACGCTCAGCGTGAAGCAGTTAAAATGGCAATATCTTCAGGATTGACTGTAATCACGGGCGGTCCCGGAACAGGTAAGACTACGACTATTAACTTTATAATAAAGCTTTTTGAAAAACAGAGCAAAAAAATCGCCCTTTGTGCTCCTACAGGCAGAGCGGCAAAAAGAATGACCGAGCTTTGCGGAATTGAAGCTAAGACCATTCACAGATTATTGGAGATTGACTATCGTGAAGACGATATTTTGCGTGAATACTCGAGAGGTAATGCAGAACCCTTGCCAGAAGATGTAATTATTGTTGACGAGGTAAGTATGGTTGATGCTATACTTATGGGTGCTTTGATTTCTTCTGTAAAGTATGGTGCAAGAGTGATTTTAGTTGGTGATAGCGACCAGCTTCCCTCAGTTGGTGCAGGAAATGTACTTTCTGATATAATTGAAAGTGAAACTGTCCCTGTAGTAAGACTAGATACAGTATTTCGTCAGGCAGAGGAAAGCATGATAGTAGTAAATGCCCACAAAATAAATATGGGAGAGTATCCCATACTTAACGCAAAAGATAAAGACTTTTTCTTTATTGAGGCAGAAAATAATGAACAAATCTGCGAGAAGGTAATTGACCTTGTGTCAAGGCGATTGCCCACAGCGTATGATATAGACCCCTTTTCTGACATTCAGGTTATTACACCAATGAAAAAGACAGCAGCAGGTGTTTTTGCATTGAATGAGGGACTGCAGAGAGTGTTGAATCCCAAGGTAAGTGAAAAAACTGAGCGAGAGTTTCAGACAAGGATTTTACGTTGTGGCGACAAAGTAATGCAGATAAAAAACAACTATGACCTAAGGTGGAAAAAATCGGCAAACGATGAGGGTTACGGCGTATATAACGGCGATATTGGTATAATAACAGGCGTTAAACCCTCCTGTGTTTCTATAACCTATGATGACGGAAAAGTTGTGGATTACGAAAATTCTCAGCTTGAAGAAATCGACCACGCTTACGCTATTACTGTACATAAGAGTCAGGGCAGCGAGTTTGATACAGTTGTTATGCCTGTGTTTCGTGGAGTAGACAAGCTCTTTACCCGAAACCTTTTATACACGGCAATAACTAGAGCCAAAAACCGTGTGGTACTGGTGGGGCAAAAAGCTGCACTGGCGAAAATGGTTGATAACGATTACGAGGCAAAAAGATATTCCTATCTTAAGGAGCTATTAAAAAATGAATAATATTCAGTACGATTACATAGAAGAATATATAAATAACACTCACAAAGCAGAAGAACCATTTTTTGCTGAATTGAGAGAATATGCGCAAAATAACCACATTTATATAGTAAAGCCTCAGGTGGAAAAGTTGCTTGCGGTTTTAATGTCAATAGTAAGGCCTCAAAAAATTCTTGAGGTAGGCACCGCTATCGGTTACAGCTCAATGCTTATGTTAAAGTATGCGGGTGAAAAGTCCTGCGTTACAACAATTGAGCGTGATGAAAACGTGTTATCACAGGCAAGAGAAAATATTAAATCCCGTGGTCTTGAAGATAGAATACACACCATATTCGGTGATGCGACAGAAGTACTTGAAAGTCTTTCTGATAAATATGACTTCGTCTTTATAGATGCAGCCAAGGGGCAATATCGTGACCATTTTGAAAAAAGCTTGAAATTAGTAAAATCAGGTGGCATAATATTAACGGACGATGTTTTGTATTTCGGTATGACTGCAAGTGATGAGCTTGCTACGAAAAAGCATATCACAATCACAAGGAGATTGCGAGAATATTTAAGCTTTTTGTGCAGTGATGAGCGATTTGAAACAACAATACTTCCCATCGGTGACGGTGTGGCAATAACATATGTAAAGTAGGTAGTAGGTAATGTACGTGATTTTAGGAATAGGAAACCCAGGTAAAAAATATGAGGGCACAAGACACAATATAGGATTTATTGCCCTTGATTATATGGGTGCTCACTATGGAATAAAAATAAATAAAATAAAGCATAAGGCTCTGATTGGCGAGGGGACGATTGCCGGTGAAAAGGTGATTTTAGTAAAGCCTCAGACCTATGTAAATCTTTCTGGTGATAGCTTAAGAGAAGTTTGTGCTTTTTACAAAGTGCCCCCCAAAAATGTTATAGTTATCCACGATGATGTAAGCCTTGATTGCGGTAAGGTGCGTATTCGTGCGAAAGGCTCTGCAGGTGGACACAATGGATTAAAATCCATAATTTTAAATTTAAACAGCGATGAATTTATAAGAATTAAAATGGGAGTGGGAGCAGCGCCTATACACTACGATTTAGCCGATTGGGTGTTGGGTAAATTTTCAAAGGAAGAAATTACCCATATGTCTTCCGCTGTAGATGCTATGGTAGAGGATGCCGTTCCCATGATTATAAAAAACGGAGTTGAGGCTGCTATGAACAGCTTCAATGCAAAGGTGTACTGATGGTACTTTTAAACACAGCAAAAGAACTTTCATCCTACAATGAAATAAAGAAATTATACGGCAAAGGTGCAAAGAATGTAGTAGGGCTTACCCGCCCTGCAAAAGCGCATTTTGCCGCATCGTTGTGCCAGGATTTCGATGCTCAGGGCGTGTATGTTGTAGACTCTGACTACGAGGCAAAGCGTGTTGCTGACGAGCTTATGTACTATCTTGGGGACAGAATCTGCTATTATCCGTCTAAAGAACTTGAATTTTACAAGGCGGATGCAAAGAGTAACGAACTGTTAAATCAACGCTTTGAAATAATAGAAAAGCTTGCATTCGGAAACAGAAACTCAACAATTACAGTTATGTCTTTAGATGCACTCTTACAGTTTACAGTAGATTTAAATTCATATAAAGAGAGTGTTTTAAATATTGCAGTTGGCGATGAAATACCCCTTGAAAAATTAGCGAAAAAGCTTGTGGACTTAGGCTATACCCGTGAGGATACGGTAGAGGGTAAGGGACAGTTTGCTATCCGTGGCGGTATTGCAGATATCTTTGGTCCCTCAATGGAAAATCCTGTGCGAATTGAGTTTTTTGGTGATGAGGTTGACTCAATCAGAATTTTTGATGTGTTTACACAGGTTTCTGTAGAAAACAGTGATGCTGCATCTATCGGTCCTGCAAATGACAGTTTTTCTGTTAAATCGCGCGAAACATCAATTCTTGAATACGTAAACGACAATGCTATAATTTTCTTTGATGAACCGCAAAAAATATCAGAACGTAGCGAAGGACTCAAATGGGATATCGAAGAAACAGTAAAGGCTCTGGCTGAAGATGATGAAAATTTTATATTCAAAGAAAAATATATCCACGATTATTACGATGTTTTAAAAGAACTTTTAAAATATGAGTTCATTGGACTTTTAGAATTGCCTTTCCCTTGTCGTGACTATAAACCCATGGCTGACATCAATGTCACCGTAGGAGATTTGGGAAAAACCTTTGGTGAGCGTGAAAGGTTTTATGAAGAATTAAAGGATTTTCAAAAGAACGGATATACGATTATTTTTTCAGTAAACCCTGATGCAAGAGGTAAACTTTGCGAGGATTTAATTCTTAATGGCTTTAAAATAAATGAAACAGAAAAGCTTTTAAAAACTAAAATAAACTTCACAGAGGGCGGATTGTCACGAGGTTTTTACTATGAAAGTGAAAAGATTGCGATTTTCGGTTCGGAGGAAATCTTCGGAAAAGCTCCCAAGAAAAAGGGTAAACGAAAAAAGCTTGACTCAGCTAGTAAGATCCGTGATTTTAATGATTTAGATATCGGCGACTACGTTGTTCACCATACCCACGGTATAGGTCAGTATTTAGGGCTTGATACGTTGGAGGTAGAAGGACAGCGTCACGACTATTTAAAAATAAAATATAATGGTGATGATTTCCTGTACGTCCCCACATCTCAGCTTGACCTTTTGCAGAAATATGTAGGTAAGGAGGGCACAGTACGCTTAAATCGTATGGGCGGTGCCGACTTTGCAAGACAAAAGAAAAAGGTAAAAGCATCAACTGAGGAGTTAGCACGAGAACTTGTAGCGTTATATGCAGCAAGACAACAGGCACAGGGGTTTTCATATTCTCCCGATACAGAGTGGCAAAAATCCTTTGAAGACGCATTTCCTTATGTGGAAACTGAAGACCAGTTAATAAGTATTGCAGAAATTAAAAAAGATATGGAAAGCTCACGCCCCATGGACAGACTCCTGTGCGGAGATGTAGGATTTGGAAAAACAGAGGTTGCCCTTCGTGCGGCATTTAAAGCGGTAATGGATTCAAAACAGGTGGCAATACTTGCACCCACTACTGTTTTGGTGATGCAGCATTTTAACACCTTCTGTGAGCGAATGAAGAAGTACCCCATAAGGGTTGCTGAAATTTCAAGATTTAAGACCAAAAAAGAGCAGACAAAGATAATAAAACAACTAAAATCAGGTGAAATAGATATTATTATCGGTACTCACAGATTATTGGGGCAGGATATTGAGTTTAAGGACCTGGGACTTCTGGTGGTTGACGAGGAGCAACGCTTTGGTGTAAAACACAAAGAACGCATCAAAGAACTTAAGAATAACGTAGATGTGCTGACCTTATCTGCAACACCTATTCCCAGAACACTTCATATGTCCATGATAAATATCCGTGATATGAGTGTGTTGACAGAGCCACCTGAAAACCGATTTCCTGTGCGGACAATTGTAATGGAGAAAAATGATGCGGTCTTACACGATGCTATTCGCCGTGAACTTTCCCGTGGTGGTCAGGTTTATTATATTCACAACAGGATAGCAAGTATTGAAATGACTGCTAAAAAACTTCGCGATGTCTTTCCTGATGCAAGCATAGCTTTTGCTCATGGAGCGATGGACGAAGATACTCTCGAGCGTATTATGATGGATATGTCAGAGGGTGCAATTGATGTTTTGGTGTGTACCACCATTATTGAAACAGGTCTGGATATTCCCAATGTAAATACCATAATCATAGAAGATGCAAACAGAATGGGATTATCTCAGCTTTATCAGTTAAAGGGAAGAGTGGGAAGAAGTAATCGCAGAGCTTTTGCCTACTTTACTTACCGCCCTGATAAAGTTCTAAATGAAGTAGCGGCAAAGCGTCTTCGTGCAATTAAAGAGTTTACAGAATTCGGCTCAGGCTTTAAGATTGCAATGAGAGATCTAGAAATCCGAGGTGCGGGCAATATCTTAGGTGCAGAGCAACACGGTCATATTGATACTGTCGGTTATGATATGTACTGTGAGCTTTTAGCTCAAAGCGTCAGCGAACTGACAGGAGAAGTCCCTGCTGAGAGCTGGCAACCAAATATTGATATTAATGTTGAAGCATATATTCCGCCCAACTACATCAAAAATCATTCAACAAGACTTGATATTTATAAAAAGATAGCCTCTGTTGAAAATGAAGAGGACAAATTAGAGGTAGAGGGCGAAATCTGTGACCGTTTCGGTGATATGCCAAAAGCTGTTGAAAGTCTTATTAAAATAGCAGAAATTAAATACCTTGCAAAGGATACAAACATTTCAGAAGTAACGCTAAAAGAGGGAAATATCGTTTGTTATTTCAGAGGGGAAATGGATGTGCGTGCAGTATCAGGACTTGTGGGGACTTTTAAGGAAAGATTTTTTATCTCAGCAGGTATAAAACCTCATATGGTGTTAAAGCCAAAACCCACAGGGGGAGAGGAATTGCTCGAAACTGTTAAAAAATTATTGCAAGAGTATAAGAAACTATTGCATACCCAAAAATTTTAGTGTATAATATATACGATTACAATATGAGAAGGAGTGTTTTTGTTGAAAGGATTAAAATCAGCAATTAAATGGATTGCTGCTGTCGTAATAATTTGTGTTGTATTAGGATTTTTGGCGAGTATCAACGGTCTTAGTGTTTCACGTACAGTTATTACAGTAGCTGGCAACGAAATTACAGAGGCAGAATTTAAGTATTATGTTGAAATGGCAAAACAGACAATCGCGTCAGAGCAGGGCATAGCAGATGAAGAAGCATTAAAGGACTTCTTAAAGAACGGTGAGGTTGATGGAAAACCCGCAGCTGATGTGATAAAAGAAAGAGCTTTAGAGGATGTTATCCGTACAGAGATTGCAGTAGTTAAGGCCACAGAAGAAAAGGTTACACTTTCTGATGAAGAGAGATCGGCCGCGCGTTCCGTTATTTCAGCAACAGATGCAGAAACAGTGGAAATGCTTAAAGAAACAAAGAAAGCGACAGGTGCAGATAAGTACTTAATTGCAGATATAATGGAAAAAATTTACCTTTCCAATGCGTACTACAATTTTGTAACAACACAGAACAAAGAAGCGTTTACACCCGCAGAATATAAAGTTTTAGCAGAAATCGAAAATTCATATGCTCGTGTTAAGCATGTTTTAGTTCAGAATCAGCCCACAGAGCAGAATGAAGATGGTACTGTTCCGGATGCAGAAGGTTATGCAGAAAAAGCAAAGATTAAGGCAGAAGAAGTTTTAGCTAAAGCAGTAGCTGGCGAAGATTTCGATGCGTTAATAAAAGAATATGGCGAAGATCCCGGTATGGAATCAACACCTGATGGTTATGTAATTGATAAAACCGGTTACTTACTTGACGGATCATCTGCTATGGTTCCTGAATTTACAAAGGGTACATTCGCAGTTGGCTCAAACGAAGTAAATCCTGAACTTGTTGAGTCATCATACGGCTGGCATATCATCAAAAGATGCGATTTAACTCCTACACATGCAGACTATGCTACAATAGAAGAAAATGCAAAATCAATCATTATGTATGATATGTTTGATGCATACCTTGACGAAGCAAAAGCGTCAATGGAAATAAACGTTAAAGAAAACGTAATTTCAAAGATTAAAGTTAAATAATTAAAGAGCCGGGAATTTCCCGGCTCTTTAGGTATAATAAAAATATAAAAACTTTCAAAAAAAGCTTTACAAACAGGAAAAATTGTGTTAAAATATCTTCTGTTACCGATACTGGGGGTTTGGTGTCACCTCGACAACGACCTTACTCTCGGCATACGGCAAATATTAATTTAGAGGAGGAAATAAAAATGCGTAAAGAAGTTAAGCAGGAAATTATTGCTAAATACGCTATCCACGAAGGCGACACAGGTTCACCTGAAGTACAGATTGCAGTACTTACAGAAAGAATCAACCACTTAAACGAACACTTAAAGATGTTCAAGCAGGACCACCACTCAAGACGCGGTCTTTTAAAG
>JAFQJE010000021.1 GCA_017415145.1 Clostridia bacterium
AAAAACTTCTTGACAACAGCAATTCAATGTGTTATTATAATTAGGCATTAAGCAGAAGCTTGTTCGCTTCTCACCATCAGGCGTGCTATGAGCACTGGCTAAAATGGTTGATACTTTTTTCTTTTAAGTATTTTAGCGGACAGGGGACTGTCCGCTTATTTTTATGCGGTAAATTTTTTGGAGGTGTTTTGCCATCAGTAAGCAAGAAATGTTGATTAACGAAGAAATCAAATGTAAAGAGGTCCGCCTTGTTGGTCCTGACGGTGAACCTATCGGTATCACATCTGTTGCCGACGCGTTAGATCAGGCATATGCTAAAAACCTTGACCTTGTACTTATCGCTCCCAAAGCGGAGCCTCCCGTGTGCAAAATCATGGACTACGGTAAATACAAGTTTGAGTTAGCAAAGCGTGACAAGGAAGCCAAGAAAAACCAAAAGGTAATGACCGTTAAAGAAATCAGACTTTCTCCGTCTATTGACAATCACGACTTTGACACTAAGGCAAATCACGTTAAGAAGTTCTTAGCCGCAGGAGATAAGGTAAAAATCACAGTTCGCTTCCGCGGACGTGAGGTACATCACAGTGCTTTAGGACTTGAGCTTATGGAAAGGTTTAAAGAAGCTGTAGCCGATGTTGGTTCAGTTGACAAACCGCCAAAGCTTGAAGGCAAAAATATGAGCATGGTTGTGTCCCCTAAGGGCACAACAAAATAAAAAATTTTTTGGAAGGGGTAACGAAAATGCCTAAAATTAAAACACATAGAGCAAGTGCTAAGAGATTCAGAGTTACAAAGAACGGTAAAGTAAAGATGAATCACGCTTTTACAAGCCACATTCTCACAAAGAAATCAACTAAGAGAAAAAGAAACTTAAGAAAAGGTGCGTACGCATCAAGCGCTAACTTAAAGACATTAAAGAAGTTAATTCCTTATAAGTAAGCATTAAAGAAAAATAATATTGGAGGTAACAACAAATGGCAAGAATTAAGGGCGCTATGGCTACGCGCAAAAGACATAAAAGAATTTTAAAACTCGCTAAGGGTTACAGAGGTGCTAAGAGCAAGCAGTTCAGAACAGCTAAAGAAGCTGTAATGAAGTCACTCTCATACGCTTACGTTGGTCGTAAGTTAAAGAAGAGAAACTTCCGTCAGCTTTGGATCGCAAGAATTTCTGCAGCTACAAAGATGAACGGTATGAACTACTCTACATTTATGAACGGCTTAAAGAAAGCCGGTATCGAAATGAACCGTAAGATGTTAGCAGAAATCGCAGTTTGTGACAAAGCTGCATTCGCAGCATTAGTTGAACAGGCTAAAGCTGCTTTAAAATAAGAACAACTTATTTAAATTATAAAAAAAGGATTCGCTTTGCGAATCCTTTTTTTATGCGTGTGCTTCTTCTGAAAAATATTCTGCATCCATTCCAAAACAGATTGCAATATACTCCGCCACCTCTACACCCGGAAATCTTCTCCCTGCTTCATAATTTGCTATACAACTCCTCGACAAGTGGACTCTCGCTCCGAAAGCGTTCTGTGTCAGGCCTGATTTTTTCCGTAATATCCTTATTTTCTCTGCAAAAGTGTTTTCATAATTTTCGTTCATAATAAGCGTCTCCTTCTGTCGATGTCATAAAAAGTTCAATTTTCTTGAACTTTTCGCATATATATTAGCACCACTTTCGACAAAAATCAACACTTTTTTCAAGGTGAAACATTTATTTTTCTTTGTTGTCTTGTAATTTCAAAAAACTCTTGCAGTAACGCCACATTTGGGGTATAATGTATGCAGTAGAATGCTAAATGAAGTTATTTATGAGGTATATTTTATGCAGGATAACATCAAAAAAAACACATATAACACCATAGATTTATTTAAGTTTATTTTTTCATTGTTTGTTGTTGCTATACATATTCCTCCTTTTACCTCTGTAAGCACTCCTCTGCATTTTTTCACACTTTACTTATCACGCCTAGCCGTACCGTTTTATTTTATATGTTCCGGTTATTTTTTGTTCAAAAAATCAACGTCTAATATCTATAAATACGTATATAGGATCTTTAAACTATATGTAATTTGGAGTATTATATATTTGCCTTGTGTTTTACATAGTGCAATCGTAAACAAAGCCAATATTGCTATAACATTAACCAAATGGTTCAAAAGCTTTGTTTTTGTTGGAAGCTATATACATTTGTGGTACTTACTTGCCACTGTTGTAGCAGTTTTAATTGTTGCGTTCTGCCTCAAAATGCGCTTATCTATAAAATCAATTTTAATCCTCTCTTGCATTTTTTATATAATTGGTCTAATTCCTCAAACCTATTCTTTTTTATTAGACCCTATAAGGAAGTGCGAGAGTATCTTCTTGCTTTTAAAATTTATACAAAAAATCATTGTAACTACCCGCAATGGACTGTTTGAAGGGTTTCTTTTTATATCATTAGGAATGCTCTTTGCCCGAAAATACCTCTCAATTAAAATCAAACATGCGGCGATTTTGTTCTTGGCATCAATGTTTTTCTTGGGTTGTGAATTGATAGTTGTGCGCTTTGCGGGCTGGGCGCGAGCTTATGATCTGTTTATCTTTCTAGCACCTGCGTCTTTTTTCTTGTTTTACATTGTTAAAACAAAACAATTAAAAAACAGAGCTATATACACAAAATTAAGAACACTATCAAGCTTAATTTTCTTTTCTCACCTATTAATAGAATATATTTTAAACATCGTCCTTACACCGGTGCTACCCGAATTATGGAGTTACTCTCTTTTTAGATACACTCTCGTTATTATCGCTACTTTAGGATTTTCATTGTGTGTTATGACACTGAGCAAAAAACCACATTTTACATGGTTAAAAAATATATATTAATTACCGCTAATTCTTCATAAACAGATATTAATTTATATTATGTTGGCATTACACCTTATGCTACATATTTTGCAAGGCGGTAGCTTTTAAAAAAACTCTTGCAGTTATTCCTATTTTAATGTATAATGTCAAGTGAAATTCTTTATGAGGTGATATATAATGAAATTAGGTATAGTTGGTCTTCCAAACGTTGGTAAGTCCACACTCTTTAACGCTATTACTCAGGCAGGTGCAGAGTCTGCAAACTACCCTTTCTGTACCATTGAGCCTAACGTTGGCATTGTCGCAGTCCCTGACGAGCGTCTTGACAAATTAGCCGAAATGTACAACCCTCAAAAGGTTACACATGCAGTTATTGAGTTTGTTGACATTGCAGGTTTAGTTAAAGGTGCAAGCCGCGGCGAAGGTCTTGGTAACAAATTCTTATCCCACATAAGACAGGTTGATGCAATTGTTCACGTTGTACGTTGCTTTGAAGATACAAACATTATCCACGTTGAAGGTTCTGTTGACCCTGTTCGTGACGTTGAAACAATCAATTTAGAGCTTATTTTTGCGGATATGGAAATGGTGGAAAACCGTACGGACAAGGTTCGCAAAATGGCAAAATCAGGCGAGAAAAAATATAAGGTAGAAATAGAATTCTTAGAAAAGCTTTACGCTCATTTAGAAACAGGCAAGCCTGCACGTTCCTTTGATTTATCGGAAGACGATGCAGAATTTATGAAAGAAATCGATCTTTTAACCAAAAAGCCCATCATTTATGCGGCAAACGTGGCAGAGGACGACTTTATAAGTGGCATTGAAAACAACGATTTCGTAAAGCGTTTGACAGAATTAGCTGATGCAGAGGGTGCAGAAGTAATGCCCATTTCTGCCAAAATCGAAGAAGACATCTCAGCACTAGAACCCGAAGAAAAAGAAGAGTATTTACAAGAGCTTGGCATAAACGAATCAGGTCTTGACAGATTGGTTAAGAAGAGCTATAAATTACTCGGTCTTATCAGTTACCTTACCGCAGGTGAACCCGAAGTTCGTGCATGGACAATCACAAACGGAATGAAAGCACCTCAGGCGGCAGGTAAAATTCACACGGACTTTGAAAAAGGCTTTATCCGTGCCGAGGTTGTGGCATATAACGATCTTATGGAATGTGGCTCAATGGTAGCGGCAAAAGAAAAAGGGTTAGTTCGTTCAGAAGGTAAAGAGTACGTCGTTGCCGATGGAGATATAATCTTATTCAGATTTAATGTATAATAAAAAGGGTGTAGCAAAATGCACACACCACACAAGGCAGGGAAATTTCATAATAAAAACTTTAATTTGTATCCGCAAAGCAAAATAACATAAAACTTAATGAAGAAATTCGTCATTTGACGAATTTCTTTTATTTTTATTGCCTTGTGTTTTGAACAAACTTCGC
>JAFQJE010000022.1 GCA_017415145.1 Clostridia bacterium
ACGACGCGAAAACGGCGATGTGCATAATTTCCATTATACGCCTTATCTGCCCACGAAAAAGTGCGTATATATTTTTGACTATTATTTGTGGGCAGAAAGGCTATGGAAATTGTTATGGAAATCAAAAAAGGAAATATAAATCTGTATGAACAGGTTGCAAGGGGCGTATCAAATGCTCTTGTAGAAGGTGATGTAATTCTGCCTGACACAAAGCCTGATATGTCAGAAATACTCATCGCTGATGCAAAAGCTCGGGTAAGTTCTTTAGACTGCAGAAACGGCTCTGTTACTGTTACAGGGGAGGTTATGTTTTGTGCTCTGTACACCCCTGAAGAAGCTCAGGAAACAAAATCCTTAGAGCAGGTATTTCCTTTTAGTCAGACGGTTGATTTAAAATGTACAGATGATACTGAGTTTAAAGCAGAGGTTTTAGTTGAGCATATCGGTTTTACACTCATTAACTCACGTAAGCTTTCTGCAAAAATTATGGTGGCAATCAATGTCTTTGGCGGAATAGAAAACTGTTACGAGCCTATAATTGAGGTATGCAGCGAAAATATTGAAAGCCGTGATAAAAAGTACAGTATTTATATTCCTTTATCGGAAACAAAAACGGATATAGCAGTATCTGACATTCTTACTGTACCTCAAAACAAACCTGATATTGGTGAAATTCTGAAGGTTGATGCATACGTTACACCTCATGACACAAAGCTCATGAACGGAAAAGCAATGGTACATGCAGAGCTTAATGTTAATACTGTTTACACCGCGGCAGAAGATGGAAGACTTATGGGTGTAAGCCATTCTGTGCCTTTTACAGAGGTTGTGGAAGCTCCCGGAGCAGATGAACAGAGTGTGGTGCATGTGTCATACTGTGTGGACAAAATTTCTGCTAATACAAAGGGAGACTTAAATGGTGATACAAAAATTATAAGCATGGATGCAGAGTTGTGTGCAAAAGTTCGTGTTTCAAGAACTGTTTCAGAGAAAATAGTTGATGATTGCTATTTTATGGATACAAAAACAGAAATAGCACGCAGAAATATGAAGATAAAAGAATACGTAACATCTGAAAATACACGTATACCTGTGCGTAGCCGAGTGGAAGCCCCGAAAAATGTTGTTGTAAATGAGGTTATTAATTGTTGTGTAAAGCCATTGCCCAGAGAGTGTACATGGGAAAACGGTAAAGTTAAAGTTAAGGGTGATTTAGTTACGTTTTTGATTTATCGTGATGAGCAGGGGATTGCTCGCAGTGCAGTTGCAGAAAATGACATTGTCTGGGAAAAAAATATTAAGGACCCCTGCGAAATAGAAGCTGATATGTGGATAGATAACGTAAACTGTGAAATAGGCGAAACAGGCGTTGAAATCCTTACCAATGTGGGAATATACACAAAAGCACTTAAATCCTGTGATGTGGATATTATAACCGATATACAGTCAAAAGAGGAAACAAATTCAGGAGTTTTCCCAAGTATGGTAATATATTTTGCAAAAGATGGGGACACATTGTGGAGTATCGCAAAAAAATACCGCACAAAAGCCGACAAGATAAAGAGAGCAAATAACCTTGACAACGATAAAATAGAAGTGGGCAGAAGGTTATTGATACCTAAAGCATAAAAAATAAGCCGTACGGATTCGTACGGCTTATTTTTTGGGGACTGACTGGATTTGGATGCAGAATGGACAAACCGAACCCGCAGGGGTGTGCCCCGAAGGCGTACGTGGGTACGCCGAGTGATTCGGTTTGTTTGTAGCCAAAAACATTAACAAGAAAGGAACGACACACAGGTCGTTCCTTACATAATTAAATAAAATATTTAATTTCTTGTTTTTGACGGTCTGCGCTAAATGCAACAGTCCTTCTTAGTTTTCAGCTAAAAATGCGTTAATTCTTTCAACTAAAGCGTCAGCATCTTCACCGTGTACTGCACATGCTTCTGCAACTGATTCGCCTGAAGCTGAAGGGCAGCCTAAGCAATGCATGCCGATTTCAAAAAAGAACTGAGCTGTTTCAGGATTTAACTTTAAAACATCCATGATAATTGTGTCTTTTGTAATCTGAGCCATTTTTTATTACCTTCTTTCTGATTATTTACAACATAATAGCGATTTGGCATATTTTATGCTCCAAAGCAATATATTATACAATCGGGATACATTATCTTATGCCAATTCCACCAGAAAAAATCCTTGCTTGCAAGGAGATTTTACGAGAGTAAAATTCGCTATATGCCAATTATACAACAAATAAAAAATAAATTCAATACTGCATAAAAAATTTTTAATGAAAACAGTAAAAAAGTAAAGGATTTTTAAAAATATTATGTAAACTAGTGTGCTTTTTATCAAAAAAGTTATTAACATTGTCAACAAGTTTTTCAACAGAAAAAGTTGTCAAAAACCTTAGTTTTACGTTAGTTATCAACATTATCAACAGGTTATCAACAGATTTTGGTGCGTTTTTAAAAAAGTTGACACATGATTGTAAACGCGTTTTAACATAGAAAAACAGGGGAGTTTACATAATATTATTACAAGGAGGTTAAATTAAATATGGGCAAAAAGTTATTAAATATTTTATCTATTGCACTAATTTATTGCGGTGCGGTATTTGGTGCAGGTTTTGCCTCCGGAAGAGAAATTTTTACGTTTTTTTCGTGTTACAAAGCAGCCGGAATTGTGGCTTCTGTTTTTGTAGGTTTTTTGTTTTCTTTTTTTGGTTATGTTGTGTGTAAATATGCAAAAATGCATAAAATAAAAAATGCAGATGAGTATTTTAAAGAATTGTTCCCTAAAAAAATTGCCGCTATATTTTCAGTTGTAGCAAATGCTTTTTTGGTATTGTCCTTTTGTATTATGATAACAGGATGCGGTGTGCTATTTGCAGAACAACTCAAAACCATGCCTCTGGCGGGAGTTCTTGTATCCCTGCTTATTTGCTTTTTTGTTATTAAAAATGACGTATCAGGTCTTGAAAAGTTTAATTTAATTATTACTCCTATAATGTTGTGTGGGGTTGTATTGTTATGTGCTTTGTGCTTTTTGTTGCCCAAAACTACGCCTTTATATGTAGATGAGGTTGTATTTCCTGCAGTATCGGGGTTACTTTATATAAGCTACAACATGGTTTCGGCGACAGCAGTTTTAGTATCCAGTGCGAAAATTGCCCAAAAGCCATATCAGGCAGGTTGGGGCGGAGCAATAGGAGGTATTATGATTGGTGTGCCTCTTGTAATGATGAGTACAGTTTTGGCTCGACATTGGGAGGTAGCGAGTAAGCCGTTGCCGTTTTTTAGCTTGATATATGATAATTTTTCTGCCTTTAGCTTTGTTTGCTGGGTAGTACTTTACTTTGCAATGCTAACCACGGCAGTTTCATCAGGTGTTGCAGTAGTGGAAAATATCTCGCCTGATAAGAGTATGAAAACAGTGCTGTTATTATGTCTTTTGGCTCTTTTTATGTCATTTGTTCCTTTTACTACACTTGTGCAGTCGGTGTATTCGGCTTTCGGTTTTATTGGCGTTGCGTTAATTATAGGAATTATTATTAAAACATTAAGAAAACAAAAGAAATAAGAGCTAAAAAGAGCAAAATTAAGAAAATGGGACATAATTTAATTAAACGCCTTTAAATGAGTGGTTTTTTCAGTTGCAATGCCATTAAAAAAGTGCTATTATTATGGAGTGCCACGGAGACGATGGTTTGTCGGGGTTTGGCGCAGTTTGGTAGCGCACTTGGTTTGGGACCAAGGGGCCGGGGGTTCAAATCCCTTAACCCCGACCAATTTAAGTGTATATAGTGTGCTGGCGTAGCTCAGTTGGTAGAGCAGCTGATTTGTAATCAGCAGGTCGCGGGTTCGAGTCCCATCGCCAGCTCCATTTTTTTTAATATAGTATGGAAGAGTTCCCGAGTGGCCAAAGGGGGCAGACTGTAAATCTGTTGCTTGTAGCTTCGGTGGTTCGAATCCACCCTCTTCCACCATAAAAAGAGATATGACTTCTGTCATATCTCTTTTTATTATGTCAGGTGGATTTACAAAAAGAGACTTGTCTGTTGACAAGTCTTTTTTTAACGTAAATTAACTTTCTACCGCTACCAATAATCCGCCCGCCTCTGCGTAGTATGAGCATAACACGCCACAGCGTGAAATCTGTATGTCGGATGAGGGAAATTCCGATAAAATCATATCCTTTAGTTGATGGGCAAAGCTTTCGTTCTGACAATGGTCAATTCTCACTTTGCCGCCTGAGAACCCTGATTTTTTAATATGGTCAAAAAGATTTGCAAGAGCTTTCTTTTCGCCTCTGGGTTTTGACAGTGGCTCTAATGTTCCAGCGCTGGATGCCGTTCCTACAATTCTCATTCCCAAAAAACCCACAAGGTGTGCAACGGTAGGACTTACTCTACCATTTCGTGCAAAGTTCATCAAAGACTCAAGGCAGAAGAAAAGGCGAGTACTTTTTTTGTATTTTTCAATTTTATTTACGATTTCTTCAAAAGGGAGATTTTCTGCCGAGAGGTCTTTGAGTTTTTCAATAATTAACTTTAATTCAGGACCTGCAGACAACGAATCAACAACGTGAATATTAGTGTCATTATTTGTTTCGCAATAAAGTTTTTTGGCGTTTACACAGGACGAATAGCTTCCTGATAAACCGCTGGTAATTGTCACTGCAAAAACATTGTCAGCACCGCGAAAGCTTTCCTGCCAGTCATAAATATTGGGGCATGAGGTGCTTGTTTTTTCCTGAGTGGTTTTTAACTCATTTATTAAGGCATCAAGGTCTGCGTTGGGTGTATCAACATACTCGTTGTTACCAATGTTGACCTTTAAGGGTACACAACTGTAATCAATACCTTCTAAATTATAAACATTTGATGATGAATCTGCGACTATTTTGTAACTCATTGTGTCCTCCATAGGGAATATTTGTTTATAGAACTATTATATATAGTATCAAATACTATGTCAAGTATTAAAAAGAAAAAACCGGAAAATTTTAGAAGAGATTTCCGGTTTTATTATTTCCTGTTATTTATTTTTTAAACATTGTTCCTATACCGGTATCGGTGAATATTTCAAGAATGATTGAGTGGAGGATTCTGCCGTCAATTATGTGAACGCGGTTTACACCTTGTGCCACAGCCTCCATGCATGCACGGCTCTTAGGAATCATACCACCTGAGATTGTGCCTTCCTCAATAAGCTTTTCGGCGTTCTCAGTTGAAATCTCGTAGATAACATTTCCGTCGTTATCCTTTACGCCCTCGACGTCTGTTAAATAAATGAGCTTTTCTGCACACATTGCAGTTGCAACGGCTGAAGCTACTGTGTCGGCGTTGATGTTATAGCTTTGTCCGCTTTTGTCTGTGCCGATTGGGGCAATAACGGGAATGTATTCATCTTCGCAGAGTGATTTGATAATATTTGAGTTTACCTTTGTAATCTTTCCTACAAAGCCGACGTCGATTTTGTTGCCCTCTGTATCCTCGGTTAAGGGTTCGCATTCAATTATACGGCCGTCAATTCCGCAAAGACCAACTGCGTTCCCACCGTTGATGTTGATATTTGAAACTACTTCTTTATTTGTTTTACCCACTAAAACCATCTGTGCAATTTTGATGGTGTCAGCGTCTGTTACACGAAGACCGTTTACAAATTCGCTTTCTACATTGTGAGTTTTTAACTCTGCAGAAATATCAGGACCGCCACCGTGAACAATAACGGGGTTCATACCTACATATTTTAAAAGGGTAATGTCCTCCATAACGGTCCTTTTTAAATCTTCGTTAATCATAGCGTTGCCGCCGTACTTGATAACGATGGTTTTGTTATGAAGTTTTTGTATGTAGGGGAGTGCCTCGGTAAGAATACCGGCACGCTTGATAAGTTCGTCGATTGATTGCATATTTTTTTCCTCCTAAATATAGTAACCTGGCATGTCAAGACCTTCGTATTCCGGAAGGTCAAAGAGCAGGTTCATATTCTGCAGTGCCTGACCTGCAGCACCTTTTATTAAGTTATCAATTGTAGCCACAACAATAACTCTGTTTAATCTTGTATCCACTGTGAGTCCTATGTCCACATAATTTGAACCTGTAATGTTTTTAACCTCAGGGAGTGTATCTAAAACTCTTACGAATTTTTCGTCCTTGTAGAATTCCTTATAAATATTAAGAAGTTCTTCTTTTGTGTAAGGTTTTTTGAGATTTGCGTATTCTGTAACCAATATACCACGCTTCATAGGAACTAAATGGGGAGTAAAAGACAATACAATGTCTTCTCCTGCGAGGAGAGATAGCTCCTGTTCGATTTCTGAGGTGTGGCGGTGGGTTGCAATTTTGTACGCTTTCATTGTTTCTGTGCACTCTGCAAAATGAGTCTGTAGTGCTAACCCTCTACCTGCACCCGATACACCTGATTTTGCATCTATTATGATATTTTTAGTTTCAACTACGCCATTTGCAACTAAGGGTGCAAGTCCTAAAATAGAGCAGGTAGTATAGCAACCGGGATTTCCGATGAGCGTTGCTTTTTTGATGTCTTCTCTATGTAGCTCGCAAAGACCATAAACTGATTCTGCCAGTAATTCAGGGCAGGCGTGTTCTACACCGTACCATTCCTCGTAAACCTTTATATCGTTGTATCTGAAGTCGCCTGAAAGGTCGATGACCTTCAACCCCTTTGCATGCAGTTCTTTAATAACTTCGTGTGATACACCATGGGGGAGTGCGGTGAATACTACGTCGCACTTTGCTGCGGCAACATCTGCGTCAGCTTCTTCTAAAACAATATCGCATATGCCTCTTAAAGATGTGAATATATCGGACATTTTCTGTCCTGCATAGGTTTTTGATGCAAGTATTGTGATTTCAGTGTCCTTGTGGGAGCAAAGAAGTCTTACAAGCTCTGCACCTGCGTAACCTGTTGCACCTAAAACGCCAACTCTTATCATAATTTTACTTCCCTTCAAAACAATATGTGAATTATTATACAACAAAATGTATAAAAATGCAATACGTATTTACAATAAAATTTGTGTTTAAAAAACCCTTTATTTGTCTATAATGTGCAGTGTAACACAAAAGGGGTGTGAAATCAATATGAAAAGAAAAATTTTTTTACGGTGTATAATTGGTGTATTCTTAGCGGCAGTGCTTGCAGTCGGAGTGTGCGAGCAGGTCATGGGTGATATTTCGAGCGGTGTGGTGAGGTTGCATATTATTGCAAACAGCGACACGGAATACGACCAAAGTGTAAAGCTTGCAGTTCGTGACAGTATTATTGCGGCACAATATAGGATTTTCCCCGACGGAGTTCCTAAAAATCTTACCTACGAGCAAAGAGAGTTGCTGACTCAGGCAGCAGAGGGAGTATTGAGAAACAAGGGTGCAGGGTATGGTGCTAAGGTTGAAACGGGGAAATTTTATTTTCCAACGAAAAAATATGAAAATATCACTCTGCCTGCAGGGCAGTACGATGCAGTGCGTGTAGTTTTGGGAGAAGGCGCAGGTCAGAACTGGTGGTGCGTGATGTATCCTCCCCTTTGCTTTACAGATTGTGCGGTGGGCAGCATGGGAGAAAAAAGCAAAAATATTTTAGAGGAAGAAATGGGCAAAACCGCATACGAAATAGTATCGGAAGAAAGTTTTCATGCGGTGCCTGCTTTAAAGATTTTGGAACTGTGGGGAAAGGTTAAAAAATAGGGGGATTTTTTGTAACAAAAGTGAAATATAAGCTTAATAAATCAACATTTTGAAATGTATAAAAATTTGCATACAATATAAGGTGTAAAACCTTGAAAACGGCGTGATATATGGCTTTTTAGAGAGTCATATATCTCGTCGTTTTGCTTTTTTGCAGAGCGAAAACCACACTATATTTTGTATATTACAGTTGTATTTCAAAAAAATTAAAAAAATTGAAAAAAAGGGTTGCAAAATTAACTTCAATGGTTTATAATGTTATTAAAGTGGTTGAAAGTGGAGTAAAAAGGATGAAAGGAGGCCGCAGAAAATGTTTTTTGGTGAATATCAACATACGTTAGATGCCAAGGGCAGAATGTTTGTACCTGCTAAGTTTCGTGATGAGCTTGGCGAAAAATTCATAGTTACTATCGGCCTCGACAGATGCCTTTTTGTATTTCCTATGGATACATTCATGGTTTATAAGGAAAAACTGGATGCCATATCACTTGCAAACCGTGATGCAAGAGAGTTTACACGCTTCTTCTTTGCAGGGGCTTGCGAGTGCGAGCTTGACAAACAGGGTAGAATAATGCTTCCTGCAAAGCTTCGTCAGTATGCAAAACTCGAAAAAGATGCGACTGTAGTGGGAGTTTCAGGTCGTGTAGAAATCTGGGACAAGGCAAGTTGGGAGTCAACTCACAGTATTGAAAACTTCAGTCCTGATGAATTTTCAGAAAAAATGGAGCTTTTAGGCTTCTAAACCGGAGGGCGACATGGAATTTCATCACATCTCAGTTCTTTTGAATGAAACAATAGACGGGTTAAATATTAATCCTGATGGTATATATGTTGACGGCACCATGGGTGGCGGTGGTCACAGCAGAGAAATATTAAAAAGACTCGACTGTGGCAAGTTAATTGGTTTTGACCGTGACATCACGGCGATTAACGTTTGTCGCGAAAGACTTTCAAAATTTGGTGAGCATGTAGAATTTGTAAACAGAAACTTTTTTGAAATAAAGAATGTACTCAGTGAAATGGGTATAGAAAGCATTGACGGTGCGGTGCTAGACCTTGGAGTTTCATCTTATCAGCTTGATACGGCAAGTCGTGGTTTTTCCTATCAGCACGATGCACCCCTGGATATGCGCATGAATGAATCAGACCCTGTGTCAGCTAAAGATATTGTAAATAATTACTCCGAAGAACAGTTGGCGGATATTATATGGCGTTACGGTGAGGACAGATGGTCGAAGCGTATTGCGCAATTTATTGTGGCAGAACGTGAAAAAGAAGAAATACTTACAACGGGAAGACTTGTTGACATTATAAAGAAAGCGGTCCCTAAAGGTGCAAGGCAGGATGGCCCGCATCCTGCCAAGAGGACCTTCCAGGCAATCAGAATTGAGGTAAATTCAGAGCTTGCAGGGTTAGAACAGGCAGTTCGTGATTTTATAGACGTGTTAGCACCAGGCGGCAGGTTGTCAATAATCACATTCCATTCCTTAGAGGACAGAATTGTAAAAAATGTATTTGCAGAAATGGCCCGCGGTTGTACCTGTCCGCCGGAAATTCCCATATGTATATGTGGTAAGAAGTCGGCAGGCAAGGTAATAACGAAAAAGGGAATTGCTGCAAGCGACGAAGAACTTGAAAACAATCCAAGAGCAAGAAGTGCTCATTTGAGAATATTTGAGAAAAAATAGCTTTTAGGGAGGGCAAATATGAAAGAGAATAATCTTGCATATAACAGAGAGTACAAAGATATACCGGACAGTCCCTTACTTAAAAATATGACAAATCAACGTACAGCAGGTGGAGTTATGATAAAGGCAGGCAAAAACAAAAAAATAAAAGTTAATATTCCTGCCAAAGAGAGTCGCTCTGCGGTAGCTAAAGCAAGAAGAAACACTGTTCTTTCTGTTGTGTTGTTATCTGCGATGGCGTTTTTGGTGTTGTTCCGTGCACTTATGATTACGTCGGGTTACGAAAAGCTTGAAGCAAAAAATGCAGAACTGGAACAGGTTATTTCAGAGAATCAGAAAATACAGTTTAAAATTGATCAGATGCTTGATCTTAAAAACATAGAAAACATAGCGAAGAACACCTACAATATGGGTGAGCCTACAAAGGCACAGACCATATACATAAATCTTGACCAGACAGAGGAAGTAAAGAAAGTTCGCCAAAGCAGCGGAATATTTCAGGCAATAAAAGACTTTTTCGGCGGAATAGTGGAATATTTTGCCTGATAAAAAAATAATCATTTATAGAGAAAATTCAGTAGTGTGAGAGTATTACTTTCACACTTACTTTTGTAAAAAGAGAAAATTTTAGAAAAACCTGGAAGGAGAGAGAAGCGTGGCTATAACTACACCTAAAAGCAGTTTAAGAAAGAGAATATCCTATGTTTATGTTATGTTTTTACTGCTTTTTTGCATACTTGGTCTGTGGATAGCAAAAATTAACATAATAGACGGTGAAAAGCTTCGTACAGGAGCTATCGAGCAGCAGACAAGAGATTATCAGGTTTCTTCTCCAAGAGGTACAATATATGACAGAAACGGAAAAGCATTGGCAATAAGTTCTTCTGCAGAAACGATTTCTGTCAGTCCTGCACAGATTGCAGAAAAAGTGAAGAAAAACAAGTACAACGTAGATGACATTGCAACAAAGCTTGCAGAAATTTTAGAGTTAGATGTTGAAGAACTTAAGAAAAAGCTTACAAAGAAAAACAGTGACGGCATATACCTTGCAGATGTTGAAATCGCATCTAAGGTAGAGCCAGAAATTGCAGACGAGGTAAGAGCATTAAACCTAACAGGTGTATATTTTAAAGAAGATACAAAAAGATACTATCCCTTGGGAACCTTTGCTTCTCACGTTATAGGCTACGTAGGTAAGGATAATCAGGGCCTTGGCGGCATTGAGATGGTTTATGATTCTGAGCTTTCCGGTGTTCCCGGGAGAGTTGTAACGCTTAAAAACGCCCAGGGTACGGATATGCCCTTTCAGGAAGAGCGTCATATAGATTCAGAAAAAGGCTTAAATGTTGTATTGACGTTAGACGAAACAATTCAGCATTTTGCAGAAAAGCACTTAGAAGATGCATATCGTGAATCACAGGCAAGACAGGGTGCTGCATGTATTGTAATGGATGTAAAGACGGGCGAAATTCTCGCTATGGCAACTCAGCCTAACTATGATTTAAATAATCCTAATCAGATTACAGATAAAAGTGTTTTAGAATATTTGGAAACCTTAGAAACTGACGATGAATACAACAAAGCAGTTGCGGCGGCACGTAATAAAATGTGGCGAAACAAGGCGGTTGTTGACTCATACGAGCCGGGTTCCTGTTTTAAGATAATGACTATGTCCATGGCATTTGAAGAAGGTGTGGTAACACCTGAGGACCATTTCTTCTGCCCTGGCTATAAGCTAGTAGAAGACAGAAAAATCAAGTGTGCAGAAACTAGCGGCCATGGTGCCCAGACCTTCCGTGACGGAGTAAAGAACTCCTGCAACCCTGTATTTATTGAGGTTGGTCAGCGTGTAGGTATAGATGCATTTAAGAAATACTTTAAAGCCTTTGGATTCCGTGATAAAACAGGTTTTGACCTGCCCGGTGAGGCAAGCGGTGTGTTCTATACAGATGAACAGTTCAATGTAGTTGAACTTGCTACTGCGTCCTTTGGTCAGGGACCTAAAATCACACCTTTGCAGTTAATTACTGCAGTTTCAGCTGTTGCAAATGGTGGTAATCTTATGAAACCACACCTTGTAAAGCAGTTTACAAATGAGCAGGGTACGGTAATCAAAAAGGTACAGCCTACAGTTGTAAGACAGATTGTTTCAAAGGAAACATCGGAAATAGTTTGTGAGCTTTTGGAAAATGCTGTTACAAATGGTTCAGGTCAGAATGCTTACATCAAGGGTTACCGTGTTGCAGGTAAAACGGGTACATCAGAAAAGCTTCCCCGTGGCAGTGGTAAATATACAGCTTCTTTTGTGGGTTTCGCACCTGCAAATGACCCGAAGGTTGCGTGTTTAGTTGTAATTGACGAGCCTGTGGGTGGTTACTACGGCGGTCAGATTGCAGCACCTGCGGTAGGTAGAATTTTAGAGGACACATTAAAGTATTTAGGTGTAGAACCTCAGTATACAGAAAAAGAAAAAACAACCATAGATGTAGATGTTCCTGACGTTACAGAGTTAGAACTTGCAGTTGCAAAGAAACGTCTTAATGACTTGGGATTAAAATATACAATTATTGGTGGCGGTGAAAAGGTTGTACGTCAGATTCCACTGGAAAATGCTACTGTAAACAGCGGTTCCGTTGTGGTGCTTTACACAGAAAATGTAGAAAACCAGATGGTAACAGTACCTGATGTTAAGGGGAAAACGCTTACGAGAGTAAAATCTACGCTCACATCAGCAGGACTAAATTTGAGTATTGTAGGTGCCGGTGCCACAGGTTCAACGTCCGAGAGCACAATAGCAGAAAGCCAGACGCCTCAAGCTGGTGAACAGGTTCCTCAGGGAACGGTTATCAAGGTTGAATTCAGGTTCCAGGATGTTGAGGGAAGTGCAAACTAAACAAGGGGTAAATCAAATGAAATTATCAAGCCTGATAGAAGGTCTTAACGTTACAAGAATTTCGGGTAATACCGAAATTGAAATATCTGATATATGCTATGATTCCCGCAAAGCTACAAAGGGTTCTGTCTTTGTGTGCATTGTAGGTTACGAAACAGACGGTCATAAGTATATAGATAAAGCACTGATGTCAGGTGTTGCGGCATTAATTGTACAGGAGGGGAGTGAGCTTCCCCGAATTCCTGATGGAGTTACAGTCGTATACTCTGATAACACAAGAAAAATGCTTGCAGGAATGGCGGCGAGCTTCTTTGGTCATCCTGAAAAGAACCTTAAGATTATCGGCGTAACAGGTACAAACGGAAAAACGACTGTTACTACTTTAATTAAATCAATTTTAGAGTTTGAAGAAAAGAGCGTTGCCTTAATCGGCACAAACGCAAACATAATAAACGGAAGAGTGTTACCTACTGAACGTACGACACCTGAATCATATGAGCTCTACGAACTCTTTGCTGAAATGGTAAAAGAGGGTGTTGAGTATGTAATTATGGAGGTTTCGTCCCATTCTCTATACCTTGACAGAGTGTATGGAATTGAGTTTTTAGTAGGTGCGTTCACAAATCTTACACAGGATCATCTTGATTTTCACAAAACTATGGAAAATTACAAAGAAGCAAAAGGTATGCTTTTTGACGTGAGCGAATCAAGCTGTATAAACGTTGATGATGCAGCAGGCATGGAGTATGTGCAAAGCTGTAAATGTCCTGTAATTACCTATGGCGTTGATAATGATGCCGGAATGCGTGCATCTGATATTAAAATTTCTGCCCGCGGCGTTATTTTTAACGTATCATACGAAGGCAAAAGCTACAAGGTGCGTCTTGGTATTCCCGGTAAGTTTTCTGTATATAATGCATTAACTGCACTTTCCTGTGTAGTAACTGCAGGTATCTCTATTGAGCGAGCAATTGAGGCACTGACCTTTGCCAAGGGTGTTATGGGCAGATGTGAAACAGTATATACAAAAACAGATTACACAGTTATTATAGATTACGCTCACACTCCCGACGGATTGGAAAACATCATTTCAACTGTTCGTGAATTTTGTGAGGGCAGAGTAATTACACTTTTCGGCTGCGGTGGTGACCGTGACCGCACAAAGCGTCCCATTATGGGGCGTGTTGCTGCAACGCTTTCAGACTTTTGTGTTGTGACATCAGACAATCCCAGAACAGAAAATCCTGAGGCAATCATCGAAGATATTATGGCAGGTATAAAGGAAGCTGATTGTGGGTACGCAGTTATTGAAAACAGACGTGAAGCCATAAAGTATGCACTCTCTATGGCAGAACGTGGCGACTGCATAATTTTAGCAGGCAAGGGTCATGAAACATACCAGATTATAGGTAAAGAAAAAAATCACTTTGATGAACGTGAAGTAATCGAAGAATGTTTAAAGGAATTAAACAGTTAAGAGGTGGACTATGTTACCCTTAAAAGTTACAGAAATTATAAAGGCAACAGGCGGAAAGCTTGTGTGCGGTGAAATGACAGGTATTGTTACATCCATTACCACAGACAGTCGCAAGGCAGACGCTGGTTCTTTGTTTGCAGCAATCTGTGGCGAGCGTGCTGATGGGCATGACTTTATAGACGATGTTTTTGCAAAAGGTGCAGTTTGCGTTTTATCTGAAAAAGAAGTAATGGCAGACGGAGCTGTAATTGTTGTAGAAAACACAGTGGCAGCTTTAGGTGCAATTGCAAAGCTGATTATGGAAAAACTCTGTATTCCCGTTGTGGGTATAACAGGAAGTGTAGGTAAAACCACCACACGTGATATGACATATTCGGTTGTAAGTAAGCTCTTTCATACATTAAAAAACGAGGGCAATTTAAATAATGAGCTTGGTGTGCCGCTGACGGTCTTTCGTGCAGACGGTGATACTGAGGTTGCTGTTATGGAAATGGGTATGGACAATTTCGGAGAAATTGACAGGTTGTCCGCAATCGTTACACCTACAGTTTCAGTTATAACCAACATTGGAATGTCACATATTGAAAGACTTGGCTCACAGGAAAATATTTATCTTGCAAAGTCTGAAATATTCAAAAATACAAGATCAAATGGTACTGTTGTATTAAATGGCGACGACAAAATACTAATGTCCCACAAGTCAGAAATTACACAGAGCGTGTTGACAGTAGGCGTAAGAAACCAAAATGCTGACCTTGTGGCATACGATATAGTGTCAACAGAATCAAGTGTTTCTTTTAACGTTAAAGGAATGGGCAGGGAGTTTTCTGTGACGTTGCCCGTACCAGGTGAGCACAATGTATTAAATGCTCTCCTAGCCTCAGCAGTAGGTATTGTTTTTGATATACCATCAGCATTGATTACAGAGGCTTTGTCTGACTTTTCGATGACCAAAATGAGAATGGATATCATACATGGGGAAAGTCTTACCATTATTAACGACTGCTACAATGCAGCACCCGATTCCGTGCGTGCAGCACTCAATGTTCTCGGAAAGTACCATGAGCGAAAAGTAGCAATTTTAGGTGATATCAAGGCTTTGGGCGAATACTCCTATCAGGCACACAGGGACTTGGGATTTGATGTTGTAAAAAGCGGCATAGATGTGCTTTTTACCATTGGTTCTCAGGCAGCACACATAGCCCAAGGAGCGCAGGAGTGCGGCATGGATAGCAGTTGCATTTTCTCTGCAGATACAATTGATGCGGCTCAGGCAGAGTTGGTTAAATTAATCAAGGCGAATGATGTTGTTTTAGTAAAAGCGTCACGTGCTATGGCATTAGAGCGTGTGACAGAATTTTTAAAGAGTAATTTTTAATACTGAAGAGGGGCATTGATTATGGCGGGTATAATACTTACAGGCGGGGGAATTTCACTTTTGATATGTGTTATTTTAGTACCCCTTTTAATACCTGTTTTAAGAAGATTAAAGTTTGGTCAGGAAATAAGAGAAGAGGGTCCTGCGTGGCATGCCAAGAAAAGCGGCACGCCCACAATGGGCGGTATCGCTATAGCTGTGGCGGTAGTAGTGGCGATGATAGCAACAGGAATTTTATTCAGGTTAGATATAAATTCTGTAATATGTCTTAGCATCGGTGCACTCCTTTATGGTGCGGTAGGCTATGCTGATGACCATATAAAAGTGATAAATAAAAGAAATTTAGGATTAACGTCTGCACAAAAGTTTATAGCGCAGCTTATAGTTTCAGTGGCCATTACAGTATTTAGTGTATATTCAGGCATTATTGATACCCAAATTATAATTCCCTTTATCAAGCAACCTGTTGACTTGGGAATATTTACAGTAATTTTAGTTGTTTTTGTTCAGCTTGCAGTGGTAAACAGTGCAAACTTAACCGACGGCTTAGATGGTCTTGCTACTTCTGTAACATTAGTAGTTGCAGCATTTTTAGCAATCTGTGCAGTAAAGCTTGGAAATTCAGTTGTAGCAGTATTTATGTCAATTGTGGCGGCAGCTTGTCTTGGATTTTTGTTCTTTAATGCAAACCCTGCAAAAATTTTCATGGGTGATACAGGTTCGCTCTTTTTGGGCGGATGTGTCGCTTTAGGTGCTATAATGCTTAAACTCCCTTTAATTTTGATAGTTGCTGCAGGTGTTTATCTTTGTGAGACCTTGTCAGTAATTTTACAGGTGACATCATTCAAGCTGACAGGAAAAAGAATTTTTAAAATGAGCCCAATTCATCATCATTTTGAAATGTGCGGTCTCAATGAACGACAGATTGTTCTTTTGTTCTCATTAGTTTCTGCAATTCTTTGTATTATAAGTTATTATATGTTTTTTTAATTAATTAAGGAGGTGCGTGATAATGGCAGCGCGTACTCAGGTAAGAAAAGTGAAAAATATGTCAGGTCAGCGTGCTGTCAGAAAAAGAGTAGGCATCGACAGAGGCTTTTTGGCAACTGTAATTATGCTTGTTGTCATCGGTCTTATAATGTTGTTTTCTGCAAGTTATCCCGACGCTAGCTATCGTGAGGGTGACGGGCTTAAATACATAAAGAGTCAGGCAATTTTTGCAGCATTAGGGTTTATAGGAATGTTTGTAATGTCAAAAATTGATTACAGGCTCTATAAAAAGTTATTAAAACCTATTATGTTGGTTATTTTTGCGTTACTGGGCATTGTATTACTGATGCCTGCACAACAGGGTGCTCGTCGCTGGATACCATTGCCGTTTTTGACGGTGCAGCCCTCTGAGTTTGCAAAGCTTGCGGTAATTATGTATTGTGCGGCAGTTTTTGCAGATGCCAAGGAAAAAATGAAGGATTTAAGATATTTATTTAAGCATGGTCTTGTGGTTGCTGCGGTTTTAGGACTTCTGCTGTTAGAACCGCACTTTAGCGTATGTCTCATTATCTGTTCTGTTGTGGCGGTTATGCTCTTAGTTGGCGGCTTTCCTCCGAGACTTTTCTGGGGCGTAGTAATTGTTGCAGTGCCTATTGTTGTTGCTGTTGCTTTCGGTGCTGATTATCGTGCAGACAGACTTACGGCATATTGGAATCCCTTTGACCCTGCGATTTACAAAACCACAGGCTGGCAGATAGCACAATCTCTGTACGCTATCGGTTCAGGTGGCTTGTTCGGTCTTGGTTTTGGTAACTCAAGGCAGAAATATATGTACGTATCAGAGCCTCATAACGATACAATCTTTGCTATTGTATGTGAAGAACTTGGTATGGTTGGTGCGTTTGTTATAATTGCTTTGTTCTGCTTCTTAATCTGGCGTGGAATAAAGATTGCCATGGATGCACCCGATAGCTTCGGTGCGCTGCTTGTTACGGGAATCATGACATTGGTGGGTGTTCAGGTATTTTTAAATATTGCGGTTGTTACAAAGCTCATACCTGCAACCGGTATTCCGTTGCCGTTCTTTTCAGCAGGTGGTACGGCACTCATTACTCTGATGGCAGAAATGGGAATTGTACTTAATGTATCTACACACAAACGGCAGTCGGTAAGCATAAGATAGCGAGGATATAACGTGAAAAATCACGTTAAGCCTCCGGCGGAATTTATTGCACCGCCGAGATTTTGCACCTAAATGGTGCAAACGACGATGTGCAAAATTTCCATTATACGCCTTATCTGCCCGCGGTAAAGCGTAGGTGTATTTAAGTTACTGTTTGTGGGCGGAAAGGCTATGGAAATTTTAATGAAAATTCTGATTTCGGGCGGAGGTACTGCAGGTCACATTAATCCTGCTATTGCCATCGCAAAAAGAATGAAAAGAGAATATAACGCCGAAATCCTCTTTATTGGCAGGCAGAAAGGTATGGAAAATGACCTTGTGCAAAAAGAGGGTTTTGACATAAAATATATTGAGGTTGAAGGACTAATAAGAAGTCTTTCACCGAAAAATATCAAAGTTTTGATAAAATATATTACTGCAATACAGAAGGCTAAGAAAATAATACGTGAATTTGCACCCGATGTGGTTGTAGGAACGGGAGGATTTGTGTGTGCACCTGTTATGGCGGCGGCGAATGCACTTCATATCCCCACGCTTATTCACGAGCAGAATGTATTTCCCGGTATGACTGTCAAAATGTCGGCAAGTTTTGTAAATGTAGTAGCAACAAGCTTTGAGGATATGAAAAAATATGTATCTGAAAAAGTTGCAAAGAAGTGTGTATTGACAGGGAATCCTTTGCGCGAGAATCTTTTTGATTTAACCTATGATGATGCCCGCAAAAAGCTTGGCATAGGCGATGAAACATTCATTGTGACAGTAGGTGGCTCTTTGGGTGCTAAAACTATAAATAATGCTCTGTGTGAAATTGTAAATAACTGTACACAGGAAAACATTAAGATTTTAGGAGGTACAGGAGAGCGTTTTTACAATGAGGTAATGGAAAATATTGATAAAGAAAAGCTTACAGAAAATGTCTCTGTTGTACCTTATATTTACAACATGAATGAGGTACTCCCTGCGGCAGATTTAGTTGTTGCACGCTCAGGTGCTGTAACTGTTTCAGAGCTGGCAGCACTGGGCAGACCTGCTATACTGATTCCTTCACCTAATGTAACTCACAATCATCAGGAATACAACGCAAGGTCAGTTTCTTCCCGCGGCGGTGCGGTTTTAATTTGTGAAAGAGACCTAAAAGAAGGTTTGGTTGCTGAAAGTGTAAATAAATTACTGGAAAATCCACAGAAGTTAAAGGAAATGTCAGAGTGTGCACACAAATTGGCTATTGCTGACGGAACGAAGAGGATTTGCGATATTGTAGCAGAACTTTCACAAAAGTAACCAAAACCTAATGTGCGCATAATATGGTAATGAATTTTACATTACGGAGGTGCGTATTTTGGGTAAAATAGTAATCCGTGGTGGTAAGCCTCTTTTTGGTGAGGTTACAATACACGGAGCAAAAAATGCAGTTCTTCCCATTTTGGCGGCAACGGTTGTGGTGGGAGGAGTACATATTATAGAAAATTGTCCCGAGCTTTCAGACGTTTCCACCACTGTGGAGATATTAAAGGAGTTGGGGGCTAAAGTTACCCGTTGCGGTGACAAGTTAACCATAGATACAACCTGTGAATTGTCCCATTATATACCAGAAAAGCTCATGCGAAAGCTGCGGTCATCAATTATTTTTATGGGGGCAGTTCTTGCAAGAAACAAAAAAGCTAAAATCTCATCCCCAGGCGGTTGCGAACTGGGACCGAGACCTATTGATTTACATATTAAAGCTTTAAGGGAATTGGGTGCAAAAATAACCGAAGAACACGGATACCTTGTATGCTCAGCAGATAGCCTTTTAGGCAAGGAAATTCATCTTGACATTCCCAGTGTAGGGGCAACAGAAAATGCAATGCTTTTAGCGGTAGCAGCAGAAGGTACTACTGTTATACAAAATGCAGCGAGAGAACCTGAAATTGAAGACCTGGCACTCTTTTTAAACAAAATGGGAGCGAAAATTTTGGGTGCGGGAACATCTACTGTGACAGTAGTGGGTAGAAAAAAACTCACGGCGGCACAACACAGGGTTATGCCCGACAGAATAGTAGCTGCCACATACCTTTGTGCGGCGGCTGCCACCGGTGGAGAGATTATAGTGCGGGATGTGTGTCCTGAGCACCTTTCTGCAGTTTTGGCTGTATTGTCTGATTGTGGTTGTATGATACAAAAAGGAAGCAACTATATCAGACTTTGTGCACCGAAAACCCTGCTCTCGGTAAGCTCCATAAAAACAATGCCGTATCCGGGATTTCCAACGGATGCACAGTCGTTGTTTTTAGCAATGCTCTCAAAAAGCAAGGGAACTACAATAATTTCTGAAACCATATTTGAAAGTAGATTTTGCGTGGCAGCAGAATTGTGCCGTATGGGTGCAAAAATTTCTGTGGATAGTCGTGTGGCTGTGGTGCAGGGAGTAGACAGTCTATACGGTGCCTGTGTCAGTGCGGCAGACTTAAGAGGCGGGGCAGCCTTAGTAGTTGCAGCTTTAGGAGCTTCGGGAAAAACAGAAATAAATTCTCCCCATTATATTTACAGGGGTTACGAAAACTTTGAGGAAAATCTCAAAACTTTGGGTGCAGATATTGCATACGAGGAGTAGTGATATAAATGCAAAAGAAAAAACTTACAAGCAGTGAAATGTACAAAAAGAAAATGAAAACAAGAAGAATTATAGCCTTATCAGTACTAGTGTTGGTTATTGTTCTTTGTCTGTGCTTGTTTACACCTATTTTTGGTGTTACGGAAATTTCTGTTAACGGCAACTTAAATGTTGCGGCAGCAGACATCATCGGCACAAGCGGTATTGAAAAAGGTGAAAATATCTTCAGAATAAACACAAAAAAAGCAGAGCGTGCTCTAAAAGAAATTTCATATGTGGCAGACGTAGAAGTGAAGAGAAAATTTCCTGCGAAAGTTGTTATAGAAATAACAGAATCAAAGGCAGATGTAATCTATGATATGCCCACAGAGTTTATTGTTACAACAATTGAGGGCAGAGTGCTCCAAAAGACAACAGATGTTACGGAAATTCCTGCTCCTATTGTGAAGGGAATAACAATATCTTCTGCAGAACCTGCAGGCTATATCTCAACAGAAAATCCTGAAGTAACAGATGTAAGCCTTGAGTATATCAAGTGTTTTTACGACAGTAATTACTGGTCGGAAATCAATGTGTTTGATGTGACAGATAAGTCAAACTTTATGATGATTATGCGCTCAGGAATGAGGGTGACCTTTGGTGAAATTGAAACCATTGAGGGACTTTCAAGAAAAATTAAAATGTTAGACGCTATTATCCCTCAGATAAAACCCACAGAGCGGAGTTATCTGGATTTGACTACCGACAAAGGGTATTTTGGCGAATATACCGCTGAGGAATATGAAAATATAAAGAAGCTCCGTGAGGACGGAGGGCTTATAAAAGAACTGACAAAAGGCGAAGAAAATAAAGATGCTGACAGTAATGAAAACCCCGAAAATAAAGAGTAAAATTTGATTTTTCATATAATTAGGAAGAAAAATGCAAAAAAATTAATAATTTTGTAAAAAATTTTGATTTTATACTTGTAATTGTGCCACATATTGTGCTATAATGATTTATAACTAATATTATATGCGTATATTTGTGTGCTAAATATTAAAAAAGAAAATTAAACAGACAGGATTACATACAAAAGAGGAGGAAAAGCAAGTGTTTGATTTTGATAATGGCGGAGCAGGTGTTGCTCAGATTAAAGTTATTGGTGTAGGCGGCGGCGGAAACAATGCTGTTAACAGAATGATTGACGCAGGTTTATCCGGCGTTGAATTCGTTTCTATCAACACCGACAAACAGGCACTTTTATCATCACAGGCAAATCAGAAAATTCAGATTGGTGAAAAACTTACAAAAGGTCTCGGTGCCGGTGCTAACCCCGATGTTGGCGCAAAGGCTGCTGAAGAAAGTTATGATGAAATAGCTCAGGCTATCAGCGGTAGCGATATGGTATTCGTTACAGCAGGTATGGGCGGTGGAACAGGTACAGGTGCTGCTCCTATCGTTGCACAGATTGCAAAGGATATGGGAGTATTAACACTCGGTATCGTTACAAAACCTTTCCTTTTTGAAGGAAAGCAGAGATCAACTCGTGCTGACGAAGGTATCGCAGCATTAAAGGATTCAGTTGACGCTATCGTTACAATCCCCAACGACAGATTAATGCAGATTTCAAATCAGCATACAACAGTTATGGATGCATTCAAAATGGCTGACGAAGTTTTACTTCAGGGCGTTAAGGGTATTTCAGACCTTATCACAGGTAATGCACTCATTAACCTTGACTTTGCTGACGTTGTTACAATTATGAAGAACACAGGTGTTGCTCATATGGGCGTTGGCCGTGCTTCAGGCGAAAAACGTGCAGAAGATGCAGTTAAGATGGCGATATCTAGCCCCTTGCTTGAAACAACAATTGATGGCGCTCGTGGTATCTTGATTAATATCACAGGCGGTCCTGACCTTAGCCTCTTTGAAGCAAACAATGCTGCAAGTCTTGTTTCAGATGCAGTTGATCCTAATGCAAACATCATTTTCGGTGTTATGATTGACCCCGAAATGAAGGATGAAGTTTCTATTACAGTTATTGCTACAGGTTTTGAAGGTGTTTACGGCACAGCAGTAAATGCTCCCACAACACTCTTCTCATCAACACCCGCATACAAGGGCGGTGCAATGACACAGAGACCTAACCTCGGCGCAAACCGCACAGAAGCTAAGCCTCAGGCTTCAGCTCCCTCAGAGGTTGAAATTCCCTGGTTCTTACGTGACAAGAAATAATAATAATATCTAAATACATAAAAGCCGCTAAATTTACTTTAGCGGCTTTTTTATTCGCAAAAATTAAACTCTCCGAATGGAGAGTTTAATTTTTCTATTTTTTTCTTTTACGGTTATTTATAATTCCCAAAACAAGTCCACCTATAGCACCTAAAATCAGACAAGCAATCATACCGCCCGCAAAACCAAACGGAATAATGTGCGAAAGATTGGTTGCTATGAAATTGCCCACGGAAAAGCCTATTGCAAGTCCAAAGGCAAGTCCTACGCAGATGAATGCACCTAAGGACATGTGTTTCACGTCTTCATATTCATAATTTTCTATTTTATTATTTTTAATTTTTTCTTCCATTTTTTTCATCCTTTCGGTTGATTACAAGTACATTGTAACATATTGTATGTAAAAAATCAAATAAAATAGCGATTTGTGCTAAAAATAATTACGGGGTGAAAAAATGAAAAATAAAAAAAGGCCTATAATAGAGGAGTTTGACAAATTTGCTTTTGGAAATGCTGCATCATCTACTGAATGCACGGGATTAATTACACATTACCCGACGGATGAAGAAATGGAAGCCTATCAGGAAATCTACGATTTTCAGGCAAGTCCTGCAGTATCAGATAAATCTCGTGAGCAGATTAATGAGGGGAAAAACATCTTCTGAGAATGTAAATAATTTGTGAAAGCAGTTGACGAATATTTTTTAAAAATGTATAATTAAATAGTAAAAGAAAACGCCATTTTTGTATTACAAAAATGGCACTTTTTTGATAGTCAGGAGGGAATATTTTGAAAAGATGGTTAAAATACGTAAAACCATATAAAACGT
>JAFQJE010000023.1 GCA_017415145.1 Clostridia bacterium
AGCATTCCCGGTTTCATTAGCTGCCCTAAATGCGGCGAACCTATTATGGGACATAGAGTATGCAAGGCTTGCGGCTACTACAACGGAAAAGAAGTTGTAAAAAAAGAAGCGTAATTATGCGTAAATAGAGATAGAGAAGGAGTGTTCCTTCTCTATTTTTATATATGAAAGTTGGTGAGAAAATGAACGGAGCGTATGTATTATCGGTAGATAAAGGAAGTATAGCAGAAGAATTGGAAATAGAAGCAGGTGACAAAATACTTTCTATTGACGACAAAGAAATTATAGATTATCTTGATTATAAGTTTTTGTCTACAGGCGAAGAAATACTGATGACAGTAGAGAAAAAGTCAGGTGAAATAATTGAATATGAAATAGAAAACCCTTATCTTGAAGACTTGGGAATAAATTTTTCCAATTTCCTTTTTGACAAGGCGCACAGCTGCCACAACAAGTGTATTTTCTGCTTTATTGATCAGATGCCAAAAGGTATGCGCGATACCTTATATTTCAAGGATGACGATGCACGACTTTCCTTTCTGTACGGAAATTACGTAACCTTAACCAATATGAAGGATGCTGATATTGATAGACTGATTGAGTACAGAATTTCCCCTGTAAATATTTCCGTTCATTCAACGAATCCGGAGCTGAGAAAAACTATGCTCAACAACAAAAATGCAGGCAAGATTTTAGAACATATAAATAGGCTTTATGATAACGGAATAGAAATGAATATGCAGGTTGTACTGTGTAAGGGAATAAATGACGGTGAAGAGCTTGACCGCACAATTAAAGATTTGTCCGCGTTTTTGCCTGTTGCCCGCAGTATGTCAGTTGTACCTGTAGGATTAACTCGTTGCCGTGAGGGGTTGTACCCTTTAGAACCTTTTGAAAAAGAGGATTGCAAAAGAGTCGTAGAGCAAATTGAAGGCTGGCAGAAAAAACTCTTAGAAGCCTGCGGCACACGCTTTGTTTATGCATCCGATGAATTTTATGTAAATGGAGAACTTCCTATTCCTAAAGAGGAAGCTTACGAGGATTTCCCCCAGATTGAAAATGGCGTAGGAATGCTTACTTCCTTTGAAGCAGAGTTTGATATTGCCCTTCGCTCAGGTATGGAAAAAGTAAAGAATCAAAAAATTATAGTTGCAACGGGAGAAATTTCCTATAATTTTATAAAAAAGCTGGTAAGTTGTGCCAAAATGCGTTATAATATAAATGATATAGACGTTGTCTGTGTAAAAAATGAACTTTTTGGCGGTCGTGTCAGCGTATCAGGGCTTTTGGGAGCGTCTGATTTGTTTCGTGAACTTGAGGGAATGACTGCGGACAAGCTGTTGATAACAGAGTCAATGCTAAAAGCAGATGAAGAAATTTTTTTAGATGACGTGACACTTGTTGATGCACAGAAAAAACTAGGTATGGAAATAGTGCCTGTAAAAAACGACGGAGGTTGTTTCTTGGCGGCATTATTAGGATATTAAGAAAGAGGAAAACTTATGAGAAAGGCAACGGTTGCTATCGTTGGAAGACCCAACGTAGGCAAATCTACACTTTTTAATAAAATAGCGGGGAGCAGAATTTCTATTGTGGATGACACCCCAGGTGTAACACGTGACAGAATTTATGCAGAGGCAGAGTGGCTTAATAAGAAGTTTACTCTTATTGACACAGGCGGTATTGAACCGAAATCTGACGATACCATTTTAAAAAGTATGCGTCTTCAGGCAGAAATTGCCATTGAGCGTGCTGATTGTATCGTTTTAATGACTTGTGTTCATGATGGGCTGACTGCTGCTGATAAAGACGTTGCAGCAATGCTTCAGAAGTCGGGAAAACCCATAGTTTTAGCTGTAAACAAGGTTGACCACGGCGGCGAGCCTCCTATGGACTTTTATGAATTTTATAATTTAGGTTTAGGCGATCCTGTTGCAATATCCTCAACCCACGGACTTGGTGTGGGTGATTTGCTGGATGAAATTTTCGCTCGTATTCCTGCTGAGCTTTTTGAAGAAAACCAAGAAGAATCAACGGCACTCCGTGTTGCAATCGTAGGAAAGCCCAATGCGGGAAAATCTTCACTGGTAAATAAAATATTAGGTGAGGACAGAGTAATTGTAAGTAACATCGCAGGTACAACCCGCGATGCAATAGACACAAGCTTTACAAAGGATGGAAAAGAATACATTTTAGTAGATACTGCAGGTATGCGTAAACGTGGTAAGGTAGATGAGGGGATTGAACGTTACAGCGTACTTCGTTCGCTTTCTGCGGTTGATAATTGTGATGTGTGTATTATTGTAGTTGATGCTAAAGAAGGCATTTCTGAACAGGATTCAAAAATTGCAGGCTATGCTCACGAAAAGGGTAAGGCTTCAATTATTGCAATAAACAAGTGGGACTTGATTGAAAAAGATACCCACACAATGAAGAATTTCACAGACAAGGTAAATCAGGAGCTTGGCTTTATGCTTTATGCTCCTCAGGTTTATATTTCAGCTTTAACAGGTCAGCGAATTGAAAAACTCTTTGAGCTTATTGACTATGTACACTTACAGCACACTATGAGAATAAAGACAGGTATGCTAAATGATGTACTGTCAGAGGCTACAATGAAGGTTCAGCCACCTTCTGATAAGGGTAAAAGGCTTAAGATTTTCTATATGACGCAAGCCTCTACATGTCCGCCTACATTTGTTGTTTTTGTAAACAACAAAGAGCTTATGCACTTTTCATATTTGAGATATTTGGAAAATCAGATAAGAGCGGTGTTTGGATTAACGGGTACACCCATAAGATTTATTGTACGTGAAAGAGAAGATAAAGGCAGCAAGGAATAGCGGGAGGTCATTATGTTAATTGCGTGTATTTTAACAGTAATTTCTGCATATTTATTAGGTAGTATCAATACATCAATCATACTTTCAAAGGCAAAGAAAAACGACATCCGTACCCACGGCAGCGGCAATGCAGGAGCAACAAACGTACTTCGTGTAATGGGAAAAGCGGCAGCGGCGTTGGTAGTAATTGGTGATGCGGCAAA
>JAFQJE010000024.1 GCA_017415145.1 Clostridia bacterium
GAAAAAGGTATTGAAAACGTAGTATTCGACAGAGGCGGATATATATACCACGGCCGTGTACAGGAACTTGCAGATGGTGCAAGAGAAGCCGGTCTTAAATTCTAAGAAAAGGAGGAAATAGTTTTGGCTCAACTTATAGACGCAAGCACTTTAGATTTAAAAGAAAGAGTAGTTAACCTTGGCAGAGTTGCAAAGGTTGTAAAGGGCGGTAGAACATTCCGTTTCACAGCACTCGTTGTAGTTGGCGACGGTAACGGTTATGTAGGCTGCGGCACAGGTAAATCAGCAGAAATCCCTGACGCAATCCGTAAGGGTATTGAAGATGCTAAGAAGAACCTTATTCACGTTAACATGGTTGGAACAACAATTCCTCACGAAATCACCGGCGAATTCGGCGCAGGCAGAGTATTACTTAAGCCCGCCGGCAAAGGTACAGGTGTTATCGCAGGTGGTGCAGCACGTGCTGTATTAGAACTTGCGGGAATTGCAGATATCAGAACAAAGTCACTTCGTTCTAACAACCCCAGAAACGTTGTTAAGGCTACAATTCAGGGATTAGCTTCCTTGAAGAGTGTAGAAGAGGTTGCAGCATCACGCGGCAAGACCGTAGATGAAATTTTAAATTAGGAGGCAAAAGACCATGGCTAAGCTTAAGGTAACTTTAGTTAGAAGTACAATTGGTAGAAAAAAGGACCATATAGCAACAGTTAAGGCACTTGGCCTTAAGAAAATTCGTGACACAAAAGAGCACGAAGCAACCCCTGCAATATTGGGTATGATTAAGAAAGTAGACTATATGGTAAAAGTAGAAGAACTTTAATCCAAAGGAGGTGCCACAATGAATTTGAACGAATTAAAACCCGCTGAAGGCTCAAAGAAAGATTCTTTCAGAGTAGGCCGCGGTCACGGTTCGGGCAATGGCAAAACAGCAGGCAGAGGCCACAAGGGTCAGAAGGCTCGCTCAGGCGGCGGTGTTAGACCTGGTTTTGAAGGCGGTCAGATGCCTATTTACAGAAGACTTCCCAAGAGAGGCTTCACAAACATTTTTGCTAAGACTTATACAGAAATAAATGTTACAGCATTAAACAGCTTTGAAGATGGCGCTGTAGTAGATGCAGCTGCTTTAAAGGCTGCTGGCATTATCAAAAAGATCAACGATGGCGTTAAAGTATTGGGCAGAGGGGAACTCACTGCAAAGAACATAACAGTTCAGGCTGCGAAATTCACAAAATCTGCTGAAGAAAAAATTGCTGCTGCTGGCGGTAAGGCGGAGGTGATCTGAGAATGTTTCAGACATTGCGCAACGCATGGAAAATTCCGGATCTCCGTAAAAAAATGCTTTACACAATCCTCATGCTCGTAGTTTTCAGATTGGGTTCATTTATTCCGGTTCCCGGAATCAGCCCCGATATGATTTCAGAGATGATGGGCGGTTTCAGCGGCGGTATTCAGGGACTTATCAATAACTTCTCAGGTGGCGCATTAGAGCGTGCTTCGATTTTTGCGATGAGTATCACACCCTATATCAACGCATCAATCATTTTGCAGCTTTTGACAGTTGCAATTCCTGCACTCGAGAGACTCGCAAAGGAAGGCGAAGAGGGCAGAAAGAAAATTGCTTCCTACACAAGATACGTAACAGTAATTTTAGCATTCATACAGGCTACAGGTCTTTACTTCGGCTTATCAGGTGCTATGGCATCAACAGGTGTGTTTGAATACTTGGTAGTAACATTCACATTTACAGCCGGTACAGCATTCTTAATGTGGCTTGGTGAACAGATTACAGAACGCGGCATCGGTAACGGTATTTCATTACTTATCGTAATCGGTATCGTATCCAGAGGCCCCGCAGCGTTACAGTCAATGAAAGCAATGGTTGAGCAGGGCGGCGGTATCAATATCGCGTCAATTGCTACAATCATCGGAATCTTAGCTATTGCAATCATCGCAGTTGCTTTTGTTGTATTGTTCAACGAAGCAGAAAGAAAGATTCCTGTTCAGTATGCTAAGCGTGTTGTTGGCAGAAAGACATACGGCGGACAGTCATCACATATTCCCATGAAGGTTATCATGGCTGGTGTAATGCCTATCATCTTCGCAGTATCAATTATGTCATTCCCCAGAACAATCTCAATGTTTGTTCACGGTAATAACACACCTACTGAAGGTATCTGGGCTACAATATTAAGATGGTTCTCAGAATCACATCCTTTCTATATTGTATGCTACTTCTTATTAATCTTGTTCTTCACATACTTCTATACAGCTATTCAGTTCAATCCCATAGAAGTTGCGAACAACATTAAGAGAAACAACGGTTCAATCCCCGGTATCAGACCCGGTAAACCTACATCGGATTATATTGCAAAAGTATTGTCAAAGACAACACTCTTAGGTGCTTTCTTCTTAGCAATCATTGCAATATTCCCGCTTATTATGGCGATTGTAATGCCTGCTATGGCTGGTATTTCAATTGGTGGTACATCATTACTCATCGTAGTTGGTGTAGCATTAGAAACCGTTAAAACAATAGAATCACAGATGTTAATGAGACATTATAAAGGATTTCTTGAATAATTCCGGAGGCGACAAAGTTGAAACTTACCTTATTAGGTGCGCCGGGAGCCGGTAAAGGCACTCAGGCGGCCGAGTTAGAAAAGGAATATAATATTCCTGCGATTTCCACCGGACAAATTATCAGAGAAGCTATCGCGGCAAAAACTGCTCTCGGCAATGAAGTGAAAACTTACATTGACCGGGGCGAGTTGGTGCCCGACGATATAGTAGTAGAAATGGTTAAGGAAAGAGTAAAAGATGATGACTGTAAATTCGGTTACATTTTAGATGGTTTTCCCAGGACTATTTCACAGGCAGAAACAATGGAAAAACTGCTAATATTGGTGGATTGTGCTTTAGAGATAGATGTTGACGAGGACATTATTGTTGACAGATTGTCCGGCAGACGAGTTTGTAGTTCTTGCGGAGCAACCTATCACATAACGGGCAATCCTTCCAAAAAAGAGGGCGTATGTGACAAATGTGGCAGCACCCTTAAAGTAAGAGATGACGATGTGCCTGATGTAATCAGACACAGACTCAAGGTTTATAGCGAGCAGACAAAGCCTCTTAAAGATTTTTATGATGCACGTGGCAAACTTATCACAGTCAAAGGACAGGATAAGGTGGAAGATACCACTCGCGCGATAATGAAGGCTTTGAAAGATATCGAGGCGTAATTATGATTAAGATAAAATCACTGCAGGAAGTGCAGAAAATGAGAACAGCAGGGCGTATAGTTGCCGAAGTATTCGAAGTGATTAAACCCTTGATTGTTCACGGAATTACAACTCGTGAGCTCGATGAAATTGCGGCAGAGCATATCAAAAAAAGTGGTGCAGGATGCTCATTCTACAATTACGGCGGCTTTCCCGGTCATATTTGTATATCAGTAAATGACGAGGTTATCCACGGCATTCCCGGTAAACGCAAATTGTGTGACGGCGATGTAGTCAGTGTAGATGTTGGAGCGAGTATCGATGGTTACCATGGCGATGCAGCCAGAACCTTTGGCGTGGGAGAAATTTCTCCTGAGGCAAAGAAGCTCATCGAAGTAACTGAGGCAAGCTTTTGGCGTGGGATGGAATTTGCACTTCCCGGCAATCGCCTGGGAGATATTTCAGCAAACATCCAGAAGGTAGTAGAAAGTAACGGATTTTCAGTAGTCCGTGACTTCGTGGGCCACGGCATAGGAAATGCTTTGCACGAGGAACCTGAAGTTCCCAATTACGGAACAGAAGGTAGAGGACCAAGACTGATCTCCGGTATGACCATTGCAGTAGAGCCAATGGTAAATATAGGTACGTTTGAGGTTAACACCCTGTCAGATGATTGGACAGTGGTAACAGCAGATGGTAAGCTGTCAGCACATTATGAGAACACAGTTCTTATTACAAAAGATGGTGTTGAAATTCTTACCAGGTGCTAAAAATTTTGAGGTGATGTTATTTTGAATTTCCGTGATGGTAATATAGTATTGTCAAAGGCGGGAAGAGATAAGGGAAGATACTTTGTAGTCCTTGGTGTAATTGATGACAATTTTGTCCTCATTGCTGACGGTGATTTGCGAAAGGTAGACAACCCTAAAAAGAAAAAAATTAAACATCTTGAGAATACTGGAAAAACATCTGAAAGAATCTGCGAAAAGTTGGCAGAAGGCACTAGGGTAACTAACCCGGACCTTTGCCGAGAACTTGCAGAATATGATAACGTATAGGAGGATTTATATGGCTAAAGACGGAGTAATAGAGTTAGAGGGCGTAGTGTCCGAAGCTCTTCCTAATGCAATGTTTAAGGTAAAATTCGAAAACGGTCATGAGATTTTAGCCCATATTTCAGGCAAACTCAGAACCAACTATATCAGAATTTTACCAGGTGATAAAGTTACGGTCGAAATGTCGCCCTATGATTTAACAAAAGGGCGTATAACATGGAGAGCTAAATAATAAGCGAAGAACAAATCGCGAAAGCGAAAATCCCATGAAGGAGGTATTTACAATGAAAGTAAGACCCAGTGTAAAGCCGATGTGTGAAAAATGTAAAATAATTAAGCGCAAGGGTAAAGTAATGGTTATCTGTGAAAACCCTAAGCACAAGCAGAAACAGGGCTGATTTATAGCAAATGTTAAAATTTTCGGGAAGCGGCTACACGCAAATGCGTGATTTTCCCGAAGTAGCTATAGATGAAAAACACTTTTAAAACAGGAGGTGCACAATCGCATGGCAAGAATTTCAGGCGTAGACTTACCCAGAGAAAAAAGAGTTGAAGTAGGCTTGACATACGTTTATGGTATCGGTCTTCCCAGCTCACAGAAAATTCTCGCTGAGGCAGGTATCAATCCCGACACAAGAGTTAAGGACTTAACAGAGGATGAAGTACAGAAGCTCAGAGAGATCATCGACAAAGATTACATTGTTGAAGGCGATTTAAGAAGAAATGTTGCTTTAGACATCAAAAGACTTATGGAAATCGGCTGTTACAGAGGCGTAAGACATAGAAAAGGTCTTCCTGTAAGAGGTCAGAGAACCAAGACAAATGCGAGAACAAGAAAAGGTCCCGCAAGAACAATCGCTAACAAGAAGAAATAATAAAGGCTAGATAAGCCAAAAGACTAAATTCTTCGAAAGGAGGACTATCTAAAATGGCAAAGGTTGCTAAAAGAAGTACCCGTAGAAAAGTTAAAAAGAATATTGAACGCGGTGCTGTGCATATTCGTTCAACATTTAACAATACAATTGTTACAATCACAGACGTAGCAGGTAACGCAATCAGCTGGGCAAGTGCAGGTGGCTTAGGCTTCAGAGGCTCAAGAAAGAGCACACCTTTTGCAGCTCAGATGGCTGCTGAAACAGCTGCTAACGCTGCTAAAGAACACGGTCTTAAAACAGTTGAGGTTTTTGTAAAAGGCCCCGGTGCTGGTCGTGAAGCTGCTATCAGAGCTTTACAGGCTGCAGGTCTTGAAGTTACAATGATCAAAGATGTAACTCCTATTCCTCACAATGGTTGCAGACCCCCCAAAAGAAGAAGAGTTTGATTTGTGGCGGATACCCCGCACGATTCAAAATTTGTTACAAAACACACGGATACCGATCTATTCGGTAAATTTATAAGGAGGTGTACGTTTAGATGGCACGTTATACAGGCGCAGTATGTAGATTTTGCCGTAGAGAAGGCATGAAGCTCTTCTTAAAAGGCGAAAGATGTTATACAGATAAGTGTGCAATAACCCGCAGAAAGAGTGCTCCGGGCATGCACGGTCAGAGCAGAAGAAAGCTGTCTGAATATGGTTTACAGTTAAGAGAAAAGCAGAAGGCAAAGAGATATTACGGCGTATTGGAATCTCAGTTTGCAAAGTACTTTGAAATGGCTGAAAAGAAGCAGGGTATTACCGGTGAAAACTTACTCCAGATTATCGAGTCAAGACTTGATAACGTAATCTACAGAGCAGGTTTCGCTACATCAAGACCCGAAGCTAGAATTCTTGTAACACACGGTCATTTTCAGGTAAACGGCAAGAGAGTAGACATTCCGTCTTATTTGGTTAAACCCGGTGAAGTTATCACATTACAGGAGAAGAGCCGTTCTTCAGAAAAGTTCAAGGCTGTTGCTGAAATCACAGCAAGCAGAACAGTTCCTTCTTGGTTAGATGTAAACAAGGATGCTTACGAATGTAAGGTTGTTTCACTCGCTAAGCGTGAAGATATCGACCTTGAAATCGAAGAACATCTCATCGTCGAGTTATATTCAAAATAATATCTGTATTGTTCTGGATATTACTTGCAATTACCCTTGGCTTTGTGTGTTTACACACATAGTATGCGAATAATAATGAGGGAGGGTTAACTTTATGTTAGAAATAGAAAAGCCAAACGTTGAGTGCGTGGAAATCAGCGAAGATGGTAAATACGGCAAATTTGTTGCAGAACCGTTAGAACGTGGCTACGGCACAACACTTGGTAACTCTTTAAGAAGAATGTTGCTTTCATCGCTTCCTGGTGCTGCAGCTGTTTCTGTAAAGATTGACGGTGTTTTACATGAGTTCTCAACAATTCCCGGTGTAAAGGAAGACGTTACAGAAATCATCTTAAACATCAAGCAGATTGCAGTTAAGCTTCATTGTGACACACCTAAGGTTGTTTACATCGAAGCTGAAGGCGAAGGTGTTATCAAAGCAGGCGACATCAAGCTTGATTCAGATATTGAAATCTGCAACCCTGACTTAAAGATTGCAACTTTAAACAAAGATGCAAAGCTTTATATGGAAATTACATTTGCTAAAGGCAGAGGTTACGTTTCAGCTGAAAGAAACAAGCAGTTAAATCAGAACATCATCGGTGTTATCCCCGTTGACTCTATTTACACACCTGTTCACAGAGTTAACTACTCTGTAGAAAACACCAGAGTTGGTCAGATTACTGACTACGACAAACTTACATTGGAAGTTTGGACAGACGGTTCAATTGATCCATCTGAAGCAGTAAGCTTGGCAGCAAAAATCATAAACGAGCATTTAATGCAGTTTATTGACTTATCAGAAGAAGCAAAGAATGCTGACATTTTAATTGAAAAAGAAATTGGTCAGAAAGAAAAAGTGCTTGAGATGACAATCGAAGAGTTAGACTTATCAGTTCGTTCTTACAACTGTCTGAAGCGTGCAGGTATCAACACAGTTGAAGACCTCACAAACAGAACAGAAGACGATATGGTTAAGGTTCGTAACTTAGGTCGTAAGTCATTGGATGAAGTTATCGGAAAACTTCATGCACTTGGTCAGTCTTTTGCAAAACGCGAAGACTAAAACATTAAAATTTTAGGGAGGTTTTAAGATGCCGGGAACAAGAAAATTAGGTCGTCCTACAGACCAGCGTATCGCAATGCTCAGAGGCCTTACAACAGCTTTACTTGCTAATGGTAAGCTCGTTACAACAGAAGCTAAGGCTAAAGAAGTAAGATGCATCGCTGATAAGATGATCACACTTGGCAAAAAGAACACCTTACATTCAAGAAGACAGGCATTGTCTTACATTACGGATAAAGAGGTTGTTTATAAACTGTTTGAAGAAATCGCTCCTAAATATGCAGACCGTAACGGTGGCTACACAAGAGTATTAAAGATGGGCCCCAGACGCGGTGATGCTGCTGAAATGGCAATTATCGAGTTGGTTTAATCAAACAATTACGTGATTTTTATAAAAACACATATAAAAAGAGCAAGGCTAAAGCCTTGCTCTTTTTAAGTTTATATGTTATACTTTTGTCGTTGGAGTGATATTTATGAAAAATTATAAAATTACCATACAATATGACGGCATAAAATACAACGGCTGGCAACGTCAGAAAAATACAAAAAACACAATACAAGAAAAGTTTGAAAATGTTCTAAGTCTAATGTGTGGCCGTCACGTCGAAATTTTTGCTTCAGGCAGAACAGACGCAGGCGTACACGCACTGGCACAGACCGCAAACTTTAAATGCCACACAGATAAAAAAGCGGACGAAATAATGGAGTATCTAAATCATTATCTTCCTGCTGATATATTGGTTACATCAATAGAAGAGGTTAATGAACGTTTTCACAGCAGACTCAATGCCGTATCTAAAACTTATGAATACACAATCGCTACAAAAAAACCCGACGTGTTTTTGAGAAAATACGTTTACTTTAATGAGACGTTTCTTAATGTGGAAAAGATGAGAGAAGCATCAAAAAAGCTTTTGGGCACACATGATTTTTTGGGGTTTTCGTCAATAGGTAAAACCAAAAAGTCAACTGTTCGTACAGTGAATTTTATAGATATATCAGATACAGACGGATTAATAAAAATAAAAATAAATGCAGATGGATTTTTATACAATATGGTTCGTATCATTTCGGGTACACTGTTTGATGTTGGTACAGGAAAAATTGATGTCAGTGATGTAGAAAATATCTTTGACGCTAAAAAGAGAGCTGATGCGGGAGTGACGCTTCCAGCAAACGGGCTAAAACTCATAGAAGTATTTTATAAGGAGAAGGAATGAAACTGTATTTTGCACCCTTGGAGGGAATAACTACATATACATACAGAAACACACACCATGAAAAGTTTTTAGGTGTAGACACATATTTTGCACCGTTTATTGTTCCAACGGAGAACGAACGTATAAGTGTAAAAACTCTAAGAGATATACTTCCTGAAAATAACAGTGTAAAAGTAATTCCTCAGGTATTATGCTCAAGCGGGGCGGCGTTCTGCGAACTTGCAAAAAAGGTTAAGGATTTAGGTTATGATGAAGTGAATCTTAATCTTGGTTGCCCCTCGGGAACTGTTGTTAAGAAAAAAAGAGGTTCAGGTGCTCTGCGGGATACAGATTATCTTGATGGATTACTTGATTATATTTTTTCTCACGGCAATATCAAGGTGTCATTAAAAACACGCACGGGGTTTTATTCACATGATGAATTTTGTGAGCTTATAGAGATTTACAACAAATACCCTGCAACAGAGCTTATAGTGCATCCCAGAGTGAGAGAGGAACTGTACAGCGGTACACCTAATATGGAAGCCTTTGATTATGCTTACAAGAACTCTCGCCATAAGTTGTGTTATAATGGTGACATTACTAAAGTTTCGGATTATCTTAGAATTTGTGAGCGTTATCCTGATATAAACTCTGTTATGATAGGCAGAGGTGCTATTGGCAATCCTGCGATTTTCAGAACAATAAAAGGTGGAGAAAAAATAAAAATTCAGGAGTTAATAGACTTTTCGAAAAAGCTAGAGGAAAGATACCTTAAGGTTTTGGGATGTGAACATTACACGGTGCACAGACTAAAAGAAATCTGGCTATATATAATGCGTAATTTTCCTGAGGACAAGAAAACAACAAAAGCTATAAAGAAATCCAACAGCTTATCAGATATAAATAGTGCAATAGAAAATATGGGCGTGAAATAAATTTCACGCCCATATTTTCATTTTATCATAAGGAAATCCGATTTGTAAATAAAAAAATAGACAGTCAAAGCAATTTCTCCCATTTAGACAAAAATGGGTAATGAGTTTCTGTGATTTTGTCAATTGAATGTGGCAGATAAATGTGTTACATTATAAGTGAACCAAAGAGAGAGGCAGGTAGAGTCCAATGAAAATGTAGGCGTGACTTTTTAAACGGGATACATTGTAACAGACGGAGGGTTCGGACAAAAAAGAAGTAAAATTAATATATAAAAAACAGAGGAAGAGGAAAGAAGTAACCGTCCGAACTATAATTGATAATCTTAGTTAAAAAGTCAGGGAATTCACCTTTTGCAACTAAATACAGTTTAAACATCAGGTAGTCTCACTTAGAGAAAGAAAAAATGTGTGTTGAATTAAATGTAGGAAAGACGCAGAAGGTAGATAGAGAAATGGAGGTTAACCATATGACTGATTTCAAGAGTAATCAGTAGCGGCTCTTAATTACGAGAAAAACAGTAATTAAGAGCCGCTACTTTTTTATTCCTGTATACAAATGTGAGTAAAAATAATAAAATAGGGAAAAATATGTAATAAAAAACCGAGGCGCAGCCTCGATTTTTTATTAGAATGTTTCGTATATTGCTGTTTCTTCTATAGGGCGGAATGTGCTGTGGAATGGATGCGCCTCTGCATTTTCTTCGGGGTATCCCATCACCAGCAATGCCACAGGCTCTACTTCTTCCGGAATATTGAAATTCTCCCTCATAGCCTGAGGGTCAAAATGCATTACCCAACAACTTCCTACACCTATATTGTGAGCTGCAAGCATCAGATGTGTAGTAACTATTGAGGCATCCACAGGAGCAGAGAGAGCACCATCGTATTTTCTTACCCAGCTTTCGTTTTTGTTGTAGCAGACAAGCATAGCACAGGGGGCGTTAAAATGACATTTGGTGCAGTTTTTTAACTTGGCTATAGATTCGTCTGTGTTCATTACCAGAATTCTCTGGGGCTGAAAATTGCAGCCTGTGGGTGCAAGATGTCCTGCTGCGAGGATTTTTCTAATATCTTCATCTTTTAAGTGTTCGGGCAAGAAATTCCTTACCGAATATCTTTCTTTTATTAATTTTTCAAATTCCATATTGATTCCTCCTGTAGAAATAACTGTTTATTTTATTATACTTTATGTCTCTTACAAAAATCAAGATAAAAGTGACCGAATTACAAAAAGGATTAAAACGATATTCTTATAATCAGACAACTATTTAGAAAAAAATCTAAATAGGTATTGACAAATCAAATATTTTAACATATAATCTATTTAGACAGTTTTCTAAATAGAGGTGACAAACGTGGCAATGAATGAAACATTAAAGGCAATATCAGACCCTGTAAGACGTGATATTTTACAGATGCTAAAGGGTGGGAGAAAATCGGCAGGAGAAATCGCTCAGCAGTTTAACTTAACAGGTGCAACCGTTTCTTACCACTTATCAAAATTAAAATCAGCAGATTTAATCGTGGAAGAAAAGTACAAAAATTATATTTATTATGATTTAAATACATCAGTATTTGAAGAAATATTGACATGGATTTATATGTTAGGAGGTAACAAGCAATGAAATTTATGAAATGGAAAACTTTAATTATAACGTGTGCGGTATGTATTTTACCCATTCTTTTAGGAGTGGCACTTTGGGATAAACTACCCGAAACTATGGCGATACATTTTAACATGTATAATCAACCTGATAACTTTGCATCAAAGGGATTTGTGGTTTTCGGACTTCCTGTTATGATGGTTATCTTACAGATTATTTGTTGTGTTATTAATGATATCATGATAAAACAATACGGTGAACGCAAAAAATTTACAACCGTTACAAAGTGGATTATTCCCATAATGGCAATTATTTTGCAGGTTGTAACACTGCTTTATGGTCTGGGCATGATGATAGATATAAGACGTGTTGCGATGCTTATAGTGGCAGGAATTTTTATAGTTATGGGCAATTATATGCCGAAATTTGACTATATAAACAACTATGATGTTGAGGCTTACAAAGCACGTAAAATAAACCGATTTATAGGTATCCTGATGGTAATTATGGGCATACTTGCGGTCATAAGTATCTTTTTACCCCCTGTATATTCTGTTGTGTGGCTGTTTCTTTTGATTCCATATGCGGTTTTTTGCATTGTTTACGGAATTAAGGTAGGACGAAAAAATGAAAAGAACGATTGAAACAAACAACGAAACAATAGAATACGATTTTGAGATTAAAAAAGTAAAAAATATAAATCTTCGCATATATCCTGATGGCAAGATATCCGTTTCTGCAAACAGATGGGTATCGAAAAGAGCAGTTGATGCATTTGTTGTTTCAAAGGCGTACTTGATATTTAAAGCACTAGAAAAATATGAAACACGAAAGATTTTACCTCGTGTGCAGTATTATACTGAAAAAGAGTTTGTAGAACTTGTGAAAGATTGTTGCCAAAAAGTATATCCGTATTTTGAAAAACGGGGAGTGGGATACCCCGAGATAAAATTTCGCAAAATGGTGTCCCGTTGGGGAAGCTGTCATCCTGCAAAAGGTATTCTGACATTTAACAAAAATCTCATTTTTGCACCTTTAGAATGTATAGAATATGTGGTGATGCATGAATTTACACATTTTTTACAGGCAAATCATTCGGCAAAGTTTTATGAAGAACTTTCATATATTTGTCCTGATTATAAAGAACGAAGGAGCAAATTAAGGGAAGTACAAATAAAGGAATAGCGGTATAAAAATCTCTACCTCTGCAATATAATTAATTATAAAATATGTTGCGGAGGTATATATGAAAAAATCGTTATGGTTATGGCAACTTGGCGGATTTATTTTTACAGCGGTAGCAGGTGTGATTTTACACTTTCTCTTTGACTGGACAAACGAAAGTGTTTTAGTCGCACCTTTTTCTGCTGTAAATGAATCCATATGGGAGCATATGAAGTTGTTGTTTTTTCCTGTGCTTGTATTTGCAATTATTGAGAGCAGGTATATAGGCAAGGACTATAAGAATTTCTGGTGTGCAAAGCTTATAGGTATAGTTTTGGGGACAGTTTTAATTCCTGTACTGTACTACGTCATCAACGGGGCATTTGGCCCTACACCCGATTGGGTGAATATAGCTATCTTCTTTGTGTCTGCGGCAGTAAGCTATTGTGCAGAGACACGCATTTTAGAAAATGACCTTGTATACTGCAAATCGTCCTCAAAGGCATTTGCAATACTTTTATTGATTGGGGTAATTTTTATGGTGTTAACCTTTATGACACCTCAAATTCCTATTTTTAAAGACCCGATAACAAACACCTACGGATATTGGAAAAGCATATAAGAACAAAAGGAAATGTTAAAGAGTCAGATTATATTCTATTTTTCTGATTTTCATGCCTTTTTCCTATCCCTCAAAAATGCTATAAATTTGCTTTACATTTGATATAATATACTATATGGATATTTATTGACTTTTTTTACCATTGGTATTATACTGTATTTATGAAAAGAGGAGGGTTAATATGAACAGAGAAGAGGCAATAAAATTTATAGATAATTCAAAAAAGTTTGGCTCAAAGCTGGGACTTGAAAGAATAAAAAAACTCTGTGAGCTGTTGGGTAACCCTCAGGATAAACTGAAATTTATTCATATAGCAGGTACAAACGGCAAAGGCTCCACGTCTTTATACATACATAATGCTTTGGTTGATGCAGGATACAAAACAGGACTTTACACCTCACCATTTATTTACGAGTTTAATGAGCGTGTCCAAATAAACGGCACTACAATACCCGATGGTGATTTGACAGAAATTATGTCTACTGTAGCTGATAGCGTAAAAATAATGACAGATGAAGGATATGAACACCCTACGGAGTTTGAACTCATCACTGCTGCAGCTTTCCTATATTTTGAAAAAGAGAAATGTGATGCAGTAGTATTAGAAGTTGGGCTTGGAGGCACGTTTGATGCTACAAACATTATAAAAATACCTGTTTTGTCCGTTATAACATCTATCAGCTTAGACCACACCGATTACCTTGGGAATACTGTTCGTGATGTTGCAAAAAACAAGTGTGGAATCATAAAAGAAGGTGTTCCTGTACTTTCTTATATGTATCAGCCGAATGAAGCACTTGAAGTTATAAAAGAAACTGCCAGTAAAAATGACTCGCCCTTCACTTTGGCAACTGACGATACGCTTATAATCAATACTATGGGTCTTGATGGCAGTAATTTTTCATACAAAGGTGAAGATTATCACACAAGCCTTGTAGGAAAGTATCAGGTATATAATGCGATAACCGCCATTTCTGTCGTCAAGCTTTTAAATGACGGCGGCTTCAGAGTTTCTGCAGAAAATATAAAAAATGGCCTAAATCGGGCAAAATGGCCTGCAAGATTTGAGATTTTAAATCGTAATCCGTTAGTTATAGCAGATGGTTCTCATAATGCAGATGGCATGCGTGCGTTTGTTGAAACGGCAAGAGAAGTTATAGATAAAAAGGCAATATGTGTCTTTGGAATGTTAAAGGATAAGGATTACGAATATTGCATAAAAAGACTTTCGGAAATAGCAGACACAGTGGTCGTGACAGAGGTTGATAATCCACGACGTGAAACTGTAGACAAGCTGTCAAAAACTGCAAGGCAATATATAAAAAATGTATACGAGGAAAAAGAAAACAGTGATGCTTTGAAAAAAGCATTAGAGCTTGCAGGCAATAATGGAGTAGTGATTGCTCTTGGGTCATTGTATATGATGAAAAATATTAAAGATGCTATAAAAAATGAGGACCTTTGAGGTCCTCATTTTTTATAATAAGTAATCTGAAATTGTATTTCTTGAACGTGTACGGGGAGCGGGTGTTTCTTTGCCCAGGAGCCATGCTTCAAATTCAGCAGATGTAATATTTTCTGCTTTAAAATCTGCATACTTTTTAGATGCGTCATTCATCCAGTTGTTATATTCATATGCACTCATAGCACCTTTTGATTTTAAGTAGCGGTTGTGCTTTGTAACCTTGTCGTACAGTTTCTTTAAGTCGTTCGCACGGCTGTTACGGCGGTATTGTCTGTGTGCGCCGATTTTTTTACAGGAATATCCGTTGTCTGTAATTCTGTCACAATAAACAGAATCTGTTCTGCCTGAGGGGAAGAAATACCCACCACAGTTTTCGCAAATTTTTAAAGGCTTTTTATTCATTGCTGCAGTTAAAATTTCAAGGGCAAAAAGTTCTTTTGCTGAAGTTAATGTAAAGCAGGGAACGACCGTGTCGGCTAACTCGTAAGAAATACTGAAATTTTTACCGAAATAAACTTTATTTTTTCTTGAGTTGTCAAACTCGGCAAGAGATTCCATGCCGAAATCGTTTATGGCAATAAGTTTTGCAAGTTCTGAGGCAGCAAGCTTTGATAATTCATCTTCGTTGTAGTCTGCAAAGTAGGCGTAAGGATTTTCAAAGTCCCATTTTCCACCTAATGATACAGCGGCTGCACCGGTAGGATATTCTGTTGATTTTTTTCCTGAAACAACACGGATAATGCCATTTTTTATGTATGCCTTAATCAAGTGATGACCTTCTTTCGTTGTTAATACATATTAAGGTTATCATATTTTAAGGGAACTTGTCAATAGTTTTTTAGCACCAATGATATATTTTTTAATTTTCGCACATAAGTAATCTTTTCAGTTTTTCGAGTATCTTTTTTTCCAACCTTGAAACCTGAACCTGTGATATTCCCAGTTTTTTTGCTATGTCTGTCTGAGTTTTATCCATAAAAAACCGCATTGTAACGATTATTCTCTCTCGACTGTCCAGCTTTTCAATAGCGGATTTTACGTCAATTTTAGTTATGATTTGTCCCTCGTCAATATTTGCACGCAGTAAATCAGAAAGTTCTGTGTTACTGTTGCCTATTGTTGAGTTTATTGATTCGGGAGGGGCGGTGGCGTCCATTGCTGCTACAACATCTTCAGGAGAAATTCCAAGATTTTCTGCGATTTCAACAACACCCGGTGATACCCCCTTTTCTTTTGTTTCTTTTTCCACAAATGCTGTAATCTGTGCGGCGGTCTGTTTGATTGAACGACTCACCTTTAAAGGTCCGTCATCTCGAAGAAAACGTTTGATTTCTCCCAAAATCATAGGCACGGCATATGTGGAAAACATTAGCCCTAAATCAGGATTAAAATTGTCAATTGCACGAAGCAGTCCTATAACCCCTAACTGATTTATGTCACACGGGTCGTATCCACGATTGTAAAATCGTTTTGCTATACTTATAACAAGTCCCATGTTATCTTCTACTAATTTTTCCTTTGCCTGAATATCCTTTGCCTGAGCGGCACGGATGTTTTTATATGTAGTATCCTTTTTAAACTTATCCACACCGCACCTCATTACAGGGAAGAAGGGGAGGGACTATTGATCTTTTTAACAAGTGTTACGGTGGTTCCTTTATCCGGAACACTTTCAACAGTAATGGCATCCATAAAGGTTTCCATCACTGTAAATCCCAGACCGCTGCGCTCAGAATCTTTGCTGCCTGTGTAAAGTGGTGTGCGTGCAAGTTCAATATTTTCAATGCCGCAACCTTTGTCCGAAATGACTATTTCGGCCTCACTTTCTCTTAAGGTGCAGGTTATATACACATTTCCGCTTATATTTTTGTATCCGTGAATTATGGAATTTGTGACGGCTTCTGATACTGCAGCTTTTACATCTTCTATGTCGTCCAGTGTGGGATTTAACTGGGTGATAAATGCAGCAACCGCAGTGCGGGCAAATTTTTCGTTATCAGATATTGCTAAAAACTCTAATTTCATATTGTTGTTCATTAAGAAATTTCCTCCTGAAGGTAATTGATTGCTCCTGAAAGGGTGGGACGTACGGCGATGATTTTTTTAATACCTGACATGGTAAATAACCTGTCAATTGAAGCAGAAGAGTTTACGATTGCCACACGACCTCCTAATGAATCTATAAGCTTGTATCTGCCTACTACTACGCCGATGCCTGAACTGTCCATAAAGGTAAGGTTGGTAAAATCAAATACCAGATTTGTGACACTCTTGTTTTTGATAGCCTCCTCGGTTATGTCTTTTACTTTTTTTGCTGTATGGTGGTCGAGTTCTCCTGACAACGATACAACCAGTACGTTTTTTTTGATGGATATAGTGATGTCCAAAAAGTATTCCTCCTTTGTATATTTTCCAATACTACTTATTCGATAAGTAGTTTTCCCAATCCTTTAGTGAAATATACATCTATTTGTCGAATTACAACGATAATTCGACAAATAAAAAAGCAACGGCAAAACCGTTGCTTGAAATAATTATTTATAATGGTTTTTTCTGTATTTTCCCTTGAAGTCTTGGAAATTTATCAGGTGTAGATTTGATTTTTGTAATTACCACAACTGAGTGTGTTATATCTGTTGCGGGAATGTTGTATTTAAATACTCCTGTAACCTCACCGCCTAAGGTTTCGATAGCGTTTTGAGCACTCGCTAACTCTTCTTCAACCTCTGGTCCTTTATATGCTAAAAATACTCCACCTCGTTTAATGTATGGCAGACAGTATTCACAAAGACAGGAAAGATTTGCAACAGCTCGTGATACTGCCCCGTCAAAGCTCTCACGAAGTAGAGAGCCTAATTTTGCACCGTCTTCTGCTCGTGAGTGAATAGAGGTAACGTTGTCTAATCCCAGTTGATTTTTCACCTCGTTTAAAAAGGTGATTCGCTTATTTAAAGAGTCAAGTAGTGTAAGTTCAATGTCAGGTTTTGCAATTTTTAAAGGTAAACCTGGAAAGCCGGCACCTGTACCTACGTCTATAATTTTTTTTCTGCCAGCTAAGAATTTAAGTCCATAAAGACTGTCCACAAAATGCTTTGTGGCAATCTCGTCAGGTTCGGTGATGGCGGTAAGGTTCATTTTTTCGTTCCATTCCACCAAAAGGTCTGCGTAAGTTTTAAATTGCTGTAATTGCGTCTGGCAAAGTGTGAATCCTGCTTTGCCTGCTATATCAGATAAAAAGTGAGTCATCGTCAGTACCGTCTTCTTTCTCGATATTTGAGATAATAATTTTACAAACTTTTTCTATATTGTCAATATACTTAAAGGCGGGGGTTTCTTTTGAAAATTTTCTGAAGAAAATATCAAGCCCCAGTCCATAAATGAAATCACCTATGGAGTTTGCCTCGCCCAGTTCAAGACTTTTATAGCCAAGACATAGTTCCACGTCTCTAAGCGGTATATCAAATAATACGTTATCCCGCATTGTGTCAAAGCCAAAGACCCGCTTGTTTGTTACAAAATAAACCTCGCGGCTGATTCTTTTTTTTCTGTACCATAATCTTAAAAATATAAGATATATTCCTAAAATCAAAAATGTAATACCAGTTAGAGAAAACAATATTCCCTGACCGGCAAGCATTGCAATAGCAGAAAGTATAGCATACCCTAGTAAAAAACCGCCAAATATAAGAGAGAAGGGTACAAGTAGAAAATCTGCTTTCGAAAAAACAGGCACCTTGTTTGGGGAACCCTCCCAAAGAACGGTATCGTTTTTAAAATATTTTTCTTTTATTTGTGCATTTGTCATGGTTTTCTCCTTAGAACAAAATAAATAAGCGGCAACTCATAGGCTGCCGCAAATTTTTAATATGAGCCTGAGGAACGCTTGTAGGCTGAACCGCGTTTTGAATCTAAACCACGTTTTACATCCTGAAGCTTTTCGTCACTGTCCTGTTTAAACTTTGCCATCATTTCCTCAAAACTTGAGGGCTGAGAAGTTTTTTTGGACCAGTCAAAATCATCAGGTTTTTTTGGAGGTCTTTTATGCGGGGCACTGCGTCTTGTTGCTGCACGCTCGTTAAGAAGAGCCTGCTTAATAGAAAGGCTGATTTTACCGGATTTGTTTATTGACAAAATCTTAGCCTTAACGGTATCCCCTTCCTTCAGGTGATCCTTTATCTCCTTGACATATTCAAGTGCTACCTCGGAAATATGAACAAGTCCTGTCTTTCCGTTGTCAAAAGAAACAAAGGCACCAAACTGTGTAATGCCTGTAACCTTACCTTCAACTACTTTTCCCGGTTCTAATGCCATTAAAACCTTTCCTCCTGTAAATTACTTCTTATGTATTATTTTGTGGCGTCAACAAAAACCGTTTCGTTAGGTCTTGTATAGCCAAGTCTTTCGCGGATAACTCTGCGGATGTAGTCTTCAGAATCAATTGCCTCAAACTGTGCTTTGAGCTGTTCCTGGTGACTCAAAGCTTCTTCCAATTTTGCGTCTACGATTTGGTTTTGTTTTTTCAGTGACGCAAAATTAAACTGCTGTGAAATCAATGATACCAAAAGGTATATAAACAAAAAACAGAACAAGATTCTTTTTGTAAAAACTCTTAAATTTATTTTTTTACCTGTTTTCACAGAATTTGCCATAGCAATACTCCTACGTTTTTTTAAAGGTTTTTTTCAAAGTATGTAAGTGCATAGAGACTCTATTACAAAGTGGTGTAAAGAGTTTCATCAACATTTTATACAATAACCCTATAATACTACATATAATTTTATACATAAAACCGATTGGTGTCAATAGTATTTTTAAAATTTTTGCGAAAATAGAGTAAAAAAACAGCAGAATTTTTTGCATAATAAACGTAATGTAACGGCTTGGGAGAATTTTGTAGAGGATACCCCCTATTGCGGCACCGATAAATTCATACGCCCTTACATATCCGTTAGACACGCAAAAAACCACAAAAATCATAACACCTGAGGCACAAACCACAAACAAACCATCGCAGATGTTGCATACAAGAATTGAAAAGCCACTTGTTTTTCTTGCAAGGGAAAATATATCATACATCATCATGATAACTACACCACATAGGACAGACCAGAGAAAAATCGTAACTTCACGGGAAATAGTAAACATCCGACCACCTATTTCATAAGCTTTTTGAAAAATCCCTTGGAGCCTCGAGAGGATTTATCATTGCCTGTGTATGTGATGCCGTAAATTTCACCCTCGATGACCAGTTCGCCCGATGTGACATCGAGTTTCTGTATATGTAAATCGTCCCCTTCGATAATAAGGGTGTCATCTGTGATATAGAGAACGATTTTCCCTTCATCAAAGGTATCAACATCCTCAACACCTGTTACGGACATTTTTTGCTTGTTTTCTAAAACTATGTTGTGAGGCAATGTATATTCTGCCATAGTAACCACC
>JAFQJE010000025.1 GCA_017415145.1 Clostridia bacterium
ATGTCTGACTCTGGTATTTTACTCTATGTGGACACTGGACTTATCAAAAATAAATAACAATTCCTATCTGATATGGACTGTTCCAATGGTTATTTTGATAATGCTCAAATACAATCTCAACATAGAACAGGATTCAGACGGAGACCCTACCGAGGTAATATTAAAAGATAAAATTTTACTTTTTATGGTTCTTTTATACGCAATACTCATGTACTTTATCCTCTATGTAGTATAAAAAGGAGAGATTTTTTTGAACGTATATGATTTTGATAGGACTATATATGACGGTGACAGTACCGTTGACTTTTACATTTATTGCATAAAAAATTCTCCCAAATTACTTGTATATTTTCCACGGCAGGTTTTTGCATTACTAAAGTATCTTTTTAAAATACATAACAAAACAGAATTTAAAGAACAATTTTATACTTTTTTAAATGGCATCAAAGATGTCGATGCATCTATTTGCGATTTTTGGGCAAAACATGGCAAAAAAATAGCTCCGTGGTACTTATCACAAAAGGAAGCTACAGATATTGTTATCTCTGCATCCCCTGAATTTTTGCTAAAACCCATAACGCAAAACCTGGGCGTTGATCTGATTGCATCTTTAGTATGCAGCAATACCGGTAAATATACAGGTCTGAATTGTTACGGTGAGGAAAAGGTAAGAAGGTTTTTTGAAAAATATCCGGATGGCCTAATTGAAAATTTTTATTCCGATTCTCTTTCTGATGAATACATGGCAAAAATTGCAAAAAACAGCTATCTGGTAACTAATGGAAAAATAAATAATTGGAAGTAACGGAGGACCTTTATGAAATCAAAATATAGATGTATTTTTTATTTTTTATCATTCGCTATACTTTTTTTATTAACTTTAAAAATCTCACCATTAGCTGATGACTGGTATTATTTAACATCTCCCAATCTTAATCCGGAATTAACACAACTTTTGCCTAATGAACTTTTTTGGCGACCGTTTGATGCGTTATTTGGTTTTCTCTTGGGACAAATTCCTATGTTGTTCCCATATTTGAACAGAGCCTTTGTAATCACAGCACATATTCTATCTGTATATTATATGGAAAAATGCTTACGTCATTTTGAAATTAAAGATTGGGTTGTTAATTTTTGTGTATTATATGCAATGTTTTCATCTGCTATATATGCAACAATAGTTTCGCCCGATGGTTTAAATCAGGCATGCGGCCTGTTGTTTGGTCTAATAGGAATGTATCAATATATTAAATATCCTAACAAATTAAACTATGTTTTTTTCTGTGCAATTTCTACATTGTGGAAAGAGTCAGGTATGGTTTGGATTTGTGTGATTCCTTTTTTAAGCATTATGATATCCTCAAAAAGAATAAGCTCAATTTTTACGGATAAAAAAATCCGCATCAAAACCCTAAATGCGGTAATAATAGCCTGCGCTTTTGTGATTGTTTATTTCAGTTTGCGCTTTGCCTTGCTGGGAAGTATAACTTTAGGTAACCCCAATTCGAGATATTCATTGTCTTTATTTTCACTAGGAGCATTAAAAAACTTTGTAAACATTTTTGCGAATGCAATGACAGGTATAGATACTATTTCACTATTTGTTAAGACATCTTCACCCATTCCTTTTATAATAACTTTATTGTTAAGTGTTATGTTTTTGTGTTATATGATGTATCTATTAGTACGAATAATTCAAAAAAGAGAGAACATCATCAAAATTTTTGCATTAATTGTAGGTGCAATAATAATATCATTGCCTCATATAGCAATGGGCAGCGCCGGTGAGATGCATACATATCCTACTATTTTCTTTATATGTTTGATATATTCGTTTCTGCTTAACAACGCGCCAACAAGTTCATTAAAATCTTTAGTGCCTTTTGCAATATGCATTTTTATTGCTTTTTCCATTTCTGCAAGTCATAAACTAACAGCAATATACGACTATAGCAATAGGACTGACTCCCTTTCCTCAAAAATGAAAGAGAATTACACAAATTCTGAAGATAGCCTGTTGATCATTTCCTTGAATGAAAACAACGGATATTCTGTCTTCACGCAATCCGCCATAGCTGGAACTTCATATGGCGAAAGCATGAAACAATACTTTGATTGGCAGGACTTACCCATATCTTATGCTAAAGTCGATCACATGAATGAGGTTGGTATTTGTATTAATCAGAACCTTAAAAAATTTGATAAAATATGGTTGATACAAAATGACGAAATAAAATTGGTAAAATAGCTCAATTCCAACAAAAGTAATGTCGCTTGTAAAAATTTATAACCTAACATCCTTTATTATATAATAAATGTTAGACGCTGTATTTATCTATTATTTAGGAGGATGCAAAATGCCTATTAACAGCAAATCATTATTAACGGAATATTTAATTCAAGATGCGAAAGCTTCAAATCGAATCAGCATTAAACCAAAATTTTTAGGAGATGAAATATGGAAATTTCAAGTCAATTTACGCAAATTAGAATATTTTTCCTACAAATCCACATACAATAAATTTTATATTATCCACAAATTGTACTGTAAGTTTAAACACCATCGCTTAAGTATAAAACTTGGTTTTTCTATACCTATTAATACTTTTGACAAAGGTCTTTCAATTCCACATTATGGTCATATTGTAGTTAATTCAAAAGCAAAAGTGGGAAGGAACTGCCGAATTCACGAAGGCGTGAATATCGGAGCTACAAATGGATCTGACAAAGCCCCTCTTATCGGCAACAATGTATTCATTGCAAGTGGTGCAAAAATAATTGGTGATATTACAATAGCAGACGATGTTTCTATTGGCGCAAACGCAGTAGTTGTCAAATCCATTACAGAACCCGGTACTACATGGGGAGGTATACCTGCTAAAAAAATCAGTGATAACAATTCACATTCTAATTTATCTAAGTTGTTATTTTAATAAAAAAAGAACGGCGACAGCCGCTCTTTTTTTATTAAAACTTACTTTTACTTTCTATTACTTTTCCGATAATTCGTATTCTTTCCATTTCTTGACCCGAGAACTTTCTGGGGGGATAATTATGATTCTGAGAAACTAGGGTTATAGAATTTTTATCGAATTCTACCTTTTTTACAACTCCCTCTTCCTCATCTATTGTAACCACAGCATAAGACCCGCTGTCAATTGATGCCTGTCTGCGTACTAACACCATATCTCCCTCGTAGAGTCGTGGCTCCATACTGTCGCCTTTAACTACAAGATAGAAAAAATCATTGTAGTCATATCCTGACAAGGTGCACACATCTACACTTTCTGTTCCCATGTCTTCATACATAGCAAGACCGCCGCTGCCCGCACGAACCACGCCTGCAACAGGTACTAATACCATTCTTTCAGGCGAAATAAAGTTTTCCTCATTCTTCCGTCCGCCAAGCTTATTCATAAGCTCAGAAACCGAGATATTCAGAGCCTGTGATACGGCCTGCAGTGTTTTTGTAGTAGGCATAATTGGTAGCTTTGTTCTTGGATTTTCATTTTTCTCAAGCATAGAAATATACCCTTTGCTAAGACCGCTCATCTGTGCAAAGTCGTCCATTGTCACGTTGTATTTCGCTCTGTATTCTTTAATTATATCTCCGATATTCATATTCACTACCTCCCATATTTGTTTAGTATATTATACATTATACAATATAAAAACCTATTTGTCAACAAATTATTAACAAATTAAACGAAACATTTAATATGCTTGACAAATTATATTTAATATGTTAAACTTGGTATGTAAACTAAAAGAAAGGATGAATATTATGAATTCAACAAAGGTAAAGACAGATTGTTTCGCTTATCATAGGGGTGAATGTACAATTCTCTACGAACTTGTATGCAGCCTAAGAAATTGCAGTTTTTATAAAACATGCAAGCAGTACAACAGCGACAAATTAAAGTATTCCTACAAGGGGCGTGAAAATTATTGACAAAAGAAAACCTTGAGCATTACAGAGTAAACTTAAAAGAGTTAAAGCGATTTGCAGAGCATTACAGAATGTTCCATGACTTCTCCATGGCACTTGGAACATTCGATTGCTCTATTGCAAAAAAAACAACACAAGATATAAATGACGAAATGGTGCGTCTGTGCAAAAAAATAAGCACATTATTAAAAGAAAAGAGAGCGATTGAAAAAGAAATAGACAATGTTAATGACGCGTCGGAGTCACTACTCCTTCGCTACCGATATATAGACGGCTACGGCTGGGAGGAAATCTCAGAGCTTATGAACTATTCGCACAGAAATCTACATTATTTACACAAAAAGGCACTTGCAGCGGTAGCAAATTAAAAAAGACACTCCACACGGAGTGTCTTTTGATTATTCATTCCCTAAGTCTCTATGATTTACTGATACATAATAATTCTGTTGTGATATGGTGTTTTTAAGATACTCTGCCACCGCAACAGAACGGTGTTTACCTCCTGTACAGCCAATGCCTACAACCAGAGAGTTTTTTCCCTCTTCAATATATAAAGGCAACAGGTGCAACAGCATATCTGTAAGCTTTTGCAAGAATTGTTGGCTCGACTCACAGGAGAGTGCATAGTCTGCCACCTCTTTTGTCTTGCCTGTTTTTTCCCGCAGCTCCTCATCATAAAAAGGATTTGGCATAAATCTTACATCAAAAACCAAATCACAATCTAAGGGAATACCACGTTTAAATCCAAATGACACTACATTTACAGAAATGGGTTCATATTCTCTGGTATGAGATTCAAAGTATGACACAACCCTTTCACGAAGTTCCCGTGTCAAAAGGTTTGAAGTATCAATAACCAAATCTGCACTTTTCCTGATTTCAGAAAACAGTTCTCTTTCAAATCTTATGCCGTCAGCAATCCTGCCATTTCCTCCTTGGGGGTGCTTACGTCGTGTTTCCTTATAACGCTTAATCAGAGTTTCGTCGTCTGCATCTAAGAATAGCACGGTACATTCTTTGCCACCCCGACGGAGTTTATCAATTTCTGTATACAAGTGAGTAACGAGTTCTCCGCTTCTGGCATCAGCTACAAAGGCAATTTTGTTTGTGTTGAAGTTTGAACCTTCGCATAATGTAATAAAGCTTGAAATAAGCATAGGAGGAATGTTATCTATACAGTAGTACCCTATATCTTCCAAAACGTGTATGGCAGAAGTTTTTCCCGCCCCTGACATACCTGTTATAATAACTGTTTGCATAATCTTCCTCCCAATTTTTTATGAAAGTCTTGCTTCAATTAATTTTACTAAATAGCTTGCTTTTTGCTTGATTAATTCATATTCAGGTCCTTCAATCATAACACGAACGCAGGGTTCTGTGCCTGAGGGACGAATCAATACTCTTCCGTTTCCTGAAAATTCTTCCTCAACCTCACGGATAGCTTCCATAACTACCTCGTCTTCCGTATATGAGTTTTTCTTGGCATTTGACACCTTCGCGTTAATTATTACCTGCGGCAAGGGTGTAAATACTGATGATAAATCAGAAAGTTTTTCACCTGTTTTCTTTAAAATTGAAAGAAGCAGGAGTGCAGAACACAGTCCGTCACCTGTTGTGTTGTAGTCTAAGAATATAATGTGACCTGACTGCTCGCCGCCCAATGTATAGCCATATTTTAACATTTCTTCCAATACGTATCTGTCGCCAACCTTGGTCTGTGCAATCTTAATGCCACGTTCTTTTGCTGCATTAACAAGACCTAAGTTTGTCATTACAGTTGTAACCAACGTGTCCTTGGCAAGCTTGCCGTGGTCCTTTAAATAGCTTGCACAGATTAACATAATCTTGTCGCCGTCAATCAATGTACCTTTCTCATCAACAACTAAGAGTCTGTCTGCATCGCCGTCAAAGGTAAGACCTAAATCAACGTCAATGTTCTTTACATATTCACAGAACTTGTCTGTGTGGGTTGAGCCGCAGTTGGCATTTATATTAATGCCGTTGGGGTGGTTGTGAACAACGAACACCTCAGCACCCAATTCTACCAAGGTTTCGACTGAACTTTTATAGCTTGCACCATTTGCACAGTCGACTGCTATTTTCATGCCTGACAAGCTCTCACCTGAAAGCATTGACTTTGCAAATTCTTTATAATCATAAAGTGCTGTCTCGCATTTTGACATTGTGCCCACAGCATCCCCTGTAGGAATTTCAAGTTCAACGTTGTCTAAGATGATATGCTCGATTTCTTCTTCGATTTCATCACTTAATTTATATCCGTTGCCGTTAAAAATCTTAATTCCGTTGAATTCTGCCGAATTGTGAGAAGCAGAAATTACAACACCTGCATCCGCCTCATATTTGCGGGTTAAATATGCTACTGCAGGTGTAGGAATAACACCAAGAGAGATTACACTTGCTCCCATACTGCAAAGTCCGGCGGAGAGTGCTGCCTCCAACATATCGCCTGAAATTCTTGTGTCTTTTCCTATTAAAATTTTCGGTTTATGTTTTGTTTCCTTTGTTAATACGTGTGCTGCTGCTTTACCGATATTATAGGCAAGCTCACAGGTTAACTCGGTGTTGGCTACGCCTCTGACACCGTCTGTTCCAAATAGTCTTCCCATAAAGAAGCCTCCCAAAAAATTATTTAGCATAATGCCATCTGTTAAGTCGTTATATATTGTATAACAAAATCAATAAAATGTTAAGTTTTTTTTTGTTTTGAGCATACTATATTTATATTTTTTTACAAGGAGATACAAAAATATGAAAATTTCAGTAGAAAAAGGTCTTGAAAACATCAGCTACTACCTTACACAAAAAGGTTACGAAATAGTTCCTGAAGACAGTGTCGCAGATGCCTACATCTATGAAAATACCCCCATTTCTTCTATACCGTCTGCCAATTTTTCGCCTGTTTCATCTTTGGCTGAAAATCCAATTTTACTCATTTGTGCCAAAAATCGTTCCTTTGATGAAATTGAAATGACTTTAAAGCAAAAAGCATACAACAAATTATTTTAATTTTTGCCTTTTGGGTGTTGAATTTTAAGTTTGTTTGATGTATAATATTGTGTTAGAGTATTATGGCTTAGGAGGGATAATTTTGGCAAAAAGTATTTATCTTGATAACAGTGCAACAACACCCCTTAAAAAAGAGGTATTAGACGCTATGATGCCGTATTTATGCGAACATTACGGCAACCCGTCTTCCATATATAAAATTGGTCGTGAGGCAAAGGCGGCAGTAGAGACTGCCCGAGAAAAAGTAGCAAAAGCAATTAATGCTGACCCAAAAGAAATTTTCTTTACAGGTTGTGGGACCGAAGCTGACAACTGGGCAATTAAGGGCATCGCCCTTGCTAAAGAAAAGAAAGGTAAACACATAATCACCTCAAAAATTGAGCACCACGCAGTATTGCATACTTTAGAAAGTTTAGAGAAGCAAGGTTATGAAGTTACTTACTTAGAGGTTGACGAATACGGAAAAATTTCACTTGATGATTTACGAGCTTCTATTCGCCCCGATACAATTTTAATTACAATTATGACTGCCAACAACGAGGTTGGTACAATCGAGCCTATCGCTGAAATTGGTGCTATCGCAAAAGAATATGGAGTTCTTTTCCATACCGACGCAGTACAGGCAATTGGTTCAATAAATATTGACGTTAAGGAAATGAACATTGACCTTTTGTCCCTTTCTGCTCATAAATTCGGCGGACCTAAAGGCGTTGGAGCAATGTTTGCCCGCAGAAACGTACTTCCTGCAGTATTTATGCACGGCGGTGCACAGGAGCGAGCGCGCAGGGCAGGTACTGAAAATGTATCCTCAATTGTTGGTCTTGGAAAAGCAATTGAGCTTGCAACTAACAATTTAGAAGAAAAGAGCGCAAAATTATGTGCTATGCGTGATAGACTTATAAAGGAAATTCCTGAAAAAATTCCTTTTGTTAAATTAAACGGACACCCCATTGACCGTCTGCCAGGTAATGTGAACTTTTCCTTTAATTTCATTGAGGGCGAAGCGTTACTTTTGATGCTTGATTTAAACGGAATTGCAGCGTCATCCGGCTCTGCATGTACAAGCGGATCATTAGACCCCTCTCACGTACTGCTTGCTTTAGGACTTCCCCACGAGATTGCCCATGGCTCTTTACGTCTTTCCATCGGTGAAATCAACACAAGTGATGATATTGATTATGTATTAGAGGTACTCCCAAATATCGTACAGAGACTCAGGGATATGTCGCCTCTTTATGAAAAAGTATCAAAGGAGTTGAAATAAATGTATTCTGAAAAGGTAATGGACCACTTCGCAAACCCCAGAAACGTGGGCGAAATTGAAGACGCCAACGCAGTAGGCGAAGTAGGCAACGCCAAGTGCGGCGATATAATGAAAATCTATATGAAAATTGAAGATAACATCATAAAAGAAGTTAAATTCAAAACCTTCGGCTGTGGCGCTGCCGTTGCTACAAGCTCTATGGCAACAGAAATGGTAAAAGGAAAAACTATTGACGATGCCCTAAAGCTTACAAACAAAGCTGTTATGGAAGCTTTAGACGGACTTCCTCCGGCTAAGGTACATTGTTCAGTTTTGGCAGAAGAAGCAATTAACGCTGCAATCTATGACTACTATAAGCGTTTAGGCATTGAGCCTCCTGTAGAGATTAAGTGCTCAGGCTGCTGCTCTGACTGTCACAAACACGACTGATATGAATAAAGTTTTAATTGGCATGAGTGGCGGCGTAGATTCATCTGTTGCTGCCGCTCTTTTAAAAAAACAGGGTTACAGCGTTCACGGCGTGACCTTAAGACTTACCGAGGGCGATACAGGGTTTATTGACGACGCCAAAAATGTATGCGACAAAATCGGTATTTCCTTTGAGGTTTTGGATTTTCGTGAAAAGTTTAAAAAGCTTGTGGAAGAAGCCTTTGTGAAAGAATTCAAAGCAGGCAGAACACCTAACCCCTGCGTTATATGTAACAAAGCGATAAAATTCGGCGCACTTTTTGACTACGCAATGGAGCAAGGATTCGATTTCGTTGCAACTGGACATTACGCACGGATTGAGTGTGTTGATGGTGTATATGCTCTATATAAAGCAGAAAGTCTTGATAAGGACCAGACATATTTCTTATATGCTCTTTCTCAGGAAAAGCTTTCAAAAATTTTAATGCCATTAGGCGGTTATAATAAGGATTATGTAAGAGAGCTGGCAAAAGAATTTGACCTTCCTGTCTGGAAGAAAAAAGACAGTCAGGACATATGCTTTATCCCTGACGGGGACAAAAATGCATATCTCAAAAAAATTTTAGATGACTCCCCCGGCGACTTTTTAGATACCGATGGTAACGTAATCGGTCATCACACAGGTATATTTAACTACACCTACGGTCAGCGAAAGGGCATCGGTGCTTACGGCGAGCCAAGATTTGTGCTTTCTATAAATCCTGATAATAACAGTATAGTTCTTGGTAAAAAGGGCGAGGAATTTTCCCAAAGCTTTTATATTGACAATGTAAATCTTATGGCTGATTTAGGAGACGAGTTCAGTTGCTCCTGCAAAGTAAGATACTCAGCACACGACCTACCCTGCACAGTAAAAGCAGAAAATAATATGTATAAGGTTACATTATCAGCTCCCGCACGCTCAATTACTCCTGGTCAGGCTTGCGTCTTTTACGACGGCGACCGTTTGCTAGGCGGCGGAACTATTGTGACGCGTTAATACTTTTTGCAGTATCAATTTTTGCTATTACTTCATCAGGAGTTGTGACTATAACGTGGTCGAAGCTATCAGTAAGACGCCAAATAAGAGTATATTCGTCAAGGTCAAGACCCTCACATACAATCATCAAAGCACACTTGTTCTTAATACTTTTTGACAGTGCAACCCGCACATCACATTCGATGCTTTTGCTTTCGTGAGTTATTTCCAGCACAAAGAAAGCTTGCATTGGATAGCGGCAGTACTGTCTTAACAAAAAATCAGATACGTTATAAAATATGCTGACAATTGCGTAGCATATTAGAAATAAAAACAAACAATCAAGAAAAACATTTCCCCACATAAAATTACCTCCGCAATGAAATTTATTACATTTTATGTGAGATTGGTTTTTTCGTGACAACAAAGGAGAATATTCATGAATAATTCTAAGTTTAATGCAAAAGATATTTCTATAGCGGCTCTGCTTACGGCATTAGCACTTGCAATTCCGTTGTTTATGCCAATCAAGCTGATTTTAGAACCAATATTCTCAGCTACATTTGCATCACACGTGCCCGGCATTCTTTCAATGTTTGTTGGACCTTTTGCGGTAATTGGTACTGCCGTAGGCAGCGCGCTCGGCTTTATCCAGTTAGGACCCTGGGTTATGCTTCGTGCGTTTTCCCATATAATTTTCGGTCTTTGCGGCTACAAAATGTTAAAATCTAAGTGGAACGTATTTTTAGTTCTTTTACTTACAGGCTTACTCCATGCAGGCGCTGAGATGGTTGTAGGACTTTTCTCTATTCCCTTTATCGCAACACCTGCAGGCGGTTTACTTAAATACATAATCATTACAATCGGTTTAGGTACATTTATCCACCATTGTATTGATTTTGCAATCTCAATCGTTATTTTCTATGCATTAAAATCCGCAAGACTTTTGAAAACAGACGTTAATTTTAAAAGTATAAAGGGTTAAAAATGCGTTTTTGCCCTTTAAGTAGCACGGAGGTATTTATGAGGGCAGAAAAACAAAAAGTAGTATTAATAGGCACAGGTTTTGTAGGTATGAGCTTTGCTTATGCTGCACTTAATCAGAACGTGTGCAACGAGCTTGTTTTAATCGACATAAATAAACAAAAATCACAAGGGGAAGCCATGGACTTAAACCACGGTCTCCCCTTTTCAAATTCTAATATGAAAATTTATGCAGCAGACTATGACGCATGTCATGATGCCGACATTGTAGTCATCTGTGCAGGTGTTGCTCAAAAGCCCGGTGAAACACGACCAGAACTCCTCGCCCGAAACACTGCTGTTTTTAAATCCATTGTTGACCCTGTGGTAGCATCAGGCTTTTCAGGAATATTTTTAATTGCCACAAACCCTGTTGACGTAATGACACATGTTGTTAAAACTCTTTCGGGTTTTCCTCATGAACGTGTCATTGGTTCAGGAACTACACTGGATACTGCACGACTTCGCTTTTCTTTAGGAGAATATTTTGGTATTGATCCCCGAAATGTCCACGCCTACGTTATAGGAGAACACGGAGATACTGAGTTTGTGCCCTGGTCTCAGGCAATGATTGGCACAAAGCCTGTAGAGAATGTAGTTTCAGAGTTTGGAGACAGGTTCAAACGAGAGGAAATGGACGCCATATCGGAGCGTGTCAAAAATGCAGCTTATGAAATAATTGAAGCAAAGCAATCCACATACTATGGCATCGGTATGTCATTAACACGAATTGTAAAAGCAATACTAAAAGACGAAAACAGTATTTTAACTCTTTCTGCATACTTAAGCGGTCAATACGGTCAGCACGATGTGTATGCAGGTGTACCTGTGGTTGTGGGACGAGAAGGCGTTGTAGGGCACCTTGATTTGCACTTAACACCTGAGGAGTCAAAGAAATTTGCAGACTCCTGTGAGACACTGAGACAATTTTATAAAGAGACAAATTTATAATAAGAAGTCGGGCATACGCCCGGCTTCTTATTGTTCATTCATATATGTTCTTGGAGATACACCCATTATCTGCTTAAACCTTCTTGAAAAATATATATAGTCCGTATATCCGCACTTTTCTGAAATTTCTGACAAAGTCAGATTGCTCTTATATGTATCTATTAGATAACAGGCATGACTTATTCTGATTTTTGTCAGAAACTCAACAGGTGTTCTTCCTGTTATTTTTTTGAATTGCGACCTGATATAATCCTCTGCATAACCACTGTTATTCAGTAATTGATTGATATTTAAATTACTGTCATAAAATTCAGTTGTTATTTTATTTACAATTTCCTTTACCGCCAATCCGACTTCATCATCAAATCTGATGCTTTGAAGAAGAAAATGTGCAAAAGCCCCCACCAGTGCTGAGACATATTCAGGGTTTTCATAGCGGTTATCATAAATCATCTTTGCTAAAAGTAAACCTTCATTTCGCGGATTATCTGAAATAAGTACTGCTGAATTCAAATTGAAAATCTGATTAAATTCTCCCTGTATGTAAATTCTTTCAATTCCACTGCACACCTGCATACTATGTATAACTCCGGGAGGAACTATTGTGATTTTACCACAGCATACATCAAATTCTTTTTCTTCTGTGTGATAAATTCCCTTGCCTTTTGTGTAAACAACGATTTCATACTGTTTGTCTTTATGTTCGCGTACTTTGCCTGCACCTGCACAAATTTTAAAATTCATAACATCACCCATTTTATTTTATATTATTTCTATCTTTTGTGCAAGTTTTTTTATAAAAAAACATAACATTTTTTGCGTATAAGGTCTATAATTTAAAAGAACATATTTTTTATTTTCAGGAGGAAAAAATGAAACGTAAAAACGTTGATATGTTATCAGGCTCAATAATAAAGGGTCTGCTTTCCATGGCGATACCTATTATGATAATGAACGTAATGCAGAATATTTTTAACATGATTGATATGACTGCATTGGAATTTTTTTCAGATGACAGATCTGTGGGGGCCGTTGGCGCCTGTGGCTCACTGATATCTTTATGCACAAGCTTACTTATAGGATTATCAGCAGGGTCAAATGTCGTTGTTGCAAAACGTATAGGCTCAGGTGACCGCGATCGTGCCGACAAAGCCGTAATGACATCACTTTTAATATCAATTGCAGGCGGAATTTTGCTCGGTGTAGTGGGTGTAACCTTTGCCGAGACATTTTTAAAAATGACCAACTGTCCCGAAGAATTACTTACCAAGGCCACTATATATTTTAAGATTTATTTTTTAGGAATTCCTATCCTGATGTTTTATAATTTCTGTGCATCAATCCTTCGTGCCACAGGAGACACCAAAAGACCTATGTATTTTTTGATATTAGGCGGTGTTATAAAGGTTACCTTTACCATATTTTTTATCACCGTTTTTGATATGACCGTGGAAGGGGTTGCTATTGCAACCGCAATTTCATTTTTTGTTATAAGCTTATTAGCTTTTATCACATTATACAGAAGCACCGATATTATTCACATTGATTTTCATAAAATCAGATTTGATATTCGTGAATTAAAGGAAATATTGTATATAGGCATTCCATCAGGATTGCAGACTGGTATGTACTCTTTTGCCAATGTAATGATAGTAGCAACAGTTAACAGTTTTGGAGCAGACGCCACAACCGGTGTTGCTATTGCAAACCAGTTTGACGGAATACTGTATCAAATTACCTATGCACCGTCTCTTGCGGTTATACCGTATGTTGCTCAGAATATAGGTGCTAAGAATTTCAAAAGAGTAAAACAGGTAGTCCTAAGAGCTATATTAATTGCAACCGCTTTTGGAACAACATTTGGCTCATTACCTGCAATTTTCTCGGGACAACTTGCATCAATTATGGCATCATCTGATGCAGTTATAGCGTTTGCACAACAAAAAATGATTCTTATTTCAAGTACATACTTCATCTGCGGCATTAACGAGATAATGGGCGGCTTACTAAAAGGTATGGGAAAACCTATATTCCCCACAGTTTCCACGTTTATATTTATGTGCCTGTTCAGATTTTTATGGGTTTACGCAATATATCCTTTATTCCCGCAAAACCTAACCTTCTTATATCTTGTATGGCCTGTAGGATGGATACTGTCGATTATAACATTGCTCATTGTCTACTTCCCTGCAATAAAGAAATTAGAAAGACAAAATTGATAAAAAAATAATTGCCTCGACGCAAAATTCGAGGCAATTATTTTTATGTATTTTAGAAAAGTTCGCTTAACGATGTATCGTTGTAAATTCTCTTGATTGCCTCTGCAAATAGCGATGCAACTGAGATTGTTTTGATTTTGGGGATTTTTCTTTCCTCAGGGATAACAATTGTATCAAGTGTCACGAGCTCTTCAATAGGACAATTCTGAAGTCTTTCCATAGCAGGACCAGATAACACTCCATGTGTACAACAAGCGTAAACTGCCTTTGCACCACGTTCAGCCAATGCGTGAGCACCGTTTGTGATTGTACCCGCTGTATCAATCATATCATCAAGCAGGATACAGGTTTTGCCCTTGATATCGCCAATAATATTCATAACCTCTGACACATTGGGTTTAGGACGACGCTTGTCGATAATTGCAATCGGAACATCTAATTTCGCTGCGAAGTCTCTTGCTCTTGTTACGCTGCCAAGGTCAGGAGAAACCACTACAACGTCATCTCTAACGGGGAATTTTTCGATATAGTATTCAGCTAATAATCTGCCGCCCTTTAAGTGGTCAACAGGGATATTGAAGAAGCCCTGAATCTGTGCTGCATGTAAATCCATTGTTAAGATTCTGTCAGCACCTGCAGTTGTTAAGAGGTCAGCCACAAGTTTAGCTGAAATAGGGTCTCTTGCCTTTGATTTTCTGTCCTGTCTTGCATAACCGAAGTATGGCATAACTGCTGTGATTCTTGAAGCTGACGCACGCTTTAGGGCATCTATCATAATAAGCAGTTCCATTAAGTTGTTGTTTACAGGGTTTGAGGTAGACTGTACTACGAATACGTCTGAGCCTCTGACCATTTCGTTGATATTGATAGCAATTTCGCCGTCTGAGAACATACCAACATTTGAGTCACCTAACTCCATACCTAAGTTAGCAGCAATTTTAGCAGCAAGCTGAGGGTTTGAGTTACAAGCAAAAATCTTTACGTCTTTTCCGTGGTTTACCATTTTGAAAACTCCCCTTTTTGTCTTTTGTATTTAAATTTAATTATTTTTATATTTTTTTCGGTCTTTCCCAACCGCTTTTGTTTACCTGACGTGCACGGGCAATAGCGAGATTCTCTGCCGGAACATCTTCAGTAATTGTTGAACCCGCTGCAGTAAATGCATTTTCACCTACTTTAACAGGTGCAACAAGGTTTGTGTTGCAGCCAATAAAGGCACCATCTTCAATAACTGTTCTGTGCTTGTTTTTACCGTCATAGTTTACTACGACAGTACCGCAACCGAAGTTAATCTTCTTACCAACGTCAGCATCACCCACATATGTCAGGTGTGAAAGCTTTGTACCATCGCCGATATTTGCATTTTTGATTTCTACAAAATCGCCAAGCTTTACATTTTCGCCTACAACACACTTTGGTCTTACATAACAGAAAGGACCAACAGTTGTGCCTGAGCCAATTGTGCTCTCAGTCAAAACTGAGTGCTTGATATTGACATTGTCTGCAATTACACAGTCAACAATATCTGAACAAAAACCAACTACGCAGTTTTTACCGATGACTGTATTGCCACGAATACGCACATTGGGTTCAACGATTGTGCCTTCTCCGATAACTACAGTTTCATCAATATATGCATTACTCTCATCCTGGAAAATAACGCCCTGAGTCTTTAACTTTTTAATTATCTTTTTTCTATTCATTACTAAACACCTCCGTGTCTTAATTATTTACTGATTTATCAATTCTTATGTCAGAACCAATAAATTCAAGAACCTGATAATGACCGTAGAGTCTTGACACTACACGTTCTGAATATTTTTTCTCAAGCTCTGCCATAGAAAGATTTGTGTTAATAACAGTTTTCTTTCCTGAAATAAGTCTTGAATTTATAATGTCAAAAAGTGCCGCTGTTGTGTACTGAGTTGTAAACTCACTACCTAAGTCATCTAAAATCAAAAGGTCGCATGAATAGAGTTTTTCCACCTTAAAGCGGAGCCTTTCCTCATTGTCAGCTTTTTTGAATTTAAGCTCTTCTAACATCGAAAATGTTTTATATGCCGTTTCGTATATTACAGAATGACTTGTTTCTATAAGCTCTTTTGCAATACATGTAGACAAAAACGTTTTGCCTATTCCGGGTTCACCCCAGAACAAAAGATTTTTATCTGTTTTTTCAAAATTCTTTACAAAATCCTTGCATATATCTAAAATTCTTTGCATGTGTTCCTTGGGAGATACACCGTAGTATTCATCAACTTCTTCTGAATAAAGTGACAAATCAAAAGTATCAAATGTCTGATGAGTAAGAAGTGCCGACAAATTTGAAAGCTCATATGCTTTTTCCGTCAGGAGCTTTTTGTAGCACTCACAGGTTTTACCATCAAATGTTCCGTGGTCACAGCAAATACTGCAATGAAATCTTTCAGAAAGTTCATCCTCGCTGTATCCGTTTTCTGTAAGGATAGACTTTTTCAATTCTAACAGTTGCATTTGACGCAGGCGAAGCTTTGACACTTCCTCTTTCACATCTGCACTGCCAAGAGCTATTTTATACAGTTTTAACCCTAAGGATTTTATCTCATAATCGATATCCGCAAGACGTGGAACACGTGCAAAAACGGCTTGCTTTCTGCGTTCTAAATCACGCATATTCTCTTCACGTCTTTGCTCATAGATACGGTCTATTTCTTTGTAGAATTCTGCATCATACCCCATTTTTTACACCGCCTTCACCGGTTACTTTCATAAACGCCTTTTTCTCAAGCTGTGAAAAATCGTATCTTGATTTTTTGGCAGTTTCTTTCTTTACAGGAGCTGGCTTTGACTTTTCATTTATCCTTGCCTCAATTACCTTGTTCATATAATTGAACGAAAGTTTTCCTGTGTTATTTATCGTAATTTCATAGGCTTCTTTAACTGCTTCAGGAGTTGCTTTTAATTCCTGTTGCCATCTGCCTATAAATTCAAGTTCCTTTGTCGTTAGTTTGCGTTCAATTGCACCCACAATACGCTTAACTGTGCCTGCGTATGACAAAAACTCCTCACGCTTTTTAATGTGACGTTTTGCCTTTGCAACAGTATCAACGCCTGCCTCTGACCATTTCTGCGCTTCTTTTTCAAGCTTTCGCATAGTGGTTATGCCACGACCTGAAAAATACTCTGTCATTACTACTATTACTTCAGGGGGAAGTCTGTAGTAATCGTGCATTGAATACAAAACCTCAATATCTGCAGAGCTTAAATTTTTGCCCAGAATTGTACTTACTATCTTATACATTTGAGAAAGTTTTCCGTCTGCTGCAATACGCTTACTGATTTCTCCTGTTTTGTACTGAGGCTTAAAATCAGAAAGATTTACTTTAGACTTCACGTCAAAGCAAAGCTCCACATCAAATTCTGCGTCCTCAACACTTAAAAAATTATGTATCTTCACAAGTCCCTGGGACGAGCAATACAAAAATGCATTTACTACATCAATAATATTTATGTGAAGGGCGTCTGCAATAAAACCATTTGTTATATCTGCTTTTCCCTTATAAAACTGAGAAAGGGCAAACATATAAACGCTAAGGTAAACTGACTTACCCGACTGTATTAACTTGTCGCACGCTGCCTCCGGTACACGAATATAGTCATTATCCGGTCCCAAAGATATGGGATTTATAATCATTTTACCTCACCTTACACAATAATACTATTCTATTGTACCACATCGTAATCATTTTGTAAACTAAAATTTCGCCAAATTTCTTGCCATTTTCGGACAGAAAAAAAGTACCACATCAGCGTTAAAGCAGTAACGTGGCACTTTAAAAATTTCATTAAATTATTTACGAAGACCGAGTTTTTCGATAATCGCACGGTATCTTTCGATGTCAACCTTCATAAGGTACTTCAAAAGACCACGACGCTGACCTACCATCTTTAAAAGACCGCGTCTTGAGTGGTGGTCCTGCTTGAACATCTTTAAGTGTTCGTTTAAGTGGTTGATTCTTTCTGTAAGTACTGCAATCTGTACTTCAGGTGAACCTGTGTCGCCTTCGTGGATAGCGTATTTAGCAAT
>JAFQJE010000026.1 GCA_017415145.1 Clostridia bacterium
AAGAGCAAGAAGATGCGTTATGGTTGACGGTCTTCGTATTGTATAATTTACAAGATAAAGGATTGATATTATGAACGCATTAGGAATGGTAGAAGTATATAGCTTTACAACAGCTGTTTGTGTGGCAGATATTGTAGCAAAAACTTCAGACGTAAAAATTATAGCTTTTGACAGAAACAGACCTATTAGTCCCGACGTTCCTGCACCTTTGGTTATGATTGTTAAGTTCGAAGGTAGTGTTGCCGCAGTTAACGCCGCCGTTGAAGCAGGCGTTGAATACGCAAAATCAGAAGGTAAATATATTGTTTCCCACGTTATCCCCAATCCCGGCGATGGCGTAGAAAAAATGGCTTACCTTATGGATGTTAACAAAGATAAATTTAATAAAAAGCTTCCTAAAAGCTTTTTAGGCGTTGATTATTCTGCACCTGCAAATAACGATGAAGCTATTGGACTTTTAGAAGTACAGGGGCTTGTTGCATCAATAGAAGGTGCAGACGCTATGCTCAAAGCCGCAAATGTAAGACTCATTCACTCAGAAAAACGTCTTGGCGGCAGACTTGTTACATTTATTATCAGAGGCAAAGTAGATGCTGTAAGTGCTGCAATAGCTGCAGGCGAAGAAAATGCTAAAGCTTTAGGTGAAATCTTTGGCAAGGCAGTTATTGCTCGTCCTCATGATGAAGTTATTAAGTTTTTTGATATTGAAGAATAATTTTCTATAAAGCGAGTGTATTATTATGTACGATATTAAAGAAATAACCGAGGCTGTAAAAAAAGCAGTTATCGATTTTGAAGAAAATAGAGACAAAGTTACAATCGGTGTTTCTCAGCGTCACGTTCATCTTTCCAGAAAAGATCTTGATATTCTTTTTGGCGAAGGTTTTGAACTAACCAAGAAGAAAACACTTATGGGAAGAGAATTTGCTTCTGACCAGTTTGTAACACTCGTTGGACCATCTTTAAAATCCATTGAAAAAGTAAGAGTCTTAGGACCTGTTAGAAAAGATACTCAAGTTGAAATTTCGAAAACTGACACATTTATTTTAAAGGTAAGTCCTCCGGTCCGTCCTTCCGGTAAAATCGAAGGCTCAGAACGTCTTGTTTTGGTTGGTCCTTGTGGTACTGTATATCTTAACGAAGGTGTTATCATAGCAAATAGACACATTCATCTTGATCCTCAGTATGCCGCAGCCAATAATATCTCTGATAACGAATACGTAGACGTTGTTGTTGAGGGTATCAAACCTACAAGATTTTATGACGTTCAAGTTCGTGTACGTGATGATTTCAGATGTGAAATGCACATTGATACAGATGATGCCAACTCTACACTGCTCCGTAATGGTGATAAAGTAAAAATCATCAAAAAGAAGTAATATGAGGTGAAAAAATGTTTGCGTTAGAGCGCCAGAAAATAATTTTAGAAAAATTGAATTTAGACGGTGCTGTATGGGTAAGCAAACTCAGCACAGAATTAGGCGTTACCGAAGAAACAATAAGACGTGACTTGGAAAAACTTGAAAAACAGGAAGTATTAGTAAGAACCCATGGTGGCGCTGTTCCAATTACTGACAGTTCATATGAATTGTCTTTAGAAAAAAGAAAGCAAACTAATTTAGCAGCAAAAGAGAAACTGGCAAAAGCTGCTGCTGAACATATTTTACCCGGTGATACAATATTTTTGGACTCATCTACTACAACGTTTTATATTGCAAAAGAAATTAAAAAGATAAACAATGTAACTGTAATAAGCAACTCACTAAGGGTTATAAATGAGCTTTCAAATGTTGAAAACATTAAAATGATTGGCGTTGGCGGCGTAGTAAGCAATAACCAGTCAACTGTTGGTTATTTGGCAGAAAACTCAATTAAGAATAATTTTTATGCAGTTAAATTCTTTTTCTCAAGCAAGGGAGTTTCACCTTCAGCAGGAATTCTTGAGAGTAACGAGCAAGAATGTGCTATAAAGAAACAAATGTTAGCAAACTCCAACGAGAAATACTATCTATGCGATGCTTCTAAAATCGGAAGAGTTGGTTTTTATAAGCTAACTCCTATTGAGCAAGTTGATTATTTTATCACAGAAGCGAAGTTGAATGACAGTTACATAGACATTTTTAACGAATTCGATGTAAAATACATTCAAGCTGAATAGACAAAAAAACACGGTAGATTTTAAATCTACTGTGTTTTTTTGTCTACTATAATGAAAGAACTTCTGCTACACCAACTAGCTCATTGTCGAGATTTTTGTGCATATTTAAACCTTCTAAAATATCATAGTCAACAATTTTGTCGCCTTCTATTGCTACAATTCTGTTTCCTAAACCCTGATTCAATAGGTCGACCGCTGCCACACCCATACGACTTGCAGTAACTCTGTCTTTTACAGTAGGATTACCGCCACGCTGAATGTGTCCTAAGATCGTTGCTCTTGTTTCGATTCCTGTTTCTTCCTCAATACGTTCTGCCATTTTAATAGCACTCATATTGTCCTTGGTTACACCTTCTGCTACAATAATTAGATGCTGTTCTTTACCGCGTTTGATACCCGACTTTATTTGAGATAATATATCTCTTTTAAAATCAAAATCCTTTTCCGGAATAATAATTGCCTCTGCTCCGCACGCGATACCGACATTTACAGCAATATAGCCCGCATCTCTTCCCATAACTTCAACAACCGAACAACGGTCATGGCTGCGACATGTATCTCGTATCTTATCAATTGCTTCCTGCACAGTATTTAATGCAGTATCAAAACCAATTGTATAATCTGTACATCCGATATCATTATCAATTGTTCCCGGAATGCCGACAGTAGGCAATCCTGCGAGACTCAAATCTCGTGCTCCACGGAAAGAACCATCTCCACCAATTACCACAAGACCTTCTATTCCCATTGCCTTTGCATTTTCTACCGCCTTTGCAACTGCTTCCGGCTCTTTAAATTCGGGACATCTTGCAGACTGCAATATGGTACCCCCTCTGTGCAAAATATCAGAAACAGAACGAGGTCCCATATCTTCAAACAAGTTTGTCAAAAGTCCATAGTATCCTTTTCTAAAGGCGACAACTTCCATTCCAATAGCACATGCAGAACGAACAACCGCACGAATGGCAGCATTCATACCCGGAGCGTCTCCTCCACTGGTTAAAACTCCAATTTTCTTCATATTCAATCAATACCTTTCTGCCCATATTTTTTTTCCCCAATCATGGGCTGATAAGGGATAAAACTACATTCAAAAAAGTTCCGAAATCAAAACTCTATGGCCCTCTTCAACTTCAGATTCAGGAAGCAAGATTTCGTAACAGCCATAAGCTGCATTTTCTCTTGCGCTAGTAGAACGCATTTTTACAATAAGTCCTGTTGCACGCAAAAGCTCTGTAACATTATTAGCCGTTTCTTTATTCTGTGTTATAAAAATAACAATCCACATAGTATCAGCTCCTCAAAATCAAACAAGTTTATCTGACTTTTTCTCTGATTTCTTTCGTAATGTTTGCGATAAAGTCTTCTTTAGAAACCTGTCCTAAGTCGCCCGCCTTTCTTGAACGAACGGAAACCGCACCTGCTTCTATTTCTTTTTCGCCAACAATTAACATATAAGGAATCTTTTCCAACTGTGCTTCTCTTATTTTATAACCAATTTTTTCGTTCCTATCATCAACTTCAACTAAAACTCCGTTTGTACGTAAAACTTTTGCGTACTCATGAGCATACTCTTTTTGCGCATCTGTAATAGGAAGTATTTTTGCCTGAACGGGAGCAAGCCACGTTGGGAACGCACCTGCATACTTTTCTATTAATAATGCCAATGTTCTTTCGTAACAACCGATTGATGTTCTGTGGATGATGTAGGGATTCTTCTTAGAACCGTCACTATCGGTATATTCCATACCAAATTTTTCAGCTAACATCTGGTCAACCTGAATTGTTATAAGCGTATCTTCTTTTCCAAATACATTTTTAATCTGAATATCAAGTTTAGGACCATAGAAAGCAGCTTCACCAATGCCAATCTTATATTCGAGACCAAGGTCATCAAGAATTGTTTTCATTGTACCTTGAGCTTCTGCCCACTGTTCGTCCGTCCCAATATACTTTTCGCGGTTTTCAGGATCCCATTGAGAGAATCTGTAAGATACATCCTCATATAGACCTAATGTCTTTAACATATAATTTGTCATCTCTAAACAGTTTTTGAATTCATCTTCAAGCTGATCAGGTCTGCACATTAAGTGACCTTCAGAAATTGTGAACTGGCGGACACGAATAAGCCCGTGCATTTCGCCTGAAGCTTCGTTTCTGAAAAGTGTAGATGTTTCGCCGTAGCGCAATGGTAAATCTCTGTAACTTCTCATTTTTGAAAGATAAGCCTGGTACTGGAAAGGACAAGTCATAGGACGAAGTGCAAACACTTCTTTGTCGCTCTCAGGGTCACCCATAACAAACATACCATCCAAATAATGATCCCAGTGACCAGAAATTTTATAAAGGTCACTTTTTGCCATTAAGGGTGTTTTTGTTCTGAGCCAACCGTTTGCTTCTTCATAGTCTTCTACCCATCTCTGGAGTGTCTGTATAATCTTTGTACCCTTTGGAAGCAATACAGGTAAGCCCTGTCCGATAACATCTACTGTTGTAAAAATTTCGAGCTCACGACCAAGTTTATTGTGATCGCGTTTTCTTGCTTCTTCCTGTGCAGCCAAGAATTCTTCCATATCTGCTTTGTTTGTAAACGCAGTACCATAAATTCTTTGGAGCATCTTGTTCTTTTCATCACCACGCCAGTAAGCACCCGCTGTACCTGTTAAGGTGAACGCCTTTACTTTACCGGTTGATGAAATATGAGGCCCTGCACAAAGGTCTGTAAACTCACCCTGCTCATAAAAGCTGATTTCAGCATCTTCAGGTAAATCTGATATAAGCTCTACTTTATATATTTCGCCTTTTTCTTCAAAATATTTAAGAGCGTCACTTCTTGATTTAATAATTTTTCTTACAGGGAGATTTTCCTTTACAATTTTTTTCATTTCAGCAGAAATTTTCTCTAAAACTTCAGGTGTAAAGGAAACCTCTGAATCAATATCATAGTAAAAACCATTTTCAATCGCAGGACCAATCGCAAGCTTAGAATCAGGATAAAGTCTTTTTACCGCCTGTGCCAAAATATGGGATGCAGTATGTCTGAATACATCCTTACCTTTTTGGTCATCAAAGGTAAGGAAAGCGATAGTAGCATCACTTTCGATTACCTCGCCCATACCCAAAACCTTACCGTCTACTTCTGCAGCTAAAGACGCACGCATAAGACCTTCAGAAATGTCTCCTGCAATTTCGTATAAATGCTTAGGTTCGCTATATTCTAAGATTTTTCCATCTTTTAATGTAATTTTCATAATTTCGCCTCCGAGCAAAAATTATTCGTTGTCTTCTTTTGTGCCTTCTAAATCATTTAAAGCATCTTTTCTGGATAAGCTGATTTTTCCTGTCTTTTCATCAACTTCCATTACTTTAACCATGATTTCGTCACCAACGTTTACAACATCTTCTACTTTCGCTACTCTTCTGTTTTCAAGTTTTGAGATATGGCACAAACCTTCAACACCGGGAATAAACTCTACGAATGCACCGAATGTTGTAACTGTTGTAACCTTACCCTTGAAAATCGCACCGATTTCAATATTACCACAGATAGCATCAATAATTTCCATTGCACGCTTTGCATCTTCTTCAACACTTGTTGCGATATATATTGTGCCATCTTCTTCGATATCAATCTTTGTCTGAGTTTCTGCAATAATTTTCTGGATTACCTTACCGCCTGAACCAATAACGTCACGGATCTTATCTTTGTCAATATGCATTGTATAAATCTTAGGAGCATATTTAGAAAGTTCTGCACGGGGTTCAGGAATAGCCTTTAAGATAACTTCGTCTAAGATATAGTTTCTTGCTTCTTTTGTCTGGGCAAAAGCCTGCTTGATGATTTCAGGAGTTAAACCGTCAATCTTAATATCCATCTGAATAGCGGTAATTCCTTCTTTTGTACCTGCTACTTTGAAGTCCATGTCGCCATAGAAATCTTCTAAGCCCTGAATATCAACCATTGTGATAAATCTGTCACCTTCTGTAACTAAACCTACAGAAATACCTGCAACAGGAGCCTTTATCGGAACACCAGCATCCATTAGTGCCAATGTGCTACCACAAACGCTTGCCTGTGATGTACTACCGTTTGAAGAAAGTACTTCAGAAACAAGTCTTAATGCATAGGGGAATTCCTCTTCACTGGGGATAACAGGCTCTAAAGCTCTTTCTGCTAAAGCACCGTGACCAATTTCACGTCTGCCGGGACCCCTAGAGGGTCTTGTTTCGCCTACACTGTATGAGGGGAAATTGTAGTGATGGATATAACGTTTCTCTGTTTCAGCATCAATACCATCTAAGATCTGAGCCTCTCCAATAGGACCGAGTGTTGCAATTGTTAATACCTGTGTCTGACCTCTTGCAAAAAGACCTGAGCCATGTGTTCTGGGAAGAATTGAAACCTCAGCACTTAAAGGTCTGATATCTGTGATGCCACGACCATCAACACGTTTGCCTTCGTCTAAAATCCAACGACGAACAATATATTTCATTAACTTTTCTACTGCTTCTGTAATTTCTGCGCCATTTTCTTCTTCTGTGTATTTGCCTTCAAAATGTGCATAGAGTTCTTCGTAGAATACTTTCATATTTGCTTCACGTACATTTTTGTCGTCTGTATCTAAAGCAACTTTTAATTTATCCATACCAAACTCTTTGATATCGTTGTAGAGTTCTTCGTCAACAACATGAGGCTCGTATGTGATTTTTTCTTTACCTACTTCTGCCTGAATTGCAGAAATGAAATCACAGATCTTTTTAATTTCTTCATGAGCCATCATAATAGCATCAAAAACAACATCTTCTTTAACTTCCTTAGCACCTGCTTCGATCATAACAACCTTTTCTTTTGTACCTGCAACTGTTAAGTAAAGGTCACTCTTTTCGCGTTCTGCAAGTGTGGGATTAATAACGAGTTTTCCGTCAACATAACCCATAACAACGCCGCCGATGGGACCGTTCCACGGAATTTCAGAAATTGCGATAGCAACTGATGTACCAATCATCGCAGCAACCTCAGGTGAATAGTCCTGATCAACTGACATAACTGTATTTACAACAGATACGTCATTTCTTAAATCCTTAGGGAATAACGGACGAATAGGTCTGTCAATAACACGTGATGTTAAAACTGCCTTATCAGAAGGCTTACCCTCACGTCTTGTGAAACCACCGGGGATTCTGCCTACTGAGTAGAGTTTTTCTTCAAAATCTACACTCAAAGGGAAGAAATCAATACCCTCTCTGGGTTTTGCTGCCATTGTTGCTGTTGATAACACGCAGGTCTCACCGTATCTTACCATAACTGCGCCGCCTGCAAGCTCTGCAAACTTGCCTGTTTCGATTTCTAGAGGTCTACCTGCAAATTCTGTCTTAAAGCTTTTGTACATAATGTCATAACCTTTCTGCCCGCGTGAATTTATTTAATTATTAATACTCCGAATTGCGGGCAAAACGGGTATTTTGTTTTGATTCGCTTGGTAATAAGAGATAAGACATAAACATCAAACTTTTTTATCTTTTGGTGCTTATCTCTTACATCTTAATACACCAAGCGTCCAAAACACATATATTATAACAGATTTAATACCAAAAATCAAGGAAAAATGCCTTTGTTACATTAATTTAATTTTACTGTTGATATTTTAAAACTATTATGTTAAAATATAAGTTACGATATTATGAGCAGGAGTCTTTTCATTGATTAAAAACAAGTTTAAAAGTTACGCAATAATATTAATATTGACAGCCATTTTCACATTAGGTAATGTATTACCTTTAGGTATATTTTCATTGATATTTCAGGCGATTTCTATAGCTATACTGGGGTGTACTGTAACAAAATATCATTATACTTTTGTAAGTGTGGTGTGTGCCTTTGTGGTAATGCTTTACTCCCTATTTACACAAAATATTTTGTCAGGCATCAGCTTTGGAGTTGAAGTGATTCTTTACGGAATCACTCTCGGAATAGGATATAATCTTAAATTGTCAGAATTTAAAATAGTAGGTATACTTGCTGCTATTTATTCTCTTTTTATGATATTCAATATAAAGTTTTCAGGGACAGGCGAAAACTTGAGAACCATTATTGCCTCTTCTATGGAATCTTTATATACCATCTATGAATCACAGATTACACAGACAGACTTTAAGACTATTGTATCTACACTGCTTGACGTGTTTATGAAGTTTATGCCAAGTATTATCATCATAATCGGAATAGTTTTTGGACTGTGGTATTTCTGGTTTTTTAAAAAACTACTTAAAATCACAAAATCTGATATAAATAATTACTTATGTTTTTCAGATTTACATGCTGATAAGTCCCTAAGTATAACATATCTTATACTTTCGTTACTAAGCTTTTTAATGCCTCAAGGCACTTATTTCAGCGATGCACTTGCAAATGTAATAACAGTCGCTTCATTTGTATTCTTTATTTTTGGACTTTCATATGCAGATTTCATATTAAAGAATAAAATGAAAAATACGGTGTTAAGACGCTTAATGCTTATATTTTTAATATTTGCATCACTTTCTATTATTGGAATACCCTTTATAATGCTTAGCATTCTTGGAGCTATGGATGGGTGCTTTGATTACAGGAACAGATTAACCAAATGATTTGTTCAATTGGAGTGTTTATTTATGAATAACAAAAAAACAGAAAAATTTTATATTGCAAACGAACTCTATGTTTTAGCATTTGTAGTTTTAGGTATACTTATGCTTATGAGCAACCACTACTGGTTAGGAATTATTCAGTTGGTGCTTTCTGTTGTAATTTTTTCGCTCAATCTGATGTTTAAGCATTCATCAAAAAAGAAGATTAACACAATGATTGAAAAGGTTACTCTAAGTGCCAATAACAACAACGACAGCTTGTTATCATTTCCTTTACCGATTGTACTTTTAGACTCTACAGGCGCAATCCTTTGGTACAACACTCAATTCCGTGACATATTCCCTGACAAAAGTATCAGCGAGTGTGAAATACAGGATTTATTCGATGATTTTAACCTTTCACTTTTGTCTGCTGAAAACAATAATGGTTCTGTTTGCGAATTAAAGCTTGACAACAAAATATACAAAGCAATCTGCAACACTCCTCAACTGGCAGGAGATACAGACAAGGCAATTACACTCGTATACTTAGACGATGTAACAGAAATATCTGAACTACGAAAAAAATACATAGCAGAAAAAGTTTTTTCATGCTTTGTTACAGTGGATAACTACGACGAGCTTATGGACTCTACCCCGTCGTCTTCTGTACCGCAGCTTCAGGCTGAAGTATATAAGGTTATAAATGACTGGGCAGTAGAAAACAACGGTACCCTCTTAAAGTACGAAAAAGACAAGTATTTTATCACTTTTGAATACAAATATCTCGAAAGTTTTATAAAAAACAAGTTTGACGTACTTGCAAAAATCAGAGAAATCAACGCCAATAACACCATCCCTGCCTCAATCAGTATAGGTATAGGATTAAATGGTGCCACACTACCTGAAAATGACTATTTTGCAAGAAACGCTCTTAATATGGCATTAGGCCGCGGCGGTGATCAGGCAGTAATTAAAGATAATGAACAGTTCCGTTTTTACGGCAGTGCTAACAAAGAACACGAAAAAAGCACACGTGTTAAAGCACGTGTGGTTAGCTTTGCGTTGTCAGGTCTTATCAACAATGCTGAAAACGTTGTTGTTATGACTCACAAAAACGCCGATATAGATGGTGTTGGCGCTGCATTTGGTCTACTTAGAATTTGTCGCATTCATAATACGCCTATGACAATTGCAATGGAAACATATGATAAAACAGTTGCTAATGTTTTGTCTAAACTTGAAAATACAGAAGACTATAACGGTCTTGTGATAAGCAACGAGGCAGCAAAAGATAAAATTACTCAGAGCACACTTGTTATACTTGTCGATACTCACAAGGTTTCATTACTTGAGGACCCCTCTCTTCTTGACAATACAAAACAGGTTGTTGTAATCGACCATCACAGAAGAAATGCAGATTTTGTTGAGCATCCTGCTTTAGTTTATCACGAACCGTATGCTTCATCTGCCTGTGAAATGGTGACAGAAATTTTACAGTACACATCAAACAAGATGTCACTTACAAAATTCGAGGCAGAAGCTCTTTATTCAGGAATAGTAGTTGATACTAAAAACTTTACTTTTAAGACAGGGGTTAGAACATTTGAAGCTGCATCCTTCCTGCGTAAACAGGGTGTTGATACAATTGCTGTAAAAACTGTTTTCCAACAGGATTTACAAACTTATATCAAGCGTTCAGAAATTATCAAAAACGCTGAAATCATAAGAAACAATATTGCTATAAGTATTGCTCCTAATAATAGCGATATAACGCACACAGTTATGGCTCAGGCTGCCGACGAACTCTTAAATATCAAAGGTATCATTGCATCCTTCGTTATTTTGCAGACAGGAAATAACGTGAGCATCAGCGGTCGTTCTCTTGGCGAAATCAACGTTCAGGTAATCCTTGAAAAATTAGGCGGTGGCGGTCATCTTACAATCGCCGGTGCACAGCTTGAAAACACTTCAAGTTCAGATGCAAAAGATGTGTTAATAGAAGCAGTTGATAACTATTATATTGAAAATGCAAACTAATTATGAAATGAGGTAAATACAGATGAAAGTAATTTTAAAAGCCGATGTAAAAGGTCAAGGCAAAAAAGGCGATTTAATAAACGCTTCAGACGGATATGCAAAGAACTTTTTACTTCCTAAAGGTCTTGCTATTGTTGCAGATAAATCTGCTATAAATGAATTGGAAGGTAAAAAGAGTGCTGCACAATTCCATAAAAATCAGGAAGAAATGAGAGCACGCGAATTAGCCGAGAATTTAGAAGGCAAAAAAGTAACTTTCAAAGCAAAATCAGGCGAAAACGGCAAACTTTTTGGTTCAATTACAGCACAAGACGTTGCCGACGAAATTAAACAGCAGCTCCACTTAGAAGTTGATAAGAAAAAATTACAGTTAGAAAGTATTAAAACATTAGGAACAACTGAAGCAGTTGTTAAGGTATATCCCGGAATTTCTGCAAAAGTTAAAGTAGAAGTTCTCCCTTTATAAACAGATGAAAGGACTGTCCGCCAATGGATATTCAGAACGAAAATTTAATACAAAGTGCTATGCCACACAATAAAGAGGCAGAACAGTCCGTATTAGGCTCAATGCTTCTCAATCGTGAGTGCGTTACCACTGCCTTTGAATTTTTAACAGAAAATGATTTTTACATAGAAGCAAACAAGAAAATATTTGCAGCTATGCTCTCTTTGTTTAACCGAAATGTGCCTATAGATTTGGTAACAGTATCAGACGAATTAACCGCACAGTCAACACTTGAGGCAATCGGCGGTATTCAGTATTTATCGTATCTTGCCTCTACTCTGCCCACTACTGCAAATATCGAACAACATATAGGTATTATTCGTGAAAAATCTTTACGTCGCAGACTTGCGGATGTGGCCCAGAAAATCAAGGACCAGAGTTTAGATGCTGCTGCAAACGCAGGAGACGTTGCAGATATTGCGGGTAAATTAATATTTGACGCTCTTGATAGCAAGAGCAACAGTATGCGTCATATCAGGGATGTATTGATCGATACACACGAAAATCTTACAGCAATATACAATAACAAAGGCGAGCTTACGGGTGTTCCCACAGGAATACCTACTCTTGACAGAACACTTAATGGTCTGCAGAAATCAGACCTTATAATACTTGCCGCACGTCCCAGTGTAGGTAAAACAAGTTTTGCCCTAAACATCGCCGCAAAAGCAGCTATAAACGGCAATGTACCTGTTGCGATATTCAGCTTGGAAATGTCAGCAACTCAGCTTGTTACAAGAATTATGAGTTCAGAAATGGGTATTGATAACGGACATTTGAGTTCAGGCGAATTAAATGACGACGATTGGGAAAAGATAGCTCTTGCCTTAAATTCCTTAGGAAGGGCACCTATCTACATAAGTGAAAAAACCGCAATAAAGGTATCTGATATACGAGCAGCTTGCAGAAGATTAAAAGCTGAACACGGTTTAGGACTCATTGTAATCGACTACTTACAGTTAATGCAGGGTGACCGCGCAGAAAGCAGACAACAGGAAGTTGCAGATATGTCCCGTTCCTTGAAAATTTTAGCAAAGGAGCTTAATGTGCCTATACTCACTCTGTCACAGCTTTCACGTGCATCAGAAAAACGCAGCGAAGACTCAAGTCCCAAGCTTTCTGATCTTAGAGAATCAGGTTCTATTGAACAGGATGCGGATATTGTAATGTTTTTGTACCGCGACGACAAGGACCCTGAAAACAGAAGTGCTGTAAAGCTCAACATCGCTAAAAACAGAAGCGGTTCTTTGCGTACTATCGACCTTGCATTCCAGGGACAATACACAAGATTCATGGAAGCTGATACATCACACTAAACTCAAAAGCAGGTTTAGATATGGATACTAAAAATAAAGTTTTAAATTATATAAAGAAGCATAATTTACTGAAATCCGGCGATGCTGTTATATGTGCAGTTTCCGGCGGAGCTGATTCCGTATGTATGCTGGAAATTTTAAAAGAGCTACAAGAAGAACTCTCCTTAACATTGTACATTGCTCACGTAAATCACCAATTGCGTGGTACAGAATCAGACAGAGATGAGCTTTTTGTTCAAAAACTTTCCAAAAACTCAAAAATTCCTTTTTACTGCAAAAGAGCAGATGTAAAGTTATTTGCCAATACAGCTAAACTTTCCTGCGAAGAAGCTGGTCGAATCGTCCGTTATGACTTCTTTGAAGAGCTGATACAAACACTCGGCGCTAATAAAATTGCTACTGCTCACAACAAAAATGATAATATTGAAACTGTTCTAATGAGAATCATGCGCGGGACTGATATAAAAGGACTGTCAGGAATTCCTGTACACAACGACCGTGATGTTATAAGACCTATTTTATGTTTGAGTCGCTCAGAAATAGAAGATTATTTAAAGTGTAAAGGTATTGACTTTGTCACCGATTCTACAAACTTAGAAGACGACTTTTCACGAAACAAAGTAAGACATAACCTTATACCAATGATAGAAAATCAGTTTAACGAAAATTTTGTGAATGTAATGTCATCTAACATCGAGCTTTTCGGTGAAGCAAATTCTTTTATCGAAAAAAAAGTCAACTCAGCATATGAATCTCTAATTGTTAAAGATGATTATGTACATAGCTTTTTCGTGCCTTCTTTGTTACGCGAAGATTCTTATATTGTCAAAAGAATAATCAAAAAAGCTATTTTTGAATTGGCTCAGATAAATATTACAAACGATTTATGCAATTTAATTTATGCAACACTAACAAACGGCTCTTCAGTGTCTATCAGTAAGGATTTAGAGTTTTATGTAAAATATGAACGTGCTTTTTTTGTAAAGAAACATAAGATTGATAATATGCTATACAATATAAACTCACCCGGTGTTTATCGCATCAGGGAAATTTCTTCAGTCTTGGAAATAACCGAAGGCAAGGGTAACGTTGATTTCAGTAATAAAAATACTATATACTTAAAAAAAGATTTGTTTACATATGATTTTATTTTACGCAGCAGAAATTCAGGAGATAGGATGTCACTTAAAAACTGCGGAACAAAAAAAATCAAAGATATATTTATTGACGAAAAAATTCCGTCGTTTCTTAAGGATGAATTTCCCATTTTAGAATACAACGGTAAAATTATCTGGTTATGTGGCTTGCGTGATGATCCGCAATTCAGAGCTAAAAAAAATGAAAATTATATCAAAATAAGTCTACATAAGGAGAATAACAATGAATAAGGACCTTAAAAACATTCTATTTACACAAGAAGAAATTCAGAAAAAAGTCAAAGAAATTGCAGCACAATTAAACGAAGATTACAAAGGCGAAGAAGTAATATTTGTATGTGTTTTGAAAGGTTCACTTCCCTTTTATGCAGATTTGGTAAGGGAAGTTAAATTCCCTGTTACCTTTGATATGGTATGTGTTTCAAGTTATGGCTCAAACTCGGAAAGCTCAGGAACATTAAAAATCAAGCTCGACTCCGGTGTGCCCTTCGAAGGCAAAAACGTTTTAATTGTTGAAGATATTTTAGACACAGGTAATACTCTGTCCAACCTCTTAGCTCATTTTGCCAAAAGAAATCCCAAATCCATAAAGTTGTGTTGTCTACTGGATAAACCTTCACGTCGTTTGCGTGACATCGAAGCAGATTACAAGGGTTTTGAAATTCCTGACGAATTTGTGGTAGGATATGGTCTTGACTATGCTGAAAAATACCGTGAACTTCCTTATATCGGTGTTTTGAAGCCTGAGGTATACCAAAATAATTAACATTAAATGAATTTTGCATAAGTTATATTGTGTTTTAAAAGACTATATGTTAGACTAAACTGAAAAACAATCAACAGAGGTGAAGCTTTTTGAAAAAAATGGGTAAAAGAGGTTTTAACGGAATATGGTTTTACGTTATATTGTTGGGAATCGTATTTCTGATTTTCAGTGTACTGAATTACCAACCCGGTGTAAAACAAATTCTTTATTCTGACCTTTTAAGTTATATAAAATCAGGTTCAATTACGGAAATGGTAATTGAAGACCGCACGGTAACAATTTCTCTAAACGAAGAAATTGTTTCACCTGACTCAAATCTTCGTGTTGCCAACATTCCTTCCATCAGTATTTTATATGCTAATGCAGGAGCAGAAATCCAACAACAATTAGACGAGGGAACATTAAAACTTGATACTCCAGCTCCGGAAGAATTTCCATGGTGGGTATCATTCTTACCTACTCTACTCACTATAGGCATTTTTGTTGTTTTCTGGGTATTGATGATGCGACAATCTGGCGGCGGTGGTAAAGCTATGTCGTTCGGCAAAAGCACCGCTAAAATGACTTTAGGCAGTGAAACTCGCGTTACATTTAAGGATGTAGCAGGAGCTGATGAAGAAAAGGAAGAGCTCGAAGAAATTGTAGACTTCCTACGTGATTCTTCAAAGTTCATTGAGCTCGGTGCTCGTATTCCTAAGGGCATACTATTAGTCGGACCTCCCGGAACAGGTAAAACATTACTTGCAAAAGCAGTTGCAGGTGAAGCTAAGGTTCCATTCTTTTCCATCAGTGGTTCTGACTTCGTTGAAATGTTCGTAGGTGTTGGTGCATCACGTGTGCGTGATTTATTTGACCAGGCAAAAAAGAATGCTCCAAGCATTATTTTTATAGATGAAATCGATGCTGTTGGTCGTCATCGTGGTGCAGGTTTAGGTGGCGGTCACGATGAACGTGAACAGACTCTAAACCAGTTGTTGGTTGAGATGGATGGTTTCGGTGTAAACGAAGGAATTATCATAATGGCTGCAACCAACAGACCTGATATATTAGACCCTGCTCTTCTTCGTCCCGGTCGTTTTGACAGACAGATTGTTGTAAATACACCAGATTCAAAAGGTCGCGAAGAAATATTAAAGGTTCACTCACGTGCAAAGCCATTGGCTGATGATGTTGATTTGTCTGTTGTTGCAAAATCAACAGTCGGATTTACAGGTGCTGACCTTGAAAATCTTATGAATGAAGCGGCATTACTCGCTGCCCGTTTAGGCGAGAAAAAAATCAGAATGCAACACATCGAAGACTCTGTTATAAAAGTTATCGCAGGTCCTGAAAAACGTTCAAAAGTTGTTACAGACAAAGACAAAAAATTAGTTGCATATCACGAAGCAGGTCATGCAATTATCCATCATATACTTCCCCATTGCGACCCCGTTCACGAGGTTTCAATCATACAGCGTGGCAGAGCTGGCGGATATACACTTTCACTTCCTACCGACGATAAAAATTATGTTTCTAAAAACGATATGCTTGATAACCTTGTAAGCTTACTGGGTGGACGTGTTGCAGAAAAACTGGTACTTGATGATATATCGACAGGTGCTTCCAATGATATTGAACGCGCAAGCAAAATTGCCCGTGATATGGTTACAAAATACGGTATGAGTGACTCAATAGGTCCTATATCTTTCCGTTCTGAAAATGATGAGGTATTCCTTGGCATGAGCTACTCATCAGGGCGCGAATATTCAGAAAAGCTCGCTGCTGAGATCGATACTGAAGTAAAATCTATTATTGATAACGCATACGAGCGTTGTACAAAGATTTTAACTGACAATATTGCAAAGCTTCACAACGTAGCACAAGCCCTCTTCGAAAAAGAAAAAATCAACGGCGAAGAGTTTGTTGAGATTTTCAATCAAGATGAAAAATGTGAATCTTCTGAAAATGTAAGTAAAATCGTTGATGAAACTATAGAAGAAACAGTTGAAGATATTTTAGAATAACAAAAAATCCCCGCCTAAGCGGGGATTTTTTTATTTACACAATTCAGAAACTATCTGATTAATCATTTTTCCGTCTGCTTTACCATTGAGTTCTCCCATAGCAGCCTTCATTACAAGTCCCTTGTTCTTTGTTGCTAAAACATCAGCAAACTTAGTTGTGATTATTTCTCTTATTTCATCCTCTGATAAAACTTTCGGTGCGTATTTTTCAACAATTGAATATGTTGTGGTATATTCCGCTTTGAGCTCTGCTCTTTCATCAGGACATGTATCAATTTGTTCTTTAATTGATTTTAATTCTTTTAAGATTACCTTATCTACAAGGCTTTCAGGAATATCCTCTCTCACACCTTCATCAATAGCTACTTTTTTTACTGCTGCAATAATCGACGAAATAGCATCTTTTGTTGTTTTATCTTTCGCCTTCATAGCTGCAACCATATCTTGTCTTAATTGTTCTATAGTCATTTTTTCTCTCCTTATATTGTACCAAAAAGTCTATCGCCCGCATCACCCAATCCCGGAACTATATAGCCTTTTTCATTTAATTTTTCATCTACTGTACCAATAAACAATTCAATATCTGGATGTGCCTTCATAACTGCTTCAACACCCTCAGGTGCTCCGATTATACACATGAGCTTAATTCGCTTTGCACCGCGTTTTTTTATGAAATCAATAGCCGCAGCAGCACTACCGCCCGTAGCAAGCATAGGGTCTAAAACCAACACCTGTCTTTCGTCAATATCAGGTGGTAACTTGCAGTAATATTCTTTGGGTTCTAATGTTTCGTGGTCACGGTACAAACCAACGTGACCTACTTTTGCCGCCGGAATGATACTCATAAGTGCATCAACCATACCTAATCCTGCCCGAAGAATAGGAACAAGTGCTACTTGCTTTGCAATAAATTTGCCTGTTGTTTCAGCCAAGGGAGTCTTTACAGGCTGAGATACCATAGATAAATCTCTGGTTGCTTCGTAACCCATTAAAAGAGAAATTTCATAGACCAATTCACGAAAATCCTTAACTGTAGTATTTTCATCACGAATCATCGAAATTTTGTGTAAAATCAACGGGTGTGTCATTACGTGTACTCTTTCGTTCATAGTGTATATCCTTAGCCTTTCTGCCAAATCGGCATTTTTTCTTTAACTTTTTTAATTATATAATACTTTTCTTTTTTTGTCTACAATATTTATTCAAAAAAAGTTCATAAAAAATCAAAAAAAATGTTGTATTTTCAAAAAAATATGTTATAATGAAAGTACAAAGTGAATAATTCATTTTTTTGTATGCAATTTTGCATATTTTTAAATGTGGGGTGTCGGACGCATAAGAACGATGTGTGTTCCGGCTTTTATTTTTGTTATGACATATTTTTACATAAATCGTAGTTTAGGAGGGTGATAAATGTCCAACGCTATTATTGAACTTAAAAACATTTCCAAAAGCTTTGGTGAAGAGGATATTCTTGAAAATTTCAGCGTTGAGATTGCAAGACATGAATTTGTTACCATACTAGGTCCTTCCGGTTGCGGCAAGACTACTATGCTGCGCTTAATCGGAGGCTTTGAAACCCCTGATAATGGTCAGATTTTTTTTGACGGAGAAGATATTACTAATCTTCCCCCTTATAAAAGACGTCTCAATACTGTATTTCAAAAATATGCTCTTTTTCCGCATATGAACGTTTTTGACAACGTAGCTTTCGGGTTAACTATAAAGAAAATCGACAAAAATATCATAAAAGAAAAAGTAAGCGAAGTTTTAAAGCTTGTTAATTTAAGCGGTTTTGAAAAACGAAATATCGACTCTCTTTCAGGTGGTCAGCAACAGCGAATTGCTATAGCAAGAGCGTTAGTTAACGAACCTGAAGTTCTCCTTCTAGATGAACCTTTAGGTGCCCTTGACTTAAAACTTCGTCAGGAAATGCAACTGGAACTGAAAAAAATACAGAAAAAGTTAGGCATTACCTTTATTTATGTTACTCATGACCAGGAAGAAGCTCTTACTATGTCTGATGAAATTATCGTTATGAATAACGGTAAAATTCAGCAAAAAGGCTCACCTATTGATATTTATAATGAACCTGAAAATGCTTTTGTTGCAAGCTTTATCGGCGAAAGTAACATTATAGATGGCATTATGCAGAAAGACTTTTTAGTTGAATTTGCAGGCACAACCTTTGAATGTCTTGACAAAGGCTTTGATGATTACGAGTTTGTAGACGTTGTAATTCGTCCTGAAGATATTAAGTTCGACAAGGAAAAAGGCAAAATTGAAGGCGTTGTCAATTCAGTTGTATTTAAAGGTGTTCACTACGAAATGAGAATAAGTGCAGCAGATTTTGACTGGATAGTTCACTCTACTACTATGGAGCCTGTAGGCAGTAGAGTGTACCTTGATTTTTATCCTAATGATATCCATATTATGAAGAAGGTGAAGTAATGAACAGACGCTGGTATTCCGCACCTTACTTAGTATGGTCACTGATATTTATAGTGGTTCCTATGTTAATGGTGGCATTTTACGGTCTTACTGTTGTTGGCGAAGACGGAAGCTTTATTTTCTCTTTGGAAAATATTAAACGTTTCTTCACTCCCCTGTATTTAGGAGTACTGGGACGTTCTGCTCTTTACGCTGCTATCAGTACTGTTATATGCATCATTTTAGGATACCCCGCTGCTTTAATTCTTTCTTCCAAAGATTTAAAGCACAAAAGCGTTATGATGTTTTTAATAGTTATCCCCATGTGGATGAATTTGCTTCTTCGTACCTATTCCTGGCTCTCACTTTTAGAAAATGAAGGCCTTATTAATCAGTTTTTACGATTTATAGGAATTTTAGGTAGCGAAGAATATATCCAATTTTTATATGGCGAAGGTGCGGTTATCTTTGGTATGGTTTATAATTTCCTGCCGTTTATGATATTACCCATCTATTCCGTTATGTCTAAAATGGACTACTCTATTATTAACGCCGCTGAAGACTTGGGTGCAAATAAATTTAACGTATTCAGAAAAGTAATATTTCCATTGAGTATTCCAGGTATTTCATCAGGAATAACTATGGTGTTTATTCCTGCTATTACGACATTTGCTATTTCAAGCATTTTAAGCGGTAACAACGTGAATCTCTTAGGCAACGTTATCGAAAAGCAATTCGGCATAGGCGGAGACTGGAATTTCGGTTCTACAATGTCTTTGGTGCTTATGATTTTTATACTGATAAGCATGTTTGTTATGCCCGATTCTGAAAAAGAATCACAAGGAGGTCTGATAATATGAAAAAGCTCCAGAAGCTATATTTATATTTAATCCTTGTGTTTTTATATGCACCGATAATCATTATGATTATCTACTCTTTCAACGAATCAAAATACCGTGTGTGGACGAAATTTTCTTTTAAATGGTATATTGAACTTTTCCAGGACGGACAAATAATGTCAGCACTGTCCAATACCTTATTGGTAGCAGTTATAGCATCTGTGCTCTCTACGATTTTTGGCACAATTGCAGCAATCGGTATTAATTCATTAAAAAAATGGCGTAAAAGTGCCGTTATGAACATTACAATGCTGCCCGTGTTAAATCCTGATATTGTAACAGGTATTGCTTTGATGCTCTTATTTTTCATGGCAAAGCTACCTACAGGAAGACTGACATTGATACTTGCTCACATGAGCTTTTGTATTCCCTATGTTATATTGTCCGTTTTGCCTAAATTAAAACAAGCTGACAACAGAACTTATGAGGCTGCTCTTGACTTAGGAGCAACACCCGCACTTGCCACATGGAAGGTTACTCTTCCTGAGATTATGCCAGGTGTGATTACAGGATTTTTGATGGCATTTACACTGTCAATTGATGATTTTATAATCAGCTACTTTACGACAGGTCCCGGTGTTGAAAACTTGTCTATTCTTATTTACAACGCCGCTAAAAAAGGTGTAAGCCCGTCTATCAATGCACTTTCAGCACTTTTGTTTGCGGTTATTATGTTACTTTTGATTGTAATCAATGTAAGAACACATAGAGCTTCCGAAAAAGCTTAAAAATATTAAAATAAAGGGGTATGATGAAATGAAAAAAATTGTATCTTTACTTTTAGCAGTGCTGCTCTGCTCTTTAATGTTTTCCGGTTGCGGCACAGACCCGTCTAAAGTCATAAGAGTTTATAATGCCTCAGAATACATTGGCGAGGGTGTTATTGAACAGTTCGAAAAAGAAACAGGCTATAAAGTTATATATAGCGAATTTGCATCAAATGAAGATATGTATACAAAAATTAAAACTACTTCATACGATGTTTTAATTCCATCTGACTATATGATTGACAAACTCGTACGCGAAGAACTGGTACAACCTTTGGATTTCAATAATATTCCTAACTATCAGTTTGTGAACGAAACTTTCAAAAGCCCTTACTACGACCCAGATAATAAGTACTCCGTACCTTATATGTGGTCAACCGTAGGTATTCTTTATGACAGTACAAAGGTGAAAGAAGAAGTTACTGATATGTCTGTTATGTGGAATAAGGACTATTCAGGCAAAATCTTTATGCTCGATAGTGTAAGAGACTCCATTGGTATGACACTTAAAAAACTTGGATACTCTGTTAACACAACAAACGATGACGAACTGAATGAAGCAAAAAAGGAGTTGCTTACTCAGCGTGAGCTTATTTTAGGTTATGTTACAGATGAAGTCAAGGACAAAATCATCTCCGGCGAGGGTTCATTAGGTCTTGTTTATTCAGGCGAAGCCGGCAAAGCTATGGCTGAAAAAGATACATTAAAATATGCAATTCCCGAAAACGGCACTATTTACTGTGTTGATGCTATGGTTATTCCTGCAAACTCACAAAATAAGACAGGAGCAGAAGCCTTTATAAACTATATGCACAAACCCGAAATTGCAGCTCAGAATGCATTGGAAACATTCTATGGAATTACAAATGTAAGAGGCTTGGAATTACTTCCTGATGCTATTAAAAACAACAAAGGCTTATATCCTGATGCGACAATCCTTGAAAAGAGCGAAATGCTAAAGAGCGAAGGTAATATAAATCAGAAATACTTAGAAATATGGAATCAGATTACAGCTGCAAATTAATATGACAAATTTTTATAATAACAAAATTTTCTTAGCCCCTATGGCGGGTGTCACAGACCTTGCGTTTCGTACACTATGTCGGGAATATGGTGCAGACCTTGTAGTTTCTGAAATGATAAGCTCAAGGGGTCTTCACTACAAAGACAAAAAAACAAACGATTTACTGAAAACAAATGATATCGAAGCACCATTAATAGTTCAGCTATTCGGAAATGAACCCGAGGTAATGGCTGAAGCCGCTAAAATTCTAGAGGATAGCGGTGTTAAATATCTTGATATCAATATGGGATGCCCTGCTCCAAAGATTGTAAAAAACGGTGACGGTTGTTCGCTTATGCGTAACGAAGTTTTGGCAGGTAGCATTGCAGAATCGGTCGTTCGCGCCGTCAAAATCCCTATCAGCGTGAAATTTCGTGCAGGTTGGGATAAGGATTCCATAAATGCCGTATCCTTTGCAAAAACCATGGAAAATGCAGGCGTTTCCTGTGTTACAGTTCACGGCAGAACCAAGGACCAGTTTTATTCAGGAAATGCCGATTACAATATAATAAAACAGGTTCGCGAGGCGGTAAGCATTCCCGTAATTGCAAACGGTGATGTAACAGATGGTAATTCTGCAAAGAAAATCTTGGAAGAAACGGGTTGTAGCAGCTTAATGGTCGGACGTGGTTCATTGGGCAATCCTTTCATATTTAAAGAAATTAAGACAACTTTTGAAGGCAATAGTACTACCTGTATACCTTTATCAGAAAAACGCAAAGCACTTCTTCGTCATATCGAACTGATGGAAGAATATAAACCTGAACATATAGGCGTTCCTGAAATGCGAAAACATTTTGCATGGTATTTGAAAGGCATTCCCCATTCAGGCAAATACAAGCTTGAAGCATTTTCCGCAAAAACCTATAATGAAATGAAAAATTTAACTAAAGCAATTTTTTTAAAAAAATAACCTCCTGTAAAGTTACAGGAGGTTATACTATTTTTAGTAATTTTCTGCATGTACTTCAAAATGTGCCTGAGGGTGAGCACATACGGGACAAATTTCAGGGGCTTTTTCGCCTATTGCAAGATGTCCGCAGTTGCGACATTCCCAGATAACTACGCCTGCTTTTTCAAACACTTTCTTTGTTTCAACGTTATTTAAGAGCGCACGGTATCTTTCTTCGTGTGCCTTCTCTATTGCAGCTACTCCTCTGAACTGTTCTGCCAGTTCATGGAAACCTTCTTCGTCAGCTTCTTTCGCCATTCTGCTATACATATCTGTCCATTCAAACTGTTCTCCCTCGGCTGCAGCCTTTAGGTTCTCCTCTGTTGTTCCTAATTCTCCTAAAGCCTTAAACCAAAGTTTTGCATGTTCTTTTTCGTTGTCTGCTGTTTTTAAAAACAATGCTGCAATCTGCTCATACCCTGCTTTTTTTGCAACAGATGCAAAGTATGTATACTTGTTTCTTGCCTGGGATTCGCCTGCAAATGCCTCCCAGAGATTTTTTTCGGTTTTTGAACCTTTAAATTTGTTTTCTGCCATTTTATTCTCCTCCTGATTTTTTATTTAAAATATTATTTGATAACCTAAAAAACAAAAACTAGAAACTGTAAGTGGTGTATGCCCTGCACGAAAAAACACTTCCATACAATATTTCAGATAAAATTATTCATAGTTACTCCTCACGCGGATAGATTATTTCAACAACTCAAGAATTTCATCTTTAGGGCAGAAACCTATTGAACGTGTTTTTTCTGTCCCATTTTCCATAACTACCAATGTAGGTATACTCATAACACCGAATTTCACTGCTAATTCACCCTCGGCATCTACATCAATTTTTCCTACTTTTATATCATCACGCTCTGCTGCAATTTCTTCTAAAACAGGTGCAATCATTTTACATGGTCCGCACCATGTTGCCCAAAAATCAAGCAATACAGGAACATCGCTTTTTATTACCTCTGATTCAAAGTTTTCTTTCGTTATTTTTAAAATACTCATATTTTACCCTCCTATGTTGAAATTTGTCGAAAAAACTGTTATAATTATTTTATCATATTTTTATAAATTTTACAAGGAGGGTGGAAATGTTTTACAAAAAAATTAACATTTTGTCTTTACTTTTCCCTGACACTTGTATCGTTTGTAAAAAGCCTGTGAGAATTAGTTCTTACGCTTGTAAAAGATGCAATGATAAGATAGAATATATAAATCCCATCTTTAAATGTAAGACATGTCTTTCGCACATCCCAAAATCTGATAACAGGATTTGCGGATTTTGTCTGAAAGAAAATCCGCAATATTCAAGATTGATTTCTTGCGTTGCCTATAAAGGATATATTAAGTCTTCACTTCAGGCGTATAAATTTAATAATCGCCCTGATTTACATATTGGTTTTTCAAAACTTGCCTGCGAAACTTTGGAACATGATGGTGTGTATTTTGATGCAGTTATATCAATGCCACTACACAGAAATAAACTTTTAGAACGAGGATATAATCAATCTGCGCTGATTGCAAAAAACATAGCTAAGCATTTCGAGGTGCCGTTTTACGATGATTTACTAATAAAGGTAAAGGAAACTAAAACTCAGTCTGAACTAAAATATGCAGAACGCCGTAAAAATATAAAAGGAGCATTCGATGTTAATAACCCCGAAAGAATCAACGAAAATACAATTCTGTTGGTTGATGATATATTTACTACAGGTTTTACTATGAGGGAGGCTGCGAAGACTTGTGCTCCTCATACGGATAAAATCATTGCTTTTACCATTGCAAAAGGTATACTTGAAAACTAAAAGCGTACCATGTTTGGTACGCTTTTAGTTTACTGCTCCATATGTCTACCCAAAAAGTTTGCTGCAGACTGGGCTAATTTTTCCTCTATCTCGCTCATTTTAGGTTGTTGTTCATTTGAAAAAAACACTACTGAGCCGATCGTGTCACCCTCTGCAATAATTGGTGCTACTACTCCTGCAGAATATTTTTCACTTCCTTCAATAACAGGCACATTTTTCTTTTCACCTCTTGAAATGAAGGTGATTTTTTCTTCTATAAGTCTTTCCATATCAGGACTAATTTTTTTATCGGACAATTCACGTTTTGGCACACCTGACACCGCAATTACATTATCCATATCAGTGATACATATGGGAAAACCACTTGTTTTTGCCAAAGTTTCTGCATAATCTCCTGCAAAGTCACCGAGTTCTCCCACCGGAGAATACTTTTTGAATATCACTTCCCCGTCTTTACCTGTATAAATTTCTAAGGGTGCTCCTTCCCTGATGCGTAACGTTCTGCGTATTTCTTTAGGAATTACAACACGGCCTAAATCGTCTATTCTTCTAACAATTCCTGTTGCTTTCATATGAAATAATTTGCTCCTTTTTTGTGAGTTTACATAAATAGTATTAGCAATCAAGGAATTTTTATGTAATAAAATGAAAATAATTATACTGATTAGAAACACAAAACAAAGAGGTTTGTTACTTGTAACAAACCTCTTTTTATATATAAAAAACTTTTTTATTTTTAGATTCTGCGTATCTAGCGGTATAATATGAACCACCTGAATTTTTTCTTACATACGCTATAACAAAATCAGAATCATCCACCATGCTTTGATTTCTGTCCTTCATACATTCAGAATGATGAAATTGTGAAATAACTTCTATTCTATCTGCTCTTGATAAAATATAGTCATATATCGTCTTATTATCATCGCTCCATCTGTCGGACTGTCCCTTGTGGGGAACATAGATATGGAGTTGTATTTTTGGATACTTATTCTTTAACCCAAGAACAGCTAAGGCAGATAAAGTGTCAAAACCTAAAGCGCCGCCGTTTATAAAAACGGCGACACCTTCATTGATTAATTGTTCAATTTTGTCAGTTAAAACAGGAATTATCTGCTCACGTACAGAACCCTCAAGATTTCTGTGACCTGTAAAGCAGCAAGATTTCATTATTATTCCTCTTCTTCTACAAACTCGATTTCGATTTTTTTGCTGCAGTTAGGACATATTAAGCTTTCGTCGTTAATCATATCCTCATCGAAATATACCTTTTCGCCGCAGCCGTCACATTCTACTTCGTAGAATTCCATATCTTCGTCATCATCGTAGTATTCGTCATCATAATCGCCGTCGCAACCATCACAACCATCACAGTCGCAGCAATCCTCGTCTTCGTCAAAGATTTCGTCAAGGTCATCATAAACCGCATCTAAATCTTCGCAAACTTCGTCAAGACATTCTTCAACATCGTCGAGTCTTTCTGAGTTTTCTGCAACTTCTTCGTCAAGTTCGTCGATTGTGATTGCCATTTCATCTAAAACTTCAATAATTTTTAATAATAATTTTCCTTCATCTTTTGCTTCGTCAATTTTTAAGCCGTCTGCCAATCCTCTTAAATATGCAGCCTTTTCTGAAAGATATGCCATGGTAATTTCTCCTTTCAAAATTAAAAATTATACTCTTTCCATGTATTCGCCTGTTCTTGTATCAACACGGATTTTCTCGCCCTGGTCTATAAAGAGAGGAACGTTAATCTGAGCACCTGTTTCTAAAATTGCGGGCTTTGTAGCACCTGTTGATGTATCACCTTTAAAACCGGGCTCTGTTTCTGTAACTGTAAGTTCAACAAATGTGGGTGGTTCGATACCGAACACACTGCCCTTATATGAAAGAACTGTTACATTCATATTTTCTGTAACGAACTTTAATGCATCACCTAACTGGTCTGCACCTAAAGGCATCATATCAAATGTTTCGTTGTCCATAAAGTAATAAAGGTCACCATCACTGTAAGAATATGCCATATTCTTTCTTTCGATGTGAGCTTTAGGCATTTTTTCTGTGGGACGGAATGTTTTTTCAACAACACCGCCTGTGATTACGTTCTTTAACTTTGTACGAACGAACGCAGCACCTTTGCCGGGCTTTACATGCTGGAACTCCACAATCTGATATACGTTACCTTCAAATTCAAATGTAACGCCATTTCTAAATTCTCCTGCTGAAATCATATATAAACCTCCAAAAATAAATATTCATAAGTATCGACACTATTATTTTAAATGATAACGGCAGAAATTGCAAGTGATTTTTAAAGTTTTTTCCATTTTTTTCGTTTTTTATACCCTTTAACATTTTTCTTGACTAAATCTTTAATATTTAATATAATTATTTTGCGATTATTTTAAATAAAGAAAGGGTTTGTTTTTATGAAAACAGCTTATGAAATGAATATTGCAGGTTGCAAGCGAGCACTTCCCTTGTGTCCTGTTAACAAAAACCTATACATAGGAGCATTTGTTATGTTCGGCGATGTGGAAATCACAGTTGCCGCAGCAAAAGCGCTACTCGAAAAAGCTCCTGAATTTGATGTGTTAATTTCTGCTGAAGCCAAGGGTATTCCGCTCGTTTATGAAATGGCACGTCAGGCAAAATCAGAAAAGTACGTTGTAGCAAGAAAAGCCTCAAAGCTTTATATGAGAAACGTCGTGTCCGTTAAGGTAAACTCAATCACTACAGACCACGAGCAGATGCTTTGTCTTGATTTTGAAGATGCAGCATATATGAGAGGAAAGCGTGTTTTAATCGTTGATGACGTTATTTCAACCGGAGAGTCTCTAAGAGCATTAGAACAGCTAGTCAACGAAGTTGGTGGTATTATATGTGGTAAAATGGCAGTGCTTGCTGAAGGTGAAGCTGCGGACCGTGATGATATTATTTATTTAGAAAAATTACCTCTCTTTGATAAAGACGGAAACATAATAGGCTAACTAAAAAGCGGCTCATATGAGCCGCTTTTTATTGTCCGAAGCCTTCTTCTATTAATTTAATGCCTAAACTTATTACTGCCTCAATGTCGTTTTTATCCGCCATTTCTGAAGGTGAATGGATATATCGTGTAGGAATGGATATTGCCCCTGTAGCGACACCTGAGCCTGATAAATGAATCGCGCCTGCATCAGTCCCGCCGAATTCCAAAACTTCTGTCTGGTAAGGTATATCATACTTTTTACAAGTGTCTATCATAAGTTGCTTGATATAGGGATGGCACAGAATTGAATTATCCTTTATTTTAATAGCAGCCCCTGAACCTAATTTAACCGCCATTTTGCGCTTTCCTAATGTATCGCCTGTTGCGGTTACATCTAAAGCTACAGCAAATTCAGGATTAATTGATACAGCTGCAGCTTTTGCTCCACGAAGTCCCAATTCTTCGGAAGCTGCAAAAACAAAGTATAAATCGTTTTTCTGTGATTTTATTTCTTTGATTATTCTTATCATACAATAACAAGCGACACGGTCATCTAATGCTTTTGATACTATTCTATCGCCCATTTCACAAAAATCTCCGCAAAAAGCCGCTGCATCTCCTATTAAAACTCTTGACTCTGCATCTTCTTTATCTTTTGCACCTATATCAATGTAAAGGTCGGAAAGCTTTAAGTTTTTCATAATATCATCACGGCTTGCATCTACCGTCACTACACCTTCAGTACCGTTTAAAAACTTAACCCTTTGGTAGAGCGCATTATACGGCGAAACCCCACCTAAATTAGCAAAGCGAATATAGCCATTGTCCTCGATATAAGTTGCAAGTATGCCAATCTCGTCTGTGTGTGCATCAAAAAGAACTCGAGCACCCGGACCTTTTTTATGTGCGATTAAATTCCCTAAGTTGTCACGGTATAATTCGTCAACATAATCTTTTATTTCGTTTTCTATAAAGTCACAAACAGCACTCTCATTACCTGATGGTGCTGCAATTTGTGTAAGTTTTTTTAGTAACTCCATCAGAGTTTTACCTCCTGTAAATATTTTATTGAAAGTTCACGCATAGCACTAAAATCACTCTTTTTGATAACTGACGAGGGTGAATGAATATATTTTGTGGGAACAGACATCACGATAGTTTTTATGCCGCCACAGGACAAGTGAATTGCCCCTGCGTCGTTTCCTCCTGAAACAGTTTTTTTGAACTGATAAGGAATATTATATTTTTTCGCAACTTCTGTAATATCTTTTAGTATTTCTTTGCTATAATACGTACGCATATCAGCAAATGACAGAGCAACACCCCCGCCTGATACTGTAGAATAATCCTTTTCATCCACACCAAAGGTATCGTTGCATGCTGTTGTTTCAAGCACAAGTACAAAATCAGGGCAGATTCTTCTTGCTGCAACTTGTGCTCCACGCAACCCTGTTTCTTCCTGTGCTGTAAACACTAAATACAAGTCGTAATCAAAGTGCATATCAGCTAAATCTATCAGTACATCGCATCCTACTCTATCATCTAAAGCCTTTGCCTTTATAAAGTCGTCACCAAATTCTACATATTCACTGTCAAAAGTTGCATAATCACCTAATGACACTTTCTTCTCAGCTTCTTTTTTATCACTAGCACCAATGTCAATGTATAATTCCTCTAATTCGATACCTTTTCCACGTTCTGACTTTTTCTGAAGGTGTATGGCCTTAGCACCGATAACACCATGGATTGCCTTATCGCCTACCAAAACCTTTTTAGATACCAGTACTGAGGTATCAATACCACCTAAGGTATCAAACTTTAAAAAGCCGTCTTCTGTTATTTTTGTGATAAAGAGCGCCACCTCGTCCATATGGGCACAAACCATTACCTTTTTAGGATTTTCTTTTCCGCAACGATTGACTGCAATCAGATTGCCAATATTATCACGGTAAATTTCATCGCATTTGTCTTTTATTTTTTCAAATATAAATTCACGGACCGGAGCTTCATACCCCGGAACTCCCCGTAAATCCGTCAGTTCTTTAAGGTACATAAGGTAAACTCCTCCGTATCTAAATTCATTAATGTATGGGCAATGAGTTTTGCCGTTGCCTCTACATCTTTCATCGACAATGTTTCAACCGTGGTATGCATATAACGTAGTGGTATTGACAACAAAAGTGTAGCAACGCCTAAACGTGTTGTTTGCACAACCCACGCATCTGTTCCTGTGTGACCACTTTCTGCTTCAATTGAATATTTTATTTTCTTTTCATCTGCTATTTTTTTAGCAATTTCGAACATTCTTCTGTCAATGTTAGGTCCACAGGTTATTACAGTACCCGTTCCTAATTTGAACGTAGTTGCACTTCCGCTGTCAGGTGTTGTACCATGGCAAACATCAATAACTATCGCACAAGCAGGATCGACATTGTAACTCCCTGTAACCGCACCACGCAATCCCACTTCTTCCTGAACAGCACATAAAACTGCAAGATTAAAGGGGAGTTTTTTGCCCTTTAATTCGTCCAGTGCCATAACAAGTGCTATAACACCTGCCCTATCATCTAAGTATTTACCCGACAGTTTTTTATTTAAAAGCTTTACCGCTTCTGTTTTAAAGTAAATCATATCTCCAGGTGTCACAATTTCTGCCACCTCATGATTACTCATACCTACATCTACTGCCAAGTTTTCAATTTTAACGCCTGCATTCTGCTCGTCCGCTGCTATCAAATGAGGGGCACGGGCAGCAATTACTCCGTAAAGTTCACGCTTGCCACAAACTACAACTTCTGCAGCAGGTAAAATTCTCGGGTCTACTCCACCGATAGTAACAAATGTAATAAACCCTCGCTCGTCTATATCCTTTACCATCAGACCTATACCGTCAGTATGTGCTTCAATCATTACAGTAGGAGCATTCTTAACCTCTGAATAAATGTAGCCAATTACATTCCCTGAAACATCTTTATTTACTTTGTCGCAGTATTTTGAAAGAAGTTTTTCAATTACAGGGGTCACAGTATATTCAAATCCCGATATTCCGCCTGCATTTGACAATTCCATCAGTTTTTTTATCATAACTTATTTACCAGTTCTTTAAAAAGGTTTCCTCTTTCTTCAAAATTATTAAACATATCAAAGCTTGTGCTCGCAGATGACAGTAAAACAACATCACCTGATGTGGCACTTTCTTTTGCCTTAGTTACCGCCTCTTCATAAGTATTTACAAAAAATGTAGGCACAGTTTTTCCTGTCTTTTTTACAGCCTCATCAATTACCTTTGATGTTGCACCAATAAGTATTAATGTCTTTACGTGCTCTGCAATAGGTGCACCTATCTCATCATAAGGGATTCCCTTATCCTTACCGCCTGCAATCAATACAACAGGTTCAGAAAATACATTAAGAGTATTAATTGTACGGTTTGGCGATGAATCAATAGAACTATTGTAATACCTTACACCATCTATTGTTCTTACCAACTCAATTCTATGAGGCACACCACCAAATTCACGTGCCACCTTGTTTATTATGTCTTTATCCACAAGGTCATATACAGCGGCAATAGCCGTCATATAATTTTCTATGTTGTGTTTTCCAGGGATTTTGATATTTTTAATATCTAAAATTTCCTCATCACCATAAAAAATTTTATCTTTATTTAAGTGTACAAGAGCGTCCGTTTTAGAAGAAAAACTTCTAACCTTACCACAAGCATTTTCACCAATCTTTTTCGTCTCCTGGTTACCTGCGTTTACTACCAGAATATCTTCCTCATTTTGATATTGCATAATATTTTTCTTTGCATCAATGTATTCCTGATAATCAATATGCCAATCAAGATGATTGGGAGTAATATTTGTAATTACAGCTATGTGGGGGCTTTTTTTCATTGTGTGAAGTTGGAAGCTTGAAAGTTCTAAAATCGCATAGTCGCCCACATTCATTTCTTCAGCCTTAGTCATCAAAGGCGTACCGATATTACCACCTAAATGAGCAGTATAGCCTGCTTCCTTCAGCATCGTGTATATAAGTGTAGTTGTTGTTGTTTTTCCGTCACTGCCTGTAACTGCAATTGTGTTTGCAGGGCAAATCTCAAAAAACACTTCCATTTCTGATGTAATGACACTCCCCTGTTTTTCTGCTTTTAATATAGCGGGGTTATCATATCTCATACCTGGGGTTTTAAAAATAACATCTCCTGATAAATTATCAAGGTAATTTTCTCCTAAAATTAACTTAACCCCTAAAGCTTTTAGCTCATGGGCAATATCGCCAAGCTGTTCTTCTGTTTTTCTGTCATATGCCGAAACATCAGCACCTGCAGCAACCAGATATTTAATCAAAGGTCTGTTACTGATACCGATACCGATAACGCCCACGTTTTTTCCTTTTATATTTTCTTTAAATTGAGCCACTTTACACATTGCGCTCTCTCCATTCTACATAAAACAATACAGTCTGTATTAGTTTATACAGACCGTATTGTTAAAATTTATAAAAATCACATTTTTGCGTATTTTTTGAATTCTTCGTATGCAGCACTCCAAGCGTCTGCATCTTCGGGCTCGTATGTCTTGATTGGGAATGAATTCTTAATAATACGACGAGCATCCATTAAATCTTTAACCTTACCTAAAGCCATTAACTGTACCGCAGCATTACCTGTACTCGTTGCCTCAACAGGACCTGCCAAAACCTTTTTACCTGTTGCAGAAGCAGTAAAGCGACAAACCATTGTATCCTTGATACCGCCGCCTACCATATGAACAGTACACAGGGGTTCTCCGATAACATCTTCCATAGCTTCTGTTACCATACGGAATTTAAGTGCTAAGCTCTGTGCTGTACAACGGATAATTTCTCCCTCGTTTTGAGGTACATACTGACCTGTACGTTCACAGAAATCACGAATCTTTTTAGGCATATTACCAGGTGTTGCAAAATCAATATAATCAGGGTCAATAAAGCATTTAAAAGGTTCAGCTGCCCATGCTGCCTGCTCTAAATCGTTAAATGAAAATTCCTTACCTTCTCTTGCCCACTGACGACGACTCTCCTGAATAATCCAAAGACCCATAATGTTTTTCAAGAAACGGATTTTACCACATACGCCGCCCTCGTTTGTAAAGTTGTAGCCATATGTTATATCGTTTACGTTGGGTGAATCAAGTTCTGAACCCATCAACGCCCATGTTCCTGTTGAAATGTATGCATATTTATAATCTTCTGTTACGGGTACACTTGCAACAGCTGATGCTGTATCGTGTGAACCAACTGCAATAACAGGAATTTTAGGACAACCCAATTCTTCGCAGATACTGTCGGATAACATACCTACAATTTCACCAGGCATAATGATATCACAGAAAATGTCTGAAGGAATACCCGCTTTTTCCATCAATTCCTTATCCCATGTTTTTGAATTAACTTCCAATAACTGAGATGTTGATGCAATAGAATATTCATTCTTCATTACACCTGTTAATAAATAATTGAAAATATCAGGAATGAATAACATCTTATCTGCAATAGAAAGCAACGGATCATTTTCTTTCTTCATTGCCATAAACTGAAATATTGTGTTATAAAAATTAAACTGAATACCTGTTCTGTCAAAAATGTATTTTTTGCCGATTACCTCGTCAGCATATTCAATCATGCCATCTGTTCTTGTATCACGATAATGATAGGGGTTTCCTAACATTTTGCCGTTCTTATCAAAAAGACCGAAATCAACACCCCATGTATCAATACCGATAGCTTTGATATCTTTGTGCCCTGCTAAAACTGTCTTGTTAATACCCTGCTTTATTTCAAAGAAAAGTCTTAACACGTCCCAATGAAAGCTGTCACCTGTCATAACGGGATCATTTGAAAATCTGTGCATTTCTTCAATTTCAAGTTTCTCACCATCAAATGTAAAAAGCATAGCTCTGCCGCTTGATGCACCAAAGTCAAAAGCTAAAACTTTTGTAATTTCGCTCATAACCAACACTCCTTAAAATAACTTTTTTGTTTTCTATATAATTCTAACATAATCAAGATAATTATTCAAGTTTTTTTACTTAATTGCATTGATTATATTTTAATTGCTACAAAATTGTTAAGAAAGTTTTAAAAACTATTGACAAAACATCGAATATTGTGTATAATAGTCAACGTGGAATAAAGGCGGAAGTTATGTGCATCATGCATTTTCGCCAAAATTCGGAGGTTAATAATGAATAAGATTACTAAGGTAATCTGTGCTGCAAGTTTAGCTTTTGCTTTACTTTTGGGTTCAACAGCATCTACTTTTTCTGTTACATATCCTTGCACAGGTTATTCTACAGGGGCTAATGTAAATCTTCGCAACGGCCCTTCTACTGATTACTACTCATACGGAACCATTCATTATGGCGATGCTTTGAAGGTTATTGGTGAAGAAAATGGTTGGTACAAGGTTGTTTATCCCTTATGTGACGATGGTTTCGCATTCATTTCAGGTGACTACGTTAGTATGACAGCTCCTGCACCAAGAAACACAGTAAACATTTCTTACGGTGCAACTTATAACACATCAGCAGGTCAACGCGTTGTGCAGATTGCAGAGCAATTTTTAGGACTTCCCTACGTTTACGGCGGCTCTACTCCTGCCGGTTTTGACTGCTCAGGCTTTACATCTTACGTTTTTAAACAGTTAGGTTACAGCCTGTATCGTTCATCATATCAGCAGATAAATAATGGTGTTCCCGTAAGCAAAAGCGAACTCCAGCCCGGAGATTTGCTTCTCTTTAAAAAAAGCGGTGCATCAAGAATACACCACGTAGGTATCTACGTTGGCGACGGTATGATGATTCATTCACCTCAGACAGGTGATGTTATCAAGTACGCAAGTATAGTTTCAGGATATTACAATAACTGTTATTACGCAGCACGTAGAATAGTTCAATAAATAAAAGCCACGCAGAAGCGTGGCTTTTATTTTTTTTGTATTTTTTTCGAAAAAAGTCTTTATTTTTCCTATAAAATGGTGTATAATGTTAAAGTTAGCAGATTTATGCTTGTAATACAGGGGTTTTTGCCCCGTTTGCGTAAAAAGGAGAACTGTATGACCAGAAAAGAAGCAAGAGAAAGTTGTTTTAAACTCCTATTTGAATACGAGGTACAAAAGCTCACTGCTGAAGAAGCATTAGAACTGTTCTATGAGCTTACAGAAGATGTAAAAGGGCAAACAGATTATATCGACAATACTGTAAAAACTGCAATCAGTAATGTAGAAAAAATCGACGCAGTAATTGAAGAATATTCAAATTCCTGGAAGGTTTCCCGTCTTGCTAAGGTTACCCTGGCGGTACTTCGTGTAGCTATTTGCGAAATATTGTATATGGATGATATCGCCGACAGCATCGCTATCAACGAAGCAGTTGAAATTGCAAAAAAATATGGCGATGAGAAAAGTCCCAAATTTGTAAATGGTATACTGTCATCCGTTTACAAATCGAAAGAGCAATAAATCATGAATAAAGAAATTCTTACGGTTTCTGTTTCGCAGCTTAACAACTACATAAAGCGTGTAATTGATGCAAACTCATACCTTTCCGATATAAAGGTGTGCGGCGAGCTTTCAAACTTTAAGTTCCATTCTTCAGGACATATATACGCAAGTCTAAAGGATGAGGGCGGTGTTATCAAACTTGTTATGTTCCGTTCATTTGCTCAGTATCTTAAGTTCCGTCCTGAAGACGGCATGAAGGTTATAGTTCGAGGCAGAATTTCAGTATACGAACAAGGCGGTATATATCAGATATATGCAGAAAGTATTGAACCTGACGGCGAAGGTACTCTTTATGCTGCTTTTGAAAAGTTAAAGGAAAAGCTTGCCGAGCTCGGTATGTTTGATGAGATACACAAAAAGCCAATCCCTCACTACCCTGCCCGCATCGGTGTTGTAACGGCACAAGGTGGCGCTGCTCTACAAGATATTTTAAATATCACACGCCGTCGCTACCCAATCGCTGAAATTGTTTTGTTTCCTGTAAGTGTACAAGGTGTCTCTGCTGCAGGAGAAATTGCATCAGCAATAAAGCATCTCAACAATAATCACGCCTGTGATGTAATGATTGTAGGTCGTGGTGGCGGTTCCATAGAGGATTTGTGGGCATTTAACGAAGAAATTGTAGCAAATGCTATTTTTGACTCATCAATACCCGTGATATCTGCGGTTGGACACGAAACAGATTTTACAATTGCTGATTTTGTTGCCGATCTCCGTGCTCCTACTCCATCTGCTGCTGCAGAGCTGGTATGTCCTGATTCTGCTAAACTACAGGAAACTTTAGCGAACACAAAGTCAAAACTTACCGCATTATTAAAAAATAATTTGGAATTAAAAAAGGCAGAGCTTGTAAAGATAACAAATTCCTATGTTTTTACAAGATTTTCTGATGTTTTAAATACACATAGACAAAGCACAGACTTGCTATTATCCGACGCTGTAATTGCTTTTAAGGAAATTGTCAGTACAAAAAGGACACAGCTTGCTAAAAATGCTGCAAAGCTGGATGCACTAAGCCCTTTAAAGGTTTTATCACGAGGATATTCAATTGCAGAATACTCATCAGGTGGTGTTATTTCGTCTGTAAACGATGTAAAATTTGACGAAGAATTTACATTAAGACTTTCTGACGGCACTGCCCGTGGCAAGTTTTTTTAGGAGGAAGAATTTTGAAAATACCAATGAATGTACCAAACATTCTGACTTTTTTCAGATTTTGTTTGATACCCGTCTACATCATCGCTTTTATAACAAGCGAAACCAAAGAACTTGCTGCATGGATTTTTATCCTTGCCAGTGCTACGGATGTTTTAGATGGTTATATTGCAAGAAAATTTAATATGATGACAAAGGCAGGACAGCTTTTAGACCCCTTGGCAGACAAACTTATGCAATTGACAGTTGTGGTGTCCCTTTTAGTTGCCAAAATAATTCCATTATGGTTTGTGATTATTCTGGCAGTAAAAGAAATATTGATGATTGTAGGAGGAATTTTCCTCTACTCCAAAAAGACTTTTGTCAAATCCAACATCTTTGGAAAAGTGAATACTGTAATTTTATTTATTGCTATGATTGTCATTTTATTTGCACATGCGAGCCAAACTATTACAGATATTGTACTTGCAATTTCTGCAATTTCAAACTTTATGGCAATTGGCTCTTACATTTATATATATGCCCTAAAACATGACCAGTATAAAGATTATCTGGAAGAAATGCACAACGGAGGAAAATCAATATGAAAGGTTTAGATATTGTTTCAATCGTACTTATTCTGGTTGGTGCCATAATTAACTTTTTGGTACCGCCAGTTATTAAGAAAAAATCAGGCGACAACGAGGAAACACTAAAGACTATATACATCGTAAAATCATTAGGTCTTATTCTCGTTATTATCGGCTGTATCATATTCTTTTGGTTAGGAGGAAAATTCGGTGTCTGAGCAGATAAACAAAACTTATAATCCTAAAGAGGTGGAAGATAGACTCTATAACCGTTGGGTTGAAAATGGTTACTTCACTCCCAAGGCAGATAGCGCAAAGGAACCTTTTACAATTGTTATCCCGCCCCCGAACGTAACAGGTCAGCTCCATATGGGGCACGCTCTGGACGAAACCTTACAGGATATTTTAATAAGATACAAGCGTATGGCAGGCTTTAATGCATTATGGGTTCCCGGTACAGACCACGCTGGTATCGCAACTCAGGTAAAGGTCGAAGAAGTATTAAGAAAAGAAGAAGGGCTTTCCCGTTACGATTTAGGTCGTGAAAAGTTTGTAGAGCGTGTATGGGACTGGAAAAAGCTCTATGGTTCAAGAATTATTAATCAGTTAAAGAAACTCGGTAGCTCATGTGACTGGACTAGAGAACGTTTTACAATGGATGAAACGTTATCTAAAGCTGTTCGTGAAGTATTCGTTTCATTATATGAAAAGGAGCTTATCTACCAGGGGAACAGAATTATCAACTGGTGTCCTAAGTGCATTACTGCCCTTTCTGATGCTGAAGTAGAATACGCAGAACAGGCAGGTAGTTTTTGGCACATCAAGTATCCTATCAAAGATTCTGATGGTTACGTTGAAATCGCTACAACAAGACCTGAAACAATGCTTGGCGATACTGCAGTTGCCGTTCATCCTGACGATGAAAGATACAAGGATTTAGTAGGCAAAATGCTTATTCTCCCCTTGGTTGGTCGCGAAATCCCCGTTATTGCCGACGAATACGTTGACAAGGAATTCGGTACAGGTTGCGTAAAAATCACCCCTGCACACGACCCCAACGACTTTGAGGTTGGTAAACGCCACAACTTAGAGGTTATTAAAGTATTAAACGACGATGCAACTGTTAACTCATACGGTGGAAAATACGAAGGATTAGATCGATATGATGCAAGAAAGCAGATGGTAGCAGATTTAGAAGAACAGGGATACTTAGTAGCAGTAAAAGACCATACACACAACGTAGGTCAGTGCTACCGCTGCGGAACAACCGTTGAACCCATCACATCAAAGCAGTGGTTTGTAAAGATGCAACCCTTAGCTGAAAAAGCTTTAGAGGTTGTAAAAGACGGAACAGTTAAGTTTGTTCCTGACAGATTCTCAAAAACATACATTAACTGGATGGAAAATGTACACGACTGGTGTATTTCACGTCAGTTGTGGTGGGGACACAGAATCCCTGCTTTCTACTGTGAAGATTGTGGAGAAACCACAGTATCAAGAGAAGACATTACAGTATGTCCCAAGTGTGGTGGCAAAGTAAAGCAGGACGAAGACGTTTTAGACACATGGTTCTCATCAGCTCTGTGGCCTTTCTCAACATTAGGCTGGCCCGAGCGTACTGAAGATTTAGAGTACTTCTACCCCACGAGCGTTCTTGTAACAGGTTATGATATCATATTCTTCTGGGTAGCAAGAATGATTTTCTCTGCTATGGAGCATATGGGCAAAGAACCCTTCAAACACGTTCTTATTCATGGTCTTGTACGTGACGCTCAGGGCAGAAAGATGTCAAAATCATTAGGTAACGGTGTTGACCCATTAGAAGTTATTGAAGAATTTGGTGCTGATGCTTTGAGGTTCACACTTGCCACAGGTAACTCACCCGGTAACGATATGCGTTACTCTGTTGAAAAGGTTACCGCAAGCAGAAACTTTGCAAACAAAATCTGGAATGCTTCACGTTTTGTTCAGATGAATTTAACTATTTCTGAACTGAAAATTCCCGAAAATCTTTGCATTGAGGATAAATGGATATTAACTAAGTATAATAAGTTAGTAGAAGAAGTTACAGAAAACCTCGACAAATTCGAACTCGGCGTTGCAGTTGCAAAGCTTTATGACTTTATCTGGGACGTTTTCTGTGATTGGTACATCGAACTTGTAAAACCCCGTCTTTATGACAGTGCAGATACAACAAACGAAGCCGCTCAGTATGTGCTCTCTTATGTACTTTCAAACACACTTAAATTATTACATCCCTTTATGCCTTTCATCACAGAGGAAATATGGTTATCACTTCCCCACGAAGGTGAAAGTATAGTTATTTCTGACTGGCCGAAGGCAGATAGCAGCTTGAACTTCCCTGTTGAGACGGAAGAGATGGAAATGATTATGAATGCTGTTAAAGCAGTAAGAAACAAGAGAGCTGAAATGAATATTCCACCCTCAAAGAAAGCAAGTATGTTTATTGTAACAGACAAAGCAGATGTGTTCTCTGCCGGTACAACATTCTTTGAAAAGCTGGCAAGTGCATCTAATGTTACTGTGCTTAATGAAAAAACAAGCATAGATGATAACAGTGTGGCAGTTATTGTAGACGGTGCACAGATTTTCATGCCTATGGGCGAGCTTGTAGATGCAGAAAAAGAAATCGCAAGACTAAATGATGAAAAGAAAAAGCTAATCGGCGAAATCAAGCGCGTTGAAGGGAAACTTTCAAATGAAGGTTTCGTAGCAAAGGCTCCTGCACACGTTGTCGAAGAAGAACGTGCTAAGGGCGAAAAATATAAGCAGATGCTAGAAAAAGTAGAAGAAAGCCTAAAGGCTTTCGGTGCATAGGAGGTAAAATAATGGCAGATATTAATAACAACATCCCCGAAGAAGAATTAGAGGGTATCGTTACAATGGTAAATGAAGACGGCGAAAAGCACGACTTTCTCCATTTAGACTCTTTTGAATTAAACGGCGAAACATACGTAGTACTCTTACCCGCTGACGAAGGCGACGAAGATTGCGAAGAAGTATTAATCTACACATTGAAAGTAGAAGAAGACTCATCTGAAACACTTCTTCCCATTGATGATGAAGCAGAACTCGACATGGCATTTGAAGAGTTCAAAAATCGAATGAGTGACGAATACGATTTTGAAGACTAAAAACAGACTGTCGCATTTAGCGCAGATCGTCAAAAGACAAAGTTTGTCTTAGTTTAAAACATTATGTAGAGATTCGCACGTAGACGCGAATCTCTTTCATTTTGAGTCTTTTGACTACGAACAAACCGCCCCTCTCGCCTTACCTATGTACGCCTTCGGGGCACACCCCTACGGGTTCGGTTTGTTCATTCTGCATCTAAATCCGTTCAGTCCCAGATTACCAGTAATATCAAAAAGCAGAACTTATTAAACAACCGTTAATGTTTTATGTTTTTGAGTATTTTAATAGCGAAAAACATTTGACACTCTATTTGCGATGTGTTAATATCAATTGTAGTTAATCGAAAGATTAAAATATTTTTTAAGAAGGAGGATATGTAATGTTTGAAAACAACGATAATCTGAAGGATGTGGCATTACGAATTAGAAACGCACGTGAAGATTTAGGTGTAACCCAGGAAATCATGGCTAAAAACACCGATGTCTCCTTAAAGGACTATATCGCTTATGAAAACGGCGAGAAAGATATGGATTTTACATTCATATATAAGTGCGCAAAATGCTTCAACGTTGACCCCACAGATCTTTTAAAAGGTACAAGTCCAAGGCTTACAAGTTTCGAAGTTACAAAACACGGCGGTGGTCTGCCCATTGCCAGAAAAGCAGGCAATGAATATAAAAACTTAGCCGCAATGTTTAAAAATAAAACAACGGAGCCTTTTCATGTAATTATACCTTATGTTGAAAATGATGACTCTCACGATTTTTCTTCTCACAAAGGTCAGGAATTTGATATCGTTATTTCAGGTCAGCTTAAAATCACAGTGGGTAACAATACTCAGATTTTGGAGGCTGGCGATACAATATACTACAACAGTACTATCCCCCACAAGTTAGAGGCTTATGGCGGAAAAGACGTTGAAATATATGCGATGGTTATGAAAGAAACCGAAACTGACGATTTCCGTCAGCAGGAGGAAGAATTCATAAAAAGAGTTTCAGGTAAAACAGTTCCTGATGTACATAAAAACTTTATTGACTGCGTCGAAAACGAAAAAGGTGCGCTCATTTCTATAGATTTTAAAAACGAAGAAAAGTTCAACTTTGCCTTTGATTGCGTAGACGTTTTAGCAGATAAATCTCCCGATAAAGTAGCTATGATTCACATTTCAGAAAAGAAGGAAGAAAGAAAATTTACTTTCTCTGAACTAAAGAAATACTCAAATATGACTGCAAATTATTTTGAATCCTTAGGGATCAAAAAAGGCGATCGCGTAATGCTTGTATTAAAGCGCCATTACCAGTTCTGGTTCTCAATGCTTGCACTTCATAAAATCGGTGCTATCGCAATTCCTGCTACTAACCTACTTGTAGAGCACGATTTCGATTACAGATTTAAAGCAGCAGGTGTTTCTGCTATTGTATGTACTGCAGATGGCGACGTTTCTCGTCAGGTAGATTTAGCAGAGAAAAACTATGACGAAAGTCTCACAAAAATCATGGTAGGCGGAAGTCGCTCCGGTTGGCACAGCTTTGACAAGGAAATAAACCGCTACTCAGACCTATACGCTCGTACAGAAAATTCAGCATGTGGTTCTGACCCGTTACTTATGCTGTTTACTTCTGGTACAACCGGTTATCCTAAGATTGCAACACACGATCACAAGTACCCCTTAGGTCATTACATTACTGCAAAATATTGGCACAACGTAAACCCTGATGGTGTCCATCTTACAATTTCAGACACAGGTTGGGGAAAAGCTCTTTGGGGCAAACTCTACGGTCAATGGTTATGTGAAGCTGCAATATTTGTATACGACTTTAACAAGTTCAAAGCAGAAGACATTCTGCCGATGTTTAAAAAATACAACATCACAACATTTTGTGCACCGCCTACAATGTACAGATTCTTCATCAAGGAAGATTTATCAAAATATGATTTATCTTCTATTGAGTATTCAACTGTTGCAGGCGAAGCATTAAACCCTGAAGTTTATGAGCAGTGGAAAAAAGCAACAGGCTTAAAGCTCATGGAAGGATTTGGACAGACAGAAACAACACTTACCGTTGCAAACCTTTGGGGTATGAATCCCAAACCCGGCTCTATGGGTAAACCCAGTCCTCTGTATGATGTAGATATAATTTTAGACGACGGCACATCAGCAGGTATTGGTGAAACAGGTGAAATTGTTGTTAAAACCGACAAGAAAGTTCCCTGTGGTCTGTATATGGGATATTATAGAAACGAAGAAGCAACCAAAGAATCATATAATAATAACATCTATCATACAGGCGACCTTGCTTGGCGTGATGAAGACGGATATCTCTGGTATGTAGGTCGCTCAGATGACGTTATCAAGTCCTCAGGCTATAGAATCGGACCTTTTGAAATTGAAAGTGTTATCATGGAGCTTCCCTACGTTTTGGAATGCGCGATTACTGCAGTTCCCGATGAAATCCGAGGACAGATTGTAAAGGCCACAATCGTGCTTACAAAGGGAAATAAAGGAACCGATGAGTTAAAGAAAGAAATTCAGGATTATGTAAAAACTCATACAGCACCCTATAAATATCCCAGAATTGTGGAATTTGTAGACGAACTTCCCAAAACAATCAGTGGTAAAATCAGACGTGTTGAGCTTCGTAACAACGACAAAGCTAAAAATTAATAATTTGTAAAGGCTACGCAAATGCGTAGCCTTTTTCATTGACTTGAATATTTTGTAAGTATATAATTATACTAACAAAAGAGGTGATTTGATGACCAGGAATTCTTTTATAAAAAATGCAAAAGAAGATATCAAAAAGAATAAGTTTACTTTCTTTGTTTACCTTGTCCTGCGTTTTTTTGTTATAGTGTCGCTGATAATGGCAGCTATCCGCGGAGAATACGAAAATGTTTTTGTATGTACACTATCTCTTGTGCTCTTTTTAGTTCCTTCATTTATTGAAAGGAGCTTAAAAATCGAATTCCCGTCTACCTTGGAAATTATTATGCTTCTCTTTATTTTTTCTGCAGAAATTTTGGGAGAAATACATAATTATTATGTAAAAGTTCCCTACTGGGATACAGTACTTCATACACTGAACGGATTTTTATTTGCAGCAATTGGGTTTTCTTTATTAGATATAATAAACAGAAATCCCAGATTCAAATTTCAGTTGTCCCCGATGTATCTGGCAATAGTAGCATTTTGCTTTTCAATGACTATCGGTGTTCTGTGGGAATTTTTTGAATTTGGTGCAGACTTTCTTTTTAATAAGGATATGCAAAAAGATGTAATTGTTCATACCATAAATTCTGTAACGCTAAATCCTGCACACCAGAACATTCCTCATACTATAGATAATATAACATCTGTTGTTGTCAACGGCAAAGACATGGGACTTGGCGGATATTTAGATATAGGGCTATACGACACAATGAAGGACTTAATTGTCAATTTTATCGGCGCAATTATATTTTCCGTTATCGGTTATTTCTATATAAAAGGCCGTGGAAAAGGAAAATTTGCAAAAAAATTTATACCTGTAATAGAAGAAGAAAAAGAACAGAAAAACAGCGGGCAATAATACCCGCTGTTTTTTTGCTGATGTGTGAGACCTGGGTTGTCGATGGTATATTTTATTATTTGGTCGGCATTCGTTATCTTACGATAATGATTTCCTTAACTTCGTCCTTGTAAATTCTAATGAACACACGGCTTACGTCAAGTTCATCGTACTGTGTGATGTCACCTGCTTCTGCTACTCTTACAGGGTTTGTTGTCTTTGATGTGTTTACTTCATACACTGTCGCACCCTGTGTTGAATAGTTTTCTACTGCTCCACCATTTACAGATACGTTAATTGAGTTTGTGAACTTCTTAACAACCTTACCGTAAACTGTGATTAAATCTTCTGCAACAGTTGTTTTTACTTCTGTTGCTTTATCATCAACCTCAAACAGTACTCTGATGCTTTCAATTTCGCCCTTTGCGTTTGTTTTGACCTGAATGATGTCACCAGCCTTGAGCTGTTCGCTATCACCATTTACTAAGATTCCTTCTTCTGCTGTTACAAATGTTTTCTCTTCACCATCAACAAAGGCATAAAGCTTTTCAACTTTTTCATCTTCATCGTTTAATGATATTGAAATTTTATCAACAATCACTGCAGATGCTTCTAAGTTTGCAATACCTGTTGAATTTGTTACGATAACAACACCTGCTGTTAAATCTTCTCTTACATCGTAAACCAATACATCGTAATCTGTGTTATCTTCGAAGAGCTTGTAGTCTGCAATTGCATACTTTTTAGCATCTGTTTCACCTGCAGGAATGTCAAATACGATTGTATGCTCGTCTACATTGTAGCTACCAAGCTTTTTAGCTGATTCGCGATATTTGAGAGTTGTTTTTGCATTCAATGTGAACTTATCCTTTAAAATACCGCCTGATGTTTTATCTACTGCTGTGTTGAACTGTGTGATTTCTCCGTCCGAGTTCACTTCATAAGTGATGAGTGCAGGTACTACAGAACCTTCAACCTTAAGTGCTTCTAATGCTTCTGCCGCAGTCTTGTTAGGTGTACCATTTACTTTTACTTTTTCTGTTGACTTAATCACTTTGATTTCGCCATTTTTATCAAAGATTTTAACACTTAATCTCTTGTCAAAGCCTGTTGTTACCTCTGCACCTGTTAAATATGCATAGTTTGAAGACAATGCGCTTGTAGCATCAACTGCTGCAATATGACCATCTTTATCGAGGTAGAAGGTGCCTTCGTCGTTTAATTTGATTTCATCTGTATAGTTTGCTGAAACGTAATATTCCTTACCGCCAATCACAAACTTTTCGCCATGCTTTTCTGTAACTTTACCTGTTACTTTTTCAGATGTTACATCTACGATTATGATAGATGAATCCTTGCTCTTTGCTACTGATAAAACGTCCCATTCATTTAAGTCTTTTAATTCAACTTCCTGAC
>JAFQJE010000027.1 GCA_017415145.1 Clostridia bacterium
ATATTTATAGTTTATCATATCGTCATATAGATTTCAAGCAAAAAGCAAAAGAGCTGCTTGGTGTCCAAGCAGCTCTTTTGCTTTTCCTTTTTTTCAAAAGGAGGGAAAATGAAAAAGTTCGTGTTGTGTTAGTTGTGGTATAGTTATATAATACTACTTTTTTTTACAAATTTCAATTCGCCAACTATACAAAAATAATAAAAACGCAGTATTACTTTTGTGCACTTTTACTAATCATTTTCTTTTGATACTCTTTTTAGCTTGAGTGTTACTGTGTTTCCGTCTAAGGACTTCACGCCCTCAGGCAGAGATAACTCTACCTCAAGCTCGCCCGATTCTTTAATCATATTTTTGTAAACTGTCTTTGTTTCAACCATATCAAGGGCATCTATTGCCGCAGCAGTACCTGCCACCTCTACTGATTTCACGGAGTTTGCATCCAAATCATACCATTCTTTGTCATTATTTATTCCGTCAGCAAATTTAACGTCAATATCTAACGTCTTTTTCTTTAGTATTGCACAGTGAATATCTGCACTCTCCCTGTCAATGGTTACATAGGGGGTGTAAATTTCTGTATCTGAAGTTCCCACTAAATACAACGGTTCTACTGTGGAGATGTCTTCGTTTTTCCCTGAAACATCAACAGTTGCCGCAACATAGGCAATACCGCTGATAATTGATTCAGCACCTTTTATTGTAACTTTTTCGGAAGTTGTCTTAATATCGCCGACAGTATAACCGTTTCGGGGATTTCCTGAAGTTACAATACGTACTTCTCTTTTTTCGCTCACCACACGGTCTACTGTAACCATTATGGCAGAGGGGTTTTGTTCAACTATTTCAATATTTCCGTAAGGCATAACTACATTTGGGAATACTCTGTGTGTGCCTGTTGTCTCGATAGCACTTACATCTGCCATTACAGTGATATCCGACTTGTTTATTCCCATAATATAACGTCGCTGACCTTTGACTTTGATATTTATGGTTACTTCCTTATCGTTTATAAGCATAAGGTTTTTCCCCTCAAGCTGAGCCTTTGTAAACTGAACAGGAACGGACTTTATCGTTCTTTCAATTTCGGGGCTTTGAACCTGAATTATATAAAACCACATAAATATAGCAAACAGAAGTGAGATAAGCTTTGCTGAAAGGTCTTTTTTCATTTTACTTGCTCCAATCTGTTAATTTTCTTCGTTTTTGTCCTCGTTCTTTTTCTTAAGCTTTTCTGTGTAGTTCTTTATGATGTCGAGGTTTTTCTTTACGTTTTCGGGAACCTCATCTTTTGGTTCTAAAACCTTTACCAAAAGCTCAGAAAGTGTTGCAACAGACAAGTTTCTTATCATGTTGCCCCTGTTCATAACTGAAATCTTGCCTGTTTCCTCTGAAACAACAAGGCTTACACAGTCAGACTGTTCGGAAATTCCTAAAGCCGCACGATGTCGTGTACCGCACTCTTTGCTTAAGTCTCTGTTGGAAGATAAAGGCAATACACACGCCGCTTTGTAGATTTTTCCGTTTCTTATGATTACCGCACCGTCATGCAGTGGTGTGTTGTGAACAAAAATATTTTCTAAAAGCTCGCTTGAAACATCTGCATTAATAAGTGTTCCGCCTGTGAGCAAATCGTCTAGGGAAACTTCTTTTTCAAATACAATCAAAGCACCTGTATTTGTCTTTGACATACTCTCTGCGGCTCTTGCAACTTCTGCCACCATATCCTGATGATCTGACTTTTCATCAGTAAACCACAGACCGAATTTACTTCTGCCCACGTGCTCAAGTGCACGTCTGAGTTCAGGCTGAAATATTATAACTAAGGCAATAAATCCTATCTGAATCACATTTCCAAGCACAAAGCTGATAACATTTAAGTTAAGCCACTCTGCCAGATATGTAACAATCAAGATTATGGCAATACCTTTTATAAGCTGTGCCGCACGGGTTTTGCGAAAATGCTTTATAATATAATATATTACTACCGCCACAATGGAAATATCAATTATGTCGGTCACTCTTATAGTGCGTAAAAAAGGAAGAATATCGCTGTGTAAAAAATCCAAATCAAGACACCTCCACCATTTATTACTTTCATTGTAACACATTTTTTGGCTGATTACAATTTCTTTTTTATTACAATTTTCAAAACCCAGTGTCACAGTTAAAAAAGATTATTGATTTTTGTTGTGTTTTGTGGTATATTGATTTTGCGAGTAATCGAATAAAGCAACCCATCGGGGACACACTATGTCAAAAAGTGTGGCTCTGATAAATCATACCCGATGGTGGCTTGATTACTCGCAACGTCAGAAGTCTACGCTTTTATGGTGCGTGGCTTCGGCTACGCACCTTTTTTAATTTAGGAGATTTAAAATGACCTGTTGTTTTATGAATTTTCACGAAAAAGCCAGCGAAAAGGATTTGATCCGCCATTTCGACCGAGAGATTGATATTGCCATCGGCAGAGGGTGCACAATTTTCCTGACAGGCACAAAGTATCCTGAGGATGAGATTTTTGCCGAAAGAGTCAAAAACATGGCAAAATACTACTCCGACGGTGAAATTAAGCTTATATGTCTGGATGAACCTGACGAAGCTTTGAAAGAAAAATTTATCCAGGTGGCAGACTGGGAAATATATGCCTACGAGCTTGATGACTACCCGTTTCCTACAATATAACAACCATCGACGCACGTACATACGTGCGTCGGTGGTTGTTTTAAAATGTGCAAAATACTGCAATCATTGTCCTGTATTATTGACAACTTTAAAAAAACATAATAAAATAAATCCGAACTCGAGTTCACCTGTCATAATAGAAAGGAGACAAGGTGAAAAAAATAAAAGAATTTATGACAGCCTTAAAAAAGGCAGCAGGACTAACAGGTACTAAGTGGGTTGTGTGGGAGCATATACAAGTTGGAAAAAGTCATTGCGAAACTTGTCTAAAGCTTAATAAGTGTTGGTTTATAGAAGAGAAAAAACCAAAATTGCCCCAGCATTTTCTATGTCATTGCACCACAAAACCTATTAGCTACACCGATGTAGTTAATTTTGCAACATCAAATAGTGATTCTAGTAAGTTTGACCCTTATTTGTTTAATCGCGGTATGGCATATAGCCACAATAAACAAAAATTGTTTGAAAGCTGGGGATATACCATAGACGATGCCGACTGGTTACAAAAAACAATAGAGGAGCAAGGTGTGGAAAAATATATCAATGGAGATTATGATTTAGGATTATTGAATAAATATGGACAAAGAATAAATATTCGTGTAGAAATTCCAAGAAAAGACAAAGAGGGAACAGTATCTTTTTTAACCGGCTGGATGGTATGTCCCAACGGACGCATCCAGTTAAATACACCATACGGAGGTAAATAATATGAAAGAAATGGATTGCGTTGAAGTAACTGTCGAAAAGGAAGAATATGCAAGATATGGCGTACATAAGGGCATGCAAGGAAAAACACACTACAAAGCATCTAATGCCGATCGTTGGTATGTAAGATTTCCGAATTGCAACAGTAAATTAAACGAAATAAGAGAGTCTATTTATGCGAAAGATTTAAAGCTTCTACCCGATGGTATAAATCCTAAAATAAACGAAGAAATCAGAAGAAAATTCGGTGAATTTATAGTGGGAGATGGTTTTTGTGAAATGGACTGCATTGAAGTAATCGTAGAAAAAGAAAAATACGCCAAAGAAGGCGTACACAAGGGGATGCAAGGATGGATTTGTCAGAACGGATACGGTGATGGCTATTGGGAAGTTAACCTGCCCCAATGTTACGACAAACCTGATATTGCTACATTAGCTATCCACGAAGATGATATGATACAAATTCCCGTTATGCACGCAAAAATCAACGAAGAGATTAAAAAAAAGTTCGGTGACTGATACCAAAGAGGGTGTATCAAAATACACACACCACACAAGGCAGAAAAAAGCCTCATAATAAATCCTTTAATTTGTATTCACAAAGCTAAAATAGCAAAAATTAATGAAGGAATTCGTCAAATGACGAATTCCTTCTGTTTTTTATTGCCTTGTGTTTTGAACAAACCTCGCCTCTCAGCGTACCCACGTACGCTTTCGGGTAACCGAAAACAAGGTTACGCCTTGTTTTCGCTCCGTTTGTCCAATCTGTGCTATTTTCCGTCCACCCCAAAAGAGGATTTAGCAAAATGATTTCATTTTGCTAAAGCCTCTTCTTGTATTAATCTACATAATAAACATAATTCTCTTTTCTCGGTTTTAATACAGGATATTCTCCGTCAGCATAACCTACAATACAGTTTCCTACGCCCTCGTAGTCACCCTCTATTCCAAGTTCACGCAGAAAAGCTTTGCCCTCATTAGTTTCAAAGGTTTCCTTTGCTCTGTGTATCCAGCAAGCACCGAGTCCGAGAGAATGAGCTGCAAGCATCAAATTCTGCATAACCAATGAACCGTCATAAATTCCTGTGTGTACACTCTTATCGTAAAGTACAACCAAAACTGCAGGTGCACCATAAAAGGGGTCAGTATCAACACCTCTTACCTGTGCATTGATTTTTGACAACCAGTCACGTTTTTCTTTATCTGTTACAACCAAAATTACAGATGCCTGTTTATTCATGCCACTGGGTGCATATGTGCCTGCCTCTGCAATTCTTTCAAGCAGTTCTTTCGGTACGGGGGTATCCTTATACTTTTTTACACTTCTTCTTTCTATAAGTGCCTTTAATACTTCGTTCACTCTACCCTCTCCTTTTTGATTTATAAATTCCGTTAATCAGCGCAAAGCCAAAAATCATTGCTGTACCTAAAATTTCAACAGGTCCGTAGGGTTGTTTTAAAACAACTATCGCTAGAACAATCGCTGTTGCGGGGTCGATATAGCTGAGTATTCCCCAACCTTGGGCAGTCATACATTTAGCCGCTGAGAATGTTAAAGCATATGCAATACCTGTATGTACTATACCTAAAACAAGCAACATCCAAGCGGACTTTTCTGTGATTATTACCGAGGACATATCCACTGTAAAGATTGTATATGCAACAGTTACCACGGATGCTATTGCCATCTGATAAAAGGCAGTGTCAAGGCTTGAAATACCATTGATTTTCTTGTTTAAAATAATAACTGCACAATATAAAAGCGCTGCCAAAAGGGCGTACATAATACCTGTTTTATGTACTGTTTCGGTGCCCAACACTCCCGAAATCAGAATTGCACCTGCCAGTGCTCCTAATGTGCAGGCTATATTTAAAACAGTTAATCTTTCCCTTAAAATCAAAGGGGACAAAATAAGCACAAACACAGGTGCCATATAGTAGCACACAGTAGCTACAGGGATTGTTGTGTATTTATATGCTTCAAATAAAAACACCCAGTTAAGACCGAGGGCTGCACCCGACAAAATTATGGCAACTGCATTTTTCTTAAACGAAGAAAAGCCCGAGCGGTCCTTGTAAAATCCTAAAATAATTCCTAAAAAAGCCGTACCGATAATAGCACGCACACTTGCAATAATTGATGCGGGCAATGAGATATAGCTCACAAAAATACCGATTGAGCCAAATATTGCCATCGCGAGTATCATTTTAAATCTACCCATTTATATCCTCCCCTTCATCCTGCGGAAGCTTTCGTAAAAATTTGATAACAAGCGGTGCCGTTATAAAAAATGCCACAACATCCACTAAAGCCTGAGCCGTCTGTATCCCGAAAAGTCCGAAAAAGTACGTCATTATCAATATGGCAGGAATAAACAGTATCCCGCTTCTGAGCATTGACAAAAACGTCGCTTTTTTGTTTTCACCTATACTCTGAAAAAGCATATTGGAGCATATTACCAACGGGTGGAAAAACAATGCCACAAGCTGAAAACGAAGTGCCGTTGTACCTATTTCTATAACTGTGGGGTCGTCACGGAATATGCCAATCAAATTCCCGGAAAATATTATACACAAAAGAGCCGAAATACCTAAAAGCACCTCTCCTGCACCCAAAGTAAACTTGAATGCCTTTTTCACACGGGAATAGAGCTTTGCCCCATAATTAAATGACGCCACAGGCTGAAAGCCCTGACCAATGCCCAGACCCACCGCAAAAATAAAGAATGAAATTCTGTTTACAATAGACATAGCTGCAACTGCTGCATCGCCATACACACCCGCAAGATTATTCAGTATCATTGTAGCAATACTGTTTAAGCCCTGCCTGCAAAGACTGGGAAAGCCTGTCGCCATAATCAAAAATATTCCCCGCGGATTTCCCTTTAAGGAAGATATTCTTAATTTGCTTTGGGTTTTTCCCGTTAAAAACATTGACAACAGAATAAAAAAGCTCACAAGCTGTGACAAAGCAGTAGCAAGACCCGCTCCCGCTATGCCCATTTTAAAACCAAATATGAAAATCGGGTCGCAAATTATATTTAAAACGCCGCCGATAGTAAGTCCTATCATAGCAAGAAACGCCTTGCCTTCGTATCTTAATATATTATTAAGTGCAAAGCTCGCCATAGTGACAGGCGCAGAAATCAGAATATACACTCCATAACCTTTTGCATAAGGAAGGATAGTGTCTGTACTGCCTAAGAGTTTCATCATAGGCTCTATAAATATAAGACCAAGGATACCGATAATTGTACCTACAGTAAGGCAGGCAGTAATGCTCAATGTGGCAAAAACCCCCGCACTGTGCACATCACGTTCTCCCAGTTTTCTGGCTATAATACTTCCCGCGCCGTGGCCGAACATAAAGCCAAACGCCTGAATAATTGCCATAAGTCCAAAAACTACACCCACCGCTCCGCTGGCACTGTTACCCAGCTCGCTGACAAAAAAAGTGTCCGCCATATTGTAAATATTTGTAACCAGCATGCTGATAGTAGTGGGTATGCCCAAAGTTATTACTAACTTCGGAATAGGCCACTTGGTCATTTTATTAAAATTTGAGTCCGCTATATTTTTGACAGTTGACATTGCGTGCTCCTTATTTTTTATTTTCTTTAATCTGTTATGCATAGTTAAAATTTTACGATTTTATTAGTTTTTCCATTTAGGGCTAAAAAAATAGTCATAATGACCGATACATCAATTATATCATATATGTAAATGTTTTTCAATATTTATGCTACTATCTATCAAGCATTCTTTTATCATCAAATGCGTGAACAACGAACTAAGTTGTTAAGTTATCGCCTTGACACCATCAGTGGTGATTCAAATATTTATTATGATAATCAAAGAAAAAAATGAGAGTACTTGGTTGGTGTGTACTCTCATTTTAAAGTTTCATATTAAATATTAATACGATTATTTTGCATTTTCGCCGCCAGGGCCATCTTTTCGGACTGATTTATCTGTCGGACGAGTTAAACCGGTGGTAACCCATTGGTTATTAGTTGCAGTTTTTTTGTTTTCCTGTTCTTTCTTGTCGCTCATAGTTTAATCACCTCAGTAATAGTATAACCTGCTGACAAAAAAATATAAGCTCTGTCTATTCGCACTATTTTTTAATTAAAAACATCACATTACATATAGAAAAACGTAAAAAGGCGAAAGAGCAAAGCTCTTTCGCCTTATGTATACGCCAGGATTATTTTACAGCGTCTTTTAACGCCTTGCCTGCCTTGAAAGCAGGAACCTTTGTAGCTGCGATTTTAATTTTCGCACCTGTCTGGGGATTCTTACCCTCACGTGCAGCACGAGCTCTAACTTCGAATGTACCGAAGCCAACTAAAGCAACTTTGTCACCAGCTTTTAATGCATCTTTGATTGCATCAACTGTAGCATTTACTGCAGCTTCAGCATCTTTCTTAGAAAGCTCAGCTTTTGCAGCAACAGCAGCAACTAATTCTGTTTTGTTCATCATTTTCACCTCAACTTTAAAAAGTATAATTTAATGATAGCACAAAAGTACAGAAAAAACAAGGGTTTTTTTTATTTTTTTGGTTTTTTTGCCAGTTTTTTATTGTTTCTGGTTAATTTATATCAATTTTATAATAAAAAATAATTGTTGACAAATCAAACGGAAGATGTTAAAATGATGTAGTCAGGTTTTTTGCCGCTGTGATGGAATTGGCAGACGTAGCGGACTCAAAATCCGCCGGTAGCGATACCGTGCCGGTTCGACTCCGGCCAGCGGCACCACGTCGTGGTAAGTCTTTTTGGCTTACCACTTTTTTATTTATTGGGGGTGTAAATGTGGAAACAAAACGCGGACTTATATTAGAAGGCGGTGCAATGCGAGGTATGTTTACCGCAGGTGTACTCGACGTTTTTATGGAAAATGACATAAATTTTGACGGAGTTATCGGAGTATCTGCAGGTGCTACCTTTGGATGTAATTTCATCTCAAAGCAAATTGGCAGAACTATTAGATATAATAAAAAATACTGTCGTGATAAGCGATATTGCAGTATACGTTCACTGATCACAACAGGGGACCTTTTTGGAGAAGATTTTTGCTACAACAAAATTCCAAATGAGTTGGACCCTTTTGACAACGATACGTTCAGAAAATCAGATACAGAATTTTATATAGTTACCACCGACATAGAAACAGGCAAAGCTGTTTATAAAAAATATGATGTCGATGACCCTGAGGCACTTTCCTGGATGAGAGCATCCGCATCTATGCCATTAGCTTCCCGTATAGTTACTGCAGGCGGTAGAAAAATGCTTGACGGCGGCATGGCAGATTCTATCCCTGTAAGAGCTTTTGAAAATATGGGATACAACAAAAACGTAGTTGTACTTACACAACCAAAGGAATATATAAAACAAAAAAACAGTGCACTTCCCCTTATCCGTCTGAAGTACAAAAAATTTCCAAAGCTTATTGAAGTAATGGAAAACCGACATATTATGTACAACGAAACAACCGCCTATATTAAAGAAAAAGAACTTCAGGGCGAGCTTTTTGTTATCCGTCCCGAAGAACCGTTGAATGTAGGTCATGTTGAACACAAGGCAGAGGAGCTTGAAAAAGCGTACCAGACAGGAAGAGCAGTCGCTGAGAAAAATTTACAAAAATTAAAAGATTACTTAAAAACGCAGTAAGCATAGCCTACTGCGTTTTTTTAATACCAAATATAAGGTTCAGATGTCATTCTTTTACTGAAATGACAACCTCTTTAACCACAAAGCTTATAAACGCTCCATACTATTTATTATAGTCTGGTCATGAGTACGCTTTTCAACAAACACCTTATTTTTATCCTCAATTTTAACAAATTCATTATAATAGCGCACACCAAATTCCCTGAGTGCTTTGGCTGAAAAATGGAGATTATCTGGGTTTGATTCCAAACCTTCTGCCGAAACAAAACCCGTCATATCATTGTGAGCAACTGTGTTTTTAATAGCATCATTTACCTTGATGTAATTTGCAAGATTATCATCTAATGTGCATCCTGGCAAAAAATCGCCAAGGCCACCTAAAAGAAATGGTACATCATAAAGATTCAGCCTTTTGCGGAATTCATTTATGATATTTGTAAGCTTTTTTTCGTATAGGGGATATAAATGTGGCGAGCAGTCCGCCTCTCCCTGATGCCATAAAACTGCAGAAATTGTTGATGTCCTTGATGCCAGCTCCGACATATAGCAGGCGTGGTCAAACAAAAGTCCACTCGGTTGCCATTGGTCAAGGGAAGTCCCTCCGTCTGCACATGGGATAATACCTACGTCTACATCTTTTTCCTTTGAATAGATATCTGCAAAGCTTTCTGCTAAGCATATTCCTGAAAAAGGACGGTCAGGGTTAACAGGAAAAAACATATCCTGCCATCTTCCGTTCCTGAGTACCTTTAACCGTTCATTATTTATTGGTTCTACTTCGTTTTGAAAACCTCTCCCCGCCATATTTGATTGTCCTATAATCAGTACTGAATGAATCATAATGATTCCTCCTGTTCTTTATAACATACCACCCTAACCCGAGGGATGGTATTGTTTAGATTTCACATTTTCTTATATCAGTATCAAATCATTTATTTTTCTCTTTTCTCTATATATCTTAAAAGACCTTCACATCCTGTCAGGACATCTTTGTATGTTCTGTCAAAATTTCCTGTATACCACGGATCAGCCACATCTTCATAAGAGCCGACAAACTCAAGTAATTTGTGTATTTTCTTTTCCGCATCATCCCCGACAATCCGCAAGGTGTTGCGTACATTTGCACTGTCCATACACACTAAATAATCGTATTTTGCATAGTCAGATTTTTCTAAATGTATGGCACGTTTTCCAGAGTATGATATGCCAAGTCCGTCTAAGATTCTTGCTGTTCCGTAGTGCACAGGATTTCCTATTTCCTCGTAACTGGTAGCAGCAGATGACACATAGAATTTATCGCTTATTCCTGATTTTTCTACAATGTTTTTAAAAACAAATTCTGCCATTGGACTTCGGCATATATTACCGTGACATATAAATAAAATTTTTACCATAAACAACTCCATTAACACTTCTAACAAGTAAATATATATATTTTTTTATCTTCCCTTTATCATATTTCCATTATTTCTATCGGACAGAATCTTAAATAGTCTGCCGACACTAATCTGTACTCCACACCACCTACATTTCCCTTGGTTACTACACCAAATGTACCTCCGTGGAGATGACCGTAAATACAATAGTCAACTTCAGCATCCTTTAGAATGCGAGCAAACTCACTCTGTGTTCCGGGCGGATAATGAAGCATAACTACTATTTTTTTTGCACCTGTCTTTTTAGCTTCTGCTATTGCGTTTTCTAAACGTATAATTTCTCTGGAATACAGTCGTTTTCCCTCATCATCTGCAGGGATTCCCTCCGTTTCAGGATAGCCCTTTGTTCCGCAAATACATACATCACCAAATACAACATTTGTATTATGTAAAAATTTAATACCATCAAAATTGTTTTCTTCTAAAAATCTATTTAATTTAGAAAGGGTTTCCCACCAGTAATCGTGATTCCCCTTTGTAATTATTTTCGTTCCGTTAAGTTTATTTATAAAATCAAAATCAGCTGTCGCACGATTTACATACGTTTCCCACGAGATGTCTCCTGGAACTAAAACGATATCATCCTTACCTACTGTTGACTGCCAGTTTTCGTACAATCTTTCTTCGTGGTTTTCCCAGCTATTGCCAAAAATGTTCATTGGTTTATTACAGGAAAAACCCAGATGCAAATCTGAAATTGCAAATATTTTCGGCAATTTGCCCACCTCCAGATAGTAGTAAAAAGCCCCGAGGACAATCTCGGGGCTATGTTTGCTAAAAATTCAATTAAGCTGTAACGTCCTCATATACGCTTACACGCTTTTTGCCTGCGCCAAATTTCTCGAATTTAACTTTACCGTTAACAAGCGCGAACAATGTATCATCGCCGCCTTTGCCAACGTTTGTACCAGGATGAATCTTTGTTCCTCTCTGTCTAACAAGAATATTGCCGGCGAGAACGCTCTGACCGTCTGCTTTTTTAACACCAAGACGTTTAGCTTCACTGTCACGTCCGTTCTTTGTG
>JAFQJE010000028.1 GCA_017415145.1 Clostridia bacterium
GGGTCTGTGCTTACCTCTTAAAATGTTAGCCGCTGCTGCTGCAACTCTACCTAAAGGCTTGCCTTCAGCATCTATAATGTACCATTTTCTCTCAACGTCCTGAGCTTTTGCCATAAATGTACTCATTATGCTTTCCTCCTAATTTTAAACAGAATTGTCCTGTTCTTTTTTACAACGCTACTTATTATAAACTACATTTTTGCCTGTGTCAAGTACTTTTTTTACAAAATTTAAAATACATTTTACAAACTCTTAAATTCTCTGTTTTTCTCGTTTAAACTCTTAAATACTCAAAGTCTATTTTTGAAAATAATAAAATGGTGATTGTTGTAATAAGTTTTTTTGACATATTATTTTACCTGTGGTATAGTTAATGTGACAATTTATCTAAAGAGGAGCATTGCGAAATGAGAATGAGAAAGAAAAAGCACCTGAAAGAAAGATTAGATGCGTGCTCAGATATAATAATATATGATATGGATAAATACGCCGGTGATATCAAAAGTGTATTCAGGAGCGCCAAACCTCTTCATATGGAGATTGGTTGCGGCAAGGGTAGATTTATTACCGAAACTGCTAAATTAAATCCTGATGTGAACTTTATAGCTGTCGAAAAAAACTTAAATGTTTTAGTGCTCGCAGCAGAGAAAATCAAAGCATCAGGTCTTACAAACGTAAAATTCTTTGCTCAGGATGTAAATCTCTTACGCGGCTTTGAAACTGAATCTCGTGCTGATATAATCTACATAAATTTCTGCGACCCCTGGCACAAGCACTCATACCGCAGACGCCGTCTCACCCACGAACAACACTTGATGATTTGGGAAAAGTTACTTGTTGAAAATGGCGAAATTCACTTTAAAACAGACAATCAAAAGCTCTTTGAGTTTTCTTTAAACTCTTTTTCGGATTACGGGATGAGGCTTAAAAACATCACTCTCGATTTACACAATTCGGATTTTGAGGGAAATATTATGACTGAGTACGAAATGCTGTTTTCAGAAAAAGGTCAGGCTATATACCGTTGCGAAGCGATATATAGATAAAATAAAAGGTGTGGCATTGCCACACCTTTTATTTTATCTTTTCAACTATCGAAATTATTTCTTCGTGAATATCCTCTATTGTACGTATGTTAAGACCTTCTGCACACACTACTCTACGCCACCCCTGATTTTCAGCAACGCCTATTGCGTTATTATAGGCTGCTGTCAAATAATCTGTATTTTTTTCGTGTATATCTTTTTGGGCATCACCCGTTATTTTATTGGCACGATTTTTCATAAGAAACTGTGCCGCAACAGGAGGCATATCTAAAAATATCACCACATCAGGTCTGGGTAGTCCCAACTTTTCATATTCGTAATCTGCAAGCCACTCAATAAAAGCAGTTTTATCGCCCTTTATTTTCATAGCCTGATGAACGATATTCGAGGTTACATATCTGTCGCAGACAATTATACCGCCCGACTCATAAAATTTACCCCAGTCACGCTTATAACTTGCATATCGGTCAATTGCGTAAAATGATGATGCAGCATATGCATTAACATCATCGGGATTGTCACCGAGTTCTCCTGCTAAATACCCTTTTACAGGCATACAAAAATCGCTTTCATAATCAGGAAAAGAGATTTTTTTTACGTTCAATCCCTTATTCTGTAAGTATTCAAATAACAGCTTTGTCTGGGTTTCCTTGCCGCTTGAGTCAACACCCTCAATTACAATAAGCTTTCCCATTATTTTGCCTCCGAAAGGTATTTTTCACGCATTGCGAGCGTCTTGCCACAGGTCATCTTACCCTCAGGACAAGGTCCTGCAACACAGGAAGGACCTGCTTTTTTAAAGAGTGTGGGTGCAACTTCTTTTACGAGTCTCAACATTTCATCCGCCAAATCTCTTATTTCCCACTGAGCTCTTGTGCAACAACGATGATGGAAAAAGTTCATTAAGCTTCTTGCATTCATTGTAACTACCATTTTTGTTTCACATGCATTGGGAAGAACAAATCTTGCATCTTCAATCGCCATCTTCTCTGCCATCTTTGCGGCCGTCTTTTCGTCCTTGCCTTCAGCTAACAATGTAGCATAATGCTTTTTGTACAAAATATCAGCAAGCTCATCGTAAGCTTTTTGATCCGCTTCCATTGTCTTGATAAATAACTCTTTTGCTTTTTCGTTGTTTTCAATTTCAGGAGGTGTAATGTATTCAAACATACCTTCTTTTACATATCTTTGGGATTTTACACTGTAGCTTGCGATTCTGTGACGTGTGAACTGAGCAAGCAACGACCTACTTACGCCCTCAATACCAAACGTAAAGGTAACATGCTCAATGGGGCTCTGATGACCTAAGCTCATTAACATATTCAAAAACTTTTCGCATCTTTCTTCGTCAAGCCCTTCTAATATATTTTCCACGCCGCTTTCTGAATAGCAAAGCTTTGCTGCTGCAGCTATAATTTTTTCCGGGTCCGGTGTGTGAGTGAGTAATGTTACCTTCATTCTATCGTCCTCCCAACTTTCTTTCCTTTTTATCTTCATCCAACTGTAATTTTAACTCTTCTGTATTTGTAAAATTCTTGAATCCACGCATATAATATAAAAACTCTACAGTTATTTCTCTGCCGTAGAGATCTTTCGAAAAATCTATAATGTGAGTTTCTATCCGCATCTTCTCGGGATTATCAAAGCTTGTGCTGCCAACATTTGTGATAGATTTGTAAGTTATGCCATTTACCTGCGTATTTGTGGCATATACACCACCTTTTATAGTAACACAACGTTCATCGGGAATAATATTTGCTGTGGGATAACCGTATGTTCTCCCCAAATGCTTGTCCCCTATAACTGTACCTTTTATGGAATACGGTTTTCCAAGAATCTTTTCACATTTTTCAAAATCACCATGAGAGATTGCATTTCTTACCTCTGTGCTTGAACAAATTATACCATCTACCGTCACAGGCTCAACTACCAAAACCTCAAAGCCATGCTGTTTACCAAGTTTTTTCAAAAGTTCTGCGTTGCCCTGCGAGCGTTTTCCAAATCTCCCGTTTGCACCGATAACTGCCGCTTTTATATTGAATTTATTTACTAAAATTTCTGACACAAATTCCTCAGCTTCTAAATCCTTTACCGCTAAAAAATCTTCAAAAAACAAGGTGTGAACACCTGTGTCAGCTATAAGCTTTTCTTTTACTTCATTTGTATATAAAAGCTTTTGGCCAATCTGCGACATCACGTTTTTGGGATGCTCCAAAAACGTATACACCACAGAGGGCACACCTTTTTCCTTTGCCTTATCCTTTAATATACCAAGGAGTTTTTTGTGACCTTTGTGGACTCCGTCAAAATTTCCTATGGCAACTACTGTACCGGCTTCACTATTTACTTTTTTGTAGTCGGCACAAATTGTTAGCATAGTTCCTCCTAATAAAAGCTTTTTTCCATTGTGAGCAACATCTTACCGTCGCAATCTTTGATTTTCAGGAGGCATATCAGCTCTCCTTTTTCATATATTCTGAAAAGTTGGTTTTCTTCGTACTCTTTGATACCCAATTGCTCCGGACGTAGACGGATGCCGTTTTTAATTTTGCTGGCATTTTCCTCTGCTACGTCAATTCTTTCATAATCTCCCAAAACAGAATCGGGAGCAAGGATGATATCTTCTATTTTTCCTTCTTTTACTGCCTGCTCTATCTCATCAAATGTGTGCGCAGCATCGAGGGTAAACACACCACTCATTGTACGTTCTAATGTATCCATAGCCGCACCGCAACTGAGCGACTCCCCTATATCACGGCACAAAGACCTGATATATGTTCCCTTACCACAGTGTACATCCATCATAAAGGATGTCCCGTCAAAATCATAAATATCAATAGAATAAATTTTAATTTTTCGGGGAGCACGTTCTATTTCCACGCCTTTTCGTGCCAGTTGGTAAAGCTTTTGTCCGTCAACCTTGATAGCAGAATACATAGGCGGAACCTGTTCAATATCTCCTACGAATTTTTTTACTGTCTCTTTTAGTTGCTCCTCTGTTACAGACACTTCTTTTCTTTCGATTACTTCGCCTGTGGTGTCCTCTGTATCGGTAGTAATACCCAGCACAACACGAGCTGTGTACTTCTTCTCATCTGCCATAATTAAATCAGAAAGTCTGGTAGCATTACCTATTAACACAGGTAAGACACCCACAGCCTGTGGGTCTAATGTACCTGTATGACCCACTCTTTTAATATTGAGTTGTCGCCTTACAAAGGAAACAACATTATGTGATGTCATACCCTTTGGCTTATATACATTAAGTATTCCTATCAAATCTATCTTCTCCATTTGACATATTATAAGTATTCTATCACACTTTAAAACCATTTTCAATATAAAAAACTGCAGAATGAAATTCTACAGTTTATTTTTTGTAAGTAATATGCCTATTACACTTTTTGCGTCTTTTATTTCGCCCTTATTTATCATTTCAATAAGCTCGTCTATATGGTATTTTTCACATTCCACAAATTCGTCATCGTCAGGGTCAGCATCTTTCTGATGCAAGCCTGTGGCTAAATATATAGCCAATTTTTCATCACAAAACCCGGGCGTTGCAAAAAATGTCCCTAAATATTCAACACTATCTGCCACAAGTCCCGTTTCTTCCCTGAGTTCTCTTATTCCGGCATCTTGGGTGTCCTCGCCTTTGTGGTCAAGTTTTCCTGCAGGAATTTCCAGAGTTGTTTCATAAAAGGGGTATCTGAACTGACGAACCATATAGACAAAACTGTCATCGTCCATCGCCACAACACCAACTCCACCGGGATGACGCACTACCTCACGGACGGCCTCTTTACCGTTTTCTAAAACTGCAATATCACGTTCTACCTTGATGATTTTGCCATCATATATTGTTTCTGTGGTTTTTGTTGTTTCTTTAAGTTTCACTTTCCAGTTCTCCAATTATTTCATCTAATATTTTTCTGTCTTTATCGGTTAAATCGGCTTTCCCTAAAAGGTCGGGTCTTTTTATGTAGGTTCGCTTTAAGGCTTCTTTTCTCTTCCATTTTTCAATATTTGCGTGGTGTCCTGAAAGTAACACTTCAGGAACTTCTCTTCCCATAAATACAGGCGGTCTTGTGTATTGTGGGTGTTCCAGCAAACCTGAGTAGATTGATTCTTCGGTAAAGCTTTCACTTTGAGGTAAAACACCTTCTACCATTCGTGCAACTGAGTCCACCAAGACTGCTGCAGGTAATTCTCCACCTGTTAGCACGTAATCGCCGATTGATATTTCTTCGTCCACTATTTCTTCCAAAACTCGCTCGTCAACACCTTCATAGTGTCCGCACAGGATAACAATTCTATCCTTTTTGGAAAGTTCTATTACCTTGTCCTGTGTTAAAACCTTGCCCTGAGGGGACATATATACAGTATATGGTTTTTCGCCCTGTGCTACGCTTTCATATGCACGATAAATAGGCGGTGCCTGCATAAGCATTCCAAATCCGCCGCCGTATGGGTAGTCATCAACAGAATTGTGCTTGTTATTGGCAAAATCTCTTATATTTATGCAGTTTATTTCTAAAATCTCACTTTTTTGTGCCCTGCCTATGATACTCTCATCTAAAATTGTTCGCATCATATCAGGAAAAAGCGTCAAAATATCAAAACGCATAGCCTACTCCTCGTCATCTTCATCTAAAAGTCCTGCAGGAATTGTTACATAAATCTTTTTATTTTCTAAATCAACATCGCCGATTACGCCGTCAATAACAGGAAGATAAATTCTCTTGCCATCAGGTGTTCTTATCTCATAGATGTCGTTTGCTCCTGTGTTGAAGACATCTGTCAATTCACCCAGCTTTTCTTCACCCTCAAAAGCTTTAAGACCTATTAAATCTTTGATATAGTATCTTCCCTCAGGAAGTGGTATTTTTTCTGTGTAGAGGATTTTTCCCTTCATTTTTTCGGCGTCGTTCATAGAGTTTACGCCTGAAAATTTAATGATAACTACATTTTTATGTACTTTTGATTTTTCTACTTTTAAGACTTTGCCATCTTTTTCATAAAATACATCCAAATCAAGCAAATCGTACAAATCATCTGTCCAGGGGTTTAATTTTACTTCTCCCCTTATTCCGTGAGTATTTACAATCTGACCAACTTCTATTAGTTCCATAGTATTCTCCTGTCTCAAAGGGAATGTAAAAAAAGTCCAGACCGCAAAAGACAAAGTAATATTTTTGTTTTTAAAAGTATGTAGAGAATCGCAATCAGGCGATTCTCCTCTTTCTTAATGTCTTTTGCTATGGACAAACCTCACCTCTCGGCGTACACCAGTACGCCTTCGGGTAGCCACTTCGTGTTTGGTTTGTCCATTCTGAAGCATTTTTTCCGATTCCCGTACTTGTGGAAATGGGACTGTTAAAAAATATTTTTAACAGTCCCTTTGATTATGCACTTTGTTCCTGTTTTTCTTCTAAGACTGGTTCTTTTTTATCTGTAACACATTCCTTTGTTACTGTACACTTTGATACGTTTTCTTTTGACGGAATCTCATACATTATATCAAGCAGTGTTTCTTCCATAATGGAACGAAGACCACGGGCACCTGTTTTGCGGTCGAGTGCCTTTTGTGCGATTGCCTCAATTGCCTCATCTTCCACAACAAGCTCAACACCGTCTAAGTCTAAAAGCTTCGTGTATTGCTTTAAAATTGCATTTTTGGGTTCTTTTATGATACGAACCAAAGATGCTTTATCCAGCATATCAAGGCTTGCGATTACAGGGAGTCTGCCTATGAGTTCAGGGATAATTCCGAACTTCAATAAATCCTGAGGTTCTATCTTTGAAAGAACTTCACCAACATTTACATCGGTTTTGCTCTTTACTTCTGCACCAAAGCCCATTGATTTTTCCTGTGTTCTGCGGCTGATGATTTTTTCGATGCCGTCAAACGCACCGCCACATATAAACAAGATGTTTGTGGTGTCTATCTGCAAGAACTCCTGGTGGGGGTGCTTTCTGCCCCCTGTGGGAGGAACATTGGCAACTGTTCCTTCTAAGATTTTCAAGAGTGCCTGCTGAACGCCCTCACCTGATACATCACGGGTAATTGATGTATTTTCTGACTTTCTCGTTATTTTATCTATTTCATCAATGTAGATAATTCCGCGTTGTGCTGCGTCAACATCGCCGTCTGCTGCCTGAATGAGCTTTAATAAAATATTTTCAACATCCTCACCTACATAACCTGCTTCAGTCAATGTTGTAGCATCCGCTATTGCGAAAGGAACATTTAATATTTTTGCTAAAGTCTGTGCCAAAAGCGTCTTGCCTGAGCCTGTGGGACCCAAAAGTAAGATATTTGACTTTTGTATATCAACATCTTTTGAAGATTTTTTATTTTCTATTCTTTTATAGTGGTTGTAAACGGCAACAGACAGGGTTTTTTTCGCCTTATCCTGACCGATTACATACTGGTCCAGAATTTCCTTTATCTCGCGGGGTTTAGGAAGTGCACCTAGTTCGATATCGGGTTCTGAAATATCATAATTGTCGCCCATATAGCGATTGCAAAGGGAAATACACTCATTGCAAATGAACGCATCGGGGCCTTCAAACATTCGTATTACTTCGTTTTCACATTTTCCGCAGAAACTGCATCGAAGCATAGGTCTGCCTTCGTTGATTGTTGACATATATGATATACCTTTGCCTTTCTTGATTTTGTTAAAAAGGGACTGATAATTCAGTCCCTTTTAACTTTATAATATTTCATTTCTTGATTCGATTACTTTATCGATGAGTCCATATTCCATAGCCTCATATGCTGACATAAAGTTATCTCTTTCTGTGTCTGCCTGGATTGTTTCCAACGGCTTTCCTGTACGCTTTGACAAAATTTCATTCAAGGTGTTCTTGATACGGATAATTCTGTCAGCGTGGATTTTGATATCCGTTGCCTGACCCTGCATACCACCCAAAGGCTGGTGAATCATAATTTCACTGTTGGGCAACGCGAGTCTTTTTCCGGGTGTGCCTGCCGCCAGTAAAAACGCACCCATAGATGCTGCCATTCCTACACAGATTGTTGATACGTCGCATTTAATATACTGCATTGTATCATAAATTGCCATTCCGGAAGTAATTGAGCCGCCGGGGCTGTTGATGTAAAACTGAATATCTTTATCAGGGTCTTCGCCCTCTAAAAATAACATCTGTGCTACAACCAAGCTTGCAGTAACATCATTCACTTCTTCGCTCAAAAATATAATTCTGTCTTTTAATAATCTGGAATAGATGTCATAAGAGCGTTCTCCTCTACTTGTCTGTTCCACTACTACCGGTACTAAGCTCATAATTATTTCCTTTCTGTTTTATGAAACGGAAGCCTTCGATTTATTATTTATCTTCAGCCTTTTTTGTTGTTTTTTTTGCTGCAGGTTTCTTTTCTGCTGCATCTTTGTCTGCTGCCTTTGTTGTTGTAGACTTCTTTGTTGTTGTCTTCTTGGGTGCTTCCTCTGCTGTTTCTTTTTTAGCAGTTGTTTTCTTTTCAGCCTTTACCCATGTTGTATTTTCAACCAGGAAGTCCATAGCTTTCTGAATCTTTAAATCTGACTTTAATGACTCGATATCCTCGTCACGCATAAACTTTTTAACTTCTTCGAGCTTCATGTTGTAAGCATCTGCCATCTTTGTCAACTGTTCGTCGATTTCAGCTTCTGCTACCTCTAAGTTTTCAAGCTTTGCGATTTCTTCTAAAGCTAATGTGCCCTTAACCTGAAGTTCAGCATTGGGGCGAATCTGTTCTTTGAACTGATCTACTGTCGTGCCCATATAGCCTAAGTACTGCTCGAATGAAATGCCCTGCTGAGCCATTCTTGCATTGTTTTCACGGATTGTGTTTTCAATACGTGAATCAACCATACAATCAGGAATGTCTGCTTCCATCTTTTCGATTACAGCGTCGATTGCTGCATTTTCTTTTTCCTGCTTAGCACGAGCGTCTGCTGATTCCTGAAGTTTCTTTTTGATATCTTTTTTGAGTTCTGCTAATGTATCAAATTCACTTACGTCTTTTGCAAATTCATCATCTAATGCAGGTAATTCTTTTACAAAGATAGAGTTAACCTTTGTTTTGAAAGTTGCAGGCTTTCCCTTTAATTCTTCAGCGTGGTAATCTTCGGGGAATGTAACTTCTACGTCAAATTCTTCACCGATAGCTTTGCCCACAATCTGTTCTTCAAAACCGGGGATAAAGCTTCCGCTACCGATTGTTAAATCGTAGTTTTCACCCTTGCCACCGGGGAATGCCTTGCCGTCTACAAAACCTTCAAAGTTGATGTTGGCAATATCGCCTTTTTTAACCTTGCGGTCTTCTACTGCAACCTGTCTTGCATTTCTTTCCTGACGGCGAGCTAACTCTTCGTTAACTTCCTTTGCACTTACAGTATGGTCAACTTCATCTAATTTTAAACCTTTATATTTACCAAGTTTAACCTCAGGCTTAACTGTAACTGTGCCTTTGATTACTAAATCCTTGTCTTTACCGATGTCAGCAATGTCTATTTTAGGCATATCAACGGGGTCGATACCCATTTCTTTTACTGCTGCTTCATAAGCATCAGGTAAAAGAGCGTCTACTGCTTCTTCATAGAATACGCCTTCACCGTATGTTTTTTCGATTAATTTTCTGGGTGCTTTACCCTTTCTGAATCCGGGAACGGTAATTTTCTTTACATTCTTTCTGAACGCTGCGTCTACCGCTTGAGCGAATTCCTCTGCTGATACTGTAATAGTAAATTCAACAGTATTTTTTTCTTTGTTGTCTAATTTTGCTGCCAAGATTTTGTCCTCCCTGTTTAAAACTTCTCGTCATAGTATTATAGCACAATGTATCCATATTTTTCAAGTGTTATTTTCAATTTATTAACGGATTTTTAAGTTTTTAGAATATTTACTCAAAAAAACATAAAAATAAGTATCAGGAGGTGTCAATATGTACAACTTTTTGACCAAAAAAACAGCAAGATTTTTATCTGTTGCCGTCATAATATTTTTTATCCTTTGCGGTATATGGGTAAATTATGCTCTATACGGTGGAGGCAATTCTGCAGTTGTGGCTTTTATGGTCTGATTCATTATATTCATTTTTTAAAAAGGAGTGTGCTATGACTAACAAAGAATATCAAAAATATGTAGACAAAATGACTCCAAATTCGCCTATCATAAAGGATGTGCTTTTAGCCTTTTTGTTTGGCGGTGCAATATGCACAATAGGGCAGGTATTTTTCAACCTGTATGATTATGTAGGCTTTTCTAAAGACCATACCTCCATGCTAACATCTTCTACAATGGTTTTTCTGGGTGCTTTTTTAACAGGCCTCGGTGTATATGATAACCTTGCAAAATATGCAGGCGCAGGTACTATTGTGCCCATAACGGGATTTGCTAATGCCGTTGCATCCCCTGCCATAGAGTTCAAATCAGAAGGTATGGTTCTAGGACTTGCAGTAAAAATGTTTACTGTTGCAGGGCCTGTATTGGTTTACGGCATAACCTCAGGATTTGTCGCAGGTATAATCTACTATGTAATGTCATTATTTTAAAAAGCTCCTTTGCTACTGCAAAGGAGCTCTTTCTATTCTTTCGATAACAGCACCAAGGTTTTGAAGTTTTACATCAAGATTTTCGTATCCGCGGTCAATGTGACGAATGTCATACACTTGGGTTTCTCCTTTGGCGGCTAAACCTGCCAAAACAAGTGCCGCTCCCGCCCGAAGGTCTGATGCAGAAACCTTAGCACCTGACAAGGATCGTTTGCCTTCCACAATAGCACAATGACCTTCCACCTTAATTTGCGCACCCATACGGCACAATTCTCCCACATGCATAAAACGGTTTTCAAATATAGTTTCTGTTACTATACCCGTTCCTTTAGACAACGTAAGCAATGACATCATTTGCGCCTGCATATCAGTAGGAAATCCCGGAAACGGCAGGGTTTTTACATCCTTTGCACTACAGGGTCTTTGTGCACATACACGAATACTGTTTGCATTTATTTCGATATCTGCACCCATCTCCAAAAGCTTTGCTGTAAGGGGCTTTACATGTTCGGGAACAATGTCTTTTATAACTATATCGCCCGTGGTAATTGCAGATGCTATCATAAATGTTCCTGCCTCAATTCTGTCGGGCATTATGGAATATTTTACTCCCTTGAATTTTTCCACACCCTGGATAGTTATTGTATCAGTTCCGGCACCCGAAATTTTTGCACCCATTTTATTTAAAAAATTTGCCAGGTCTGCAATCTCAGGTTCTGCTGCTGCATTTTCTATAGTTGTTTTCCCTTTTGCCGCTACTGCCGCCATTAAAATGTTTTCCGTCGCTCCTACACTGGGAAAGTCAAGGTAAATTTTTGTACCAATAAGCTCATCGCATTTTACCTCAACAAAGCCTGAGCCTTTCGTGATTGTAGCACCTAAAGCCGCAAAGCCTTTTAAGTGTAAATCTACAGGTCGTGCACCAATAGGACAACCGCCGGGAAGGGACAGCCTTACCTTTTTCATTCGTGCGAGCATAGGCCCCATTACTAAAAATGAACCTCTTAATTTACAAGTCAAATCATAGGGTGCTATTGTGTGATAAATTTTTTCGGTATCAATAGTTATTTCATTTTTATTTGTTGATGTAATCTTTGCCCCAAAACACCCTAAAATTTCACACATATTGCGAACATCAGTCAAGTCAGGAACATTTTTTAAAGTAGTTTTTCCGCCCGAAAGTATAGTTGCTGCCATTATGGGAAGAGCTGCATTTTTGCATCCCGAAACTGACACCTCTCCACGCAAGCCATCACATTTTTTGATTATAAAAAAGTCTTTGTTTTCCATTTTTCTCTCCGATTTTTTTCTTTCAGTTCTATTATTGACGAAATATAATTTTAAATACAAGCATTTAAATTTAAAAATGGAAAAAATTGAAAAAATAACGTTGAAACATTTTGTCAATGAAACGAAACATAAAAAGACTTGTAATTTAATGAAATTTATGGTATATTGGTTTTGCAGTCAACAGTTAAATATTTGTGCCAATATGGGGTTACACTGTCAAAAAGTGTAGCTCTGATTCAACGACCCATGTTGGTACAAACTGTTGACTGCAAGTCGGACGCTACGCTTTTATGGTGCGTTGCTCCGGCTTCGCACCTTTTTTTATTTTCCGGAAAAAAATAATTCGTGCAAACAAATAAATTTTTTAAAAAAGAAACGAGGAATTTATTATGGTTTGTTGTTTTATGAACTTTCACGAACAAGAAAATGCAAAAGATTTAAAAAAACACTTTGATGGAGAGATAGACAATGCAATTTCCCGTGGGTGCACCACGTTCGTTACAGGAAAAAGGTATCCCGAGGACGAGCTTTTTGCCGAGAGGCTTCTTGCCGCTGCAAAGGAATATCCTGATAAGGATATTAGGCTTGTCTTTGCAAATTCCGAACTTAAATCCGACGAAGAATTAGAAAAATATTTTATTAACATAGCTGATTGGGAAATATATAGCTATTATGTTGAATATTAAAAAAATGAGGCTGTTCCTCACTGTCAAGGTTCCTTTCAGATTGGACGAATGAAACCAAAAGTCCGAGGCTGAGAAAAAAAGATGCAGAATAAACGAACCGAACCCGCAGGGGATACCCGAAGGCGTACAAAGGTACGCCGAGAGGTAAGGTTCGTTTAAGCTCAAAACATTTATATAAAAAGGCACTCGGGATAACCCGAGTGCCTACTGTTATTTAACAATAATTTAATTATTGTTTTGAGCGTTTATGCGCTTTTTTTAAAGCCGTTACCAGCCGAATTATTTGTTATCTTTAATAGCTGCCTGTGCTGCTGCAAGTCTTGCAATCGGAACACGGAAAGGTGAGCAAGATACGTAATCTAAACCAATCTTGTGGCAGAATTCTACTGATACGGGGTCGCCGCCGTGTTCACCGCAGATACCGCAGTGAATTTCAGGACGAACCTGCTTACCTAATTTAACTGACATTTCCATAAGCTTACCAACACCTGTCTGGTCGAGCTTAGCGAAAGGATCGTTTTCAAAGATCTTTGCATCGTAGTAAGCGTCTAAGAACTTACCTGCATCGTCTCTTGAGAAACCATATGTCATCTGTGTTAAGTCGTTTGTACCGAAGCAGAAGAATTCAGCTTCTTTTGCAATGTCATCAGCAGTTAAGCACGCTCTGGGGATTTCGATCATTGTACCTACTTCGTAAGCAAGGTCTGCACCTGCAGCTGCGATTTCAGCGTCAGCTGTTGCAACAACAACGTCTTTTACATATTTTAATTCCTTAACTTCGCCAACTAAGGGAATCATGATTTCAGGCTTTAAGTTCCAGTCAGCGTGAGCTTTCTTCACATTGATAGCCGCACGGATAACAGCTCTAGTCTGCATCTTTGCAATTTCGGGGTATGTTACAGCAAGACGGCAACCACGGTGACCCATCATGGGGTTGAATTCGTGGAGTGAAGCAATGATAGCTTTAATGTCAGCAACTGTCTTACCCTGAGCATCTGCTAATGCTTTGATGTCAGCTTCTTCTGTGGGAACGAACTCGTGAAGCGGGGGATCTAAGAAACGGATTGTAACGGGGTTACCTTCCAATGCTTCGTAGAGTGCTTCAAAGTCGCCCTGCTGATAGGGAAGAATCTTCTCTAAAGCTGCTTCTCTTTCTTCTAATGTGTCAGCACAAATCATTTCTCTGAATGCTGCAATTCTGTCAGCTTCAAAGAACATATGCTCTGTACGGCAAAGACCGATACCTTCAGCACCGAGTTCAACTGCCTTCTTAGCGTCAGCAGGTGTATCTGCGTTTGTACGAACCTTTAATGTTCTGAACTCGTCAGCCCATTCCATAATTCTGCCGAATTCGCCTGCGATTTCAGCGTCAACTGTAGGAATGATACCATCGTAGATGTTACCTGTTGAACCGTCGATTGAGATAAAGTCGCCCTCAACAAATGTCTTTCCACCTAATGTGAACTTCTTATTAGCTTCGTCCATATTGATATCGCCGCAACCAGATACACAGCATGTACCCATACCACGAGCAACAACGGCTGCGTGTGATGTCATACCACCACGAACAGTTAAGATACCCTGTGAAGCCTTCATACCTGTAATATCTTCAGGTGATGTTTCTAAACGAACGAGAATAACCTTTTCGCCTCTTGAGTTCCAAGCGTCTGCATCTTCTGCTGTAAATACAACCTTACCGCAAGCAGCACCGGGAGAAGCACCAAGACCACGACCCATGGGAGTTGCTGCCTTTAATGCCTTTGCATCAAACTGAGGATGTAAGAGTGTGTCTAAGTTTCTGGGATCGATCATAGCAACAGCCTGTTTCTTATCGATCATACCCTCGTCAACTAAGTCGCAAGCAATCTTTAAAGCAGCTTTAGCTGTTCTCTTACCGTTTCTTGTCTGAAGCATGTAGAGCTTTTTATTTTCAATTGTAAATTCCATATCCTGCATATCTCTGTAGTGGTCTTCCAAGATTTTGCAAACCTTATTGAACTCAGCGAATGCTTCGGGGAATTTTTCTGCCATTTCAGCAATAGGCATAGGTGTACGAACGCCTGCAACAACGTCTTCACCCTGAGCGTTTACTAAGAATTCACCCATTAAGCCCTTGTCACCTGTAGCGGGGTCACGTGTGAACGCAACACCTGTACCACAGTCATCACCCATGTTACCGAAAGCCATCATCTGTACGTTAACAGCTGTACCCCATGAGTAAGGGATATCGTTGTCACGACGGTAAACATTAGCTCTGGGGTTGTCCCATGAACGGAATACTGCTTCTACTGCACCCATTAACTGTTCAACGGGATCTGTGGGGAAGTCTTTACCAATTTTATTCTTGTACTCAGCCTTGAACTGACCCGCTAAAACTTTTAAGTCCTCCGCTGTGAGTTCAACGTCCTGAGTAACGCCTTTTTCTTCTTTCATTTCGTCGATAAGCTCTTCAAAATACTTCTTACCAACTTCCATAACTACATCAGAATACATCTGGATGAATCTTCTGTAGCAATCCCAAGCCCAACGGGGGTTGCCAGATTTAGCTGCCATAGCTTCTACAACGTCTTCGTTAAGACCAAGGTTCAATATTGTGTCCATCATACCGGGCATAGATGCTCTTGCGCCTGAACGAACAGATACTAATAAGGGATTTTCCTTATCACCGAACTTCTTGCCGCAAACAGCCTCCATCTTTGTGATGTTTTCCATAATTTCTGCTTTGATAGCGTCATTAATGTTTCTGCCATCTTCATAGTACTGAGTACAAGCCTCTGTTGATACTGTGAAGCCCTGAGGAACAGGCAGACCGATTTTTGTCATTTCTGCAAGGTTCGCGCCTTTACCGCCGAGAAGTTCTCTCATTGAAGCGTCGCCTTCACTGAACTGATAAACAAACTTCATTAATTATACCTCCTATTTTTATCGGAAAACCGATTATTTAACACATTTTAGGTGTAAAGTTATCACACCACTCTATATTATAACACAGTTTTTAGAAAAATCAATGATTTTTGCATAATTTTACTAAAAAAAGGCACTTGGTTTCCCAAGTGCCCAAAAATATTTATTTACTGCGCTATTCTTTTGTTTGTTACTGCCTTGATTACAAAAAGTGTTGCAACCATAGCTACAATTGCCAAAGGCAATACGATTAACCAGCTTTGTACAAAGCCTGCAACAACATATGCAACAAATGATACTGCGGCAACTGTCAAAGCATAAGGCAACTGTGTTGAAACGTGGTTGATATGGTTACTTTTAGCACCTGCAGATGACATAATTGTTGTATCTGAAATAGGTGAGCAATGGTCACCGCAAACTGCACCAGCAAGACACGCTGAAATACCTATTGTAAGGATTTCTGAGTTAGCTGAGAACACCGATACAACGATAGGAATTAAAATACCGAATGTTCCCCATGATGTACCTGTTGAGAACGCAAGACCAATTGCAACCAAGAAAATGATAGCAGGTAAAAGGTTCGTTAACCCTGCTGCTGCACCTTCCATAAGCTCTGCAACATAAACATCAGCACCAAGCATACCTGTAAGACCAGAGAGTGTCCATGCAAATGTTAAAATCAAGATGGGAGGTACCATGGCCTTAAAACCTTCGGGTACACATTCCATTGCTTCTTTAAATGTTAATACCTTTCGACAAAGGAGATAAATGATACTGATTACCAATGCAATAATAGCACCCCAAGAAAGAGCAACTGATGCGTCACATCCTGCAAAAGCATCGATGAATGATGCTCCGTCTGTGAAGAATCCGCCTGAATATAACATACCTACTACACATGAAACAATCAATACAATAACAGGGAGAACCAAATCCCATACGCTGAGTTTTTTACCGTCAGCAACCACTTCTTCTGTTTCTTCTGTTGCATCAGGGTCTGAGTGAAGGTCGCCGTTTAATGCATTCCATTCGTGCTTTCTCATGGGACCGTAATCAAACTTCATCAATGAAATCGCAATTATCATAACGATTGTGAGCAATGAATAGAAGTTATAAGGAATAGCACTGATGAAAAGTTCTAAGCCGTTCTGTCCTTCCACAACGCCTGAAACTGCTGCCGCCCATGATGAAATGGGAGCAATCATACATATAGGCGCTGCTGTTGCATCAATTAAATATGCAAGCTTTGCACGTGAGATTTTCTGATTATCTGTAACAGGACGCATAACTGAACCAACTGTTAAGCAGTTGAAATAGTCATCTACGAAAATCAAAATACCTAAAGCAAATGTAGCAAGCTGAGCTCCCACTTTTGTCTTTACGTGCTTTTTGGTCCATTCGCCGAACGCACGGGAACCGCCTGCTTTATTAACAAGTGCAACAATGATACCCAATAATACTAAGAATATTAAGATACCAACATTCCATGAGTCTGCAAGACTTGAAATAAATCCGTCATTTAATACTGTATTTAATGTTGCAATAGGTTTAAAGTCTGTAACAAGCAGTGCTGCTGCCACAATACCTACAAAAAGTGAGCTGTAAACTTCCTTTGTAACAAGTGCTAAAATAATAGCAATTACAGGAGGCATAAGTGCCATAATGGTCTTATAGTACCCGCTTATCGCATCTACTGCACCTGTGCCCGCACAAGCACCACATTGTGTTTTGCCTACTCCGCCATTACCTGCACACTTAGAGCACATTTCTCCATCAATTTCGCCTGTTGACTCACAGGCGTTACAGCTGTATTCCGAAACAACACCTGCACCTGCACAAGTATCACATTCAACTGTTGAAGCCTGAGAAAGTGTCATAGCACAAACTACGAATACAACGAGGACAACTGCTACGGTAATAAGATTTACCAGAGTTTTTTTCTTCATTTGTAATTCCCCTTTATGTAATTTCTTGATAAGTAAATTTTTACCTAACACTCTAATTATAGTATTTTCTGTCGATATTGTCAATGTTTTTCGGTATTTCAAAAAAACAAAGACAAACAGTCATAATGTGAAATTCTCCACATATCATATAACAAACATCAAATTACAAGCAATGGAGGAATTGGAAATGTCAGAATACAACATCTATAAAGATATCGCCGAACGTACAGGCGGAGATGTTTACCTTGGCGTGGTAGGACCTGTGAGAACAGGTAAATCTACTTTTATAAAGAAGTTTATGGATTTGTTCGTAATTCCAAACATGGAGGACGAAAATGAAATTCAGCGTGCAAACGATGAGCTTCCTCAAAGCGCAGGCGGCAAAACCATCATGACAACAGAACCGAAATTTATTCCCAATGAGGCAGTGGAAATAAACGCTACCGATGCTGCCAAAATGCGCGTACGTCTTATTGACTGCGTAGGTTACATAGTTCCACAGGCACTGGGACACACCGAAGACGGCAAAGAACGCCTTGTGAACACTCCATGGAGCGAGGAGCCTATGGAATTTGGCAAAGCTGCTGAAATAGGTACAAAAAAGGTCATTTGTGACCATTCCACCATAGGGCTTTTAGTCACAACTGACGGAAGTATAACAGACATTGCCCGTGATGATTATGTCGAGGCAGAAGCACGTGTTGCAAATGAATTAACCGCTCAGGGCAAGCCCTTTGTAATCATTTTAAACACCCGCTACCCCACTATGCCAGAAACGGAAGAGCTCCGTGCTTTTCTTTCGCAAAAGTACAACGCTCCCGTGGTTGCAGTAAACTGTCTTGAACTTGATGATGCCGGAATTAAAAAAATATTAGAGCAGGTATTAATGTCATTCCCTGTTACAGAAATTGCAATAAAGCTCCCCGAATGGGTTGAAGCATTACATGACGACCACGATATCAAAAACGTACTATTTTCAAATTGTTTTGGCGCAACACAGAATGTTGCAACTCTCAATGATTTGGAATATTCTTTGAATCTCATGTGCCAATGCGACTATGTAGATAACGCATCAATTTCAAATATTGACTTAGGGTGCGGAAAAGCGGAAATAGAAATTACCGTTCCCAAGGACTTATATTACAAGGTAGTACGCGAAATCTCAGGCTTTGACGTTTCAAGCGAGAGCAAGCTATTAAACCTGCTTTCTGAATTATCTGATGTAAAACGTAAATATGACAAAATTCAGATTGCACTTACCGAGGTTGAAAATAAGGGTTATGGTATCGTCACACCCTCAATTGATGAAATGAGCTTAGAAGAGCCTGAAATCGTACGTCAGGGCAGTCGTTTCGGCGTAAAACTCAAGGCTTCAGCTCCTTCAATTCATATGATTAAAGCTGATATTGAAACCGAGGTTTGTCCTATTGTAGGAACAGAAAAACAGTCTGAAGAGCTTGTTCGCTATCTTCTTTCTGAATTTGAATCTAATCCTGCTGAAATCTGGCAATCAAACATTTTCGGAAAATCTTTACACGAGCTTGTAAACGAAGGGCTTAACAACAAGTTAAACCGTATGCCTGATGAAGCTCAAATCAAACTTCAGGAAACCTTACAGAAAATTATCAACGAAGGCTCAGGCGGACTTATCTGCATAATTTTATAAATCAAAAGAACTCGTGATGTCACGAGTTCTTTTGATTTATATTTCAGGCTCAAATATTGGCATCATTTCTAATTTGAAAAGATTGTTCTTGTGCTTTGTATCAATAAGCTCTTTGGTCTTTTCGTCATCAATTTTTCCTTCACGTATATATCTGTCCAAAACCGCGTAAGTAAAACCTAAGTTTTCTTCATCGGTTTTGCCGCAAAGCCCATCAATAGGCACCTTATCCACAAGCACATCGGGAAGTCCTAAAATTCTGCCGATTTGTTTTACTTCTGTTACTGTAAGCTTTGACATAGGAGAAAAATCTCCTGCCGCATCGCCATAGCGGGTTGAGTACCCTACCCAATCCTCTGAAAGATTGCAGGTGTTTACTACTCTTCCGTTATTGCTCTGTGATACAGCATAAAGAGTTGTCATCCTGATTCTGGGCGGAATGTTTGTTCGCGTCTGAGTTGATATTTCCATTGAGCCTTCAAGACTTTTTATTACTCCGTCAACAGCTTCTTTTACATTTATGACAAAATGTTTTATTCCAAGATGTTTTACTAAAAGCTCTGCCATGTCTATATCGTGTTGCTCACCGCATGGCATCAAAACACCTATAACACGCTCACGACCTAGGGCTTCAACACAAAGTGCCGCCGCAACAGAGGAATCCTTTCCACCTGAAATACCGATTATTGCGTTACATCCCTTACCGTTTTCTTCAAAGAACTTTCTTATCCATTCTACACAATCATTTTTTACCTTTACTGCATCAAACATAAAATCACTCACTTTTAATTAATCATAAACTTTTTTATATAATAATTTGAACTAAACAGAAGCTCACGGTCAAACTCTTCATATCCCATTTTTTCCGCCAACGTGGGTAAATCAGAAAACAGGTTAGTACCAAGTCCCAATCTGTTTCCTTTTATTTCACATCCCATAGCTGCAAGAGTCGTAGGAAATAAATCAAGGCTTGTAAATGTTCTGTTATTATAATTTTTTCCTGCTACTGATGAATTTATAAAACAATTATATACTCTTCGGTCATAATTATCACTGACATTTTTCCTTATATACTGATAATCCATGCTCAAATGGTCGCCGCATATCACTATTGTTGTATTCTCATAAAAATCTTGTTTCGTTATCCAATTTATAAAATTTTCAACCTGTCGGCTGGCACAGGAAATTACGTTATCATAGGGCTCTTCATAGATATCTCTACACAATTCACAGTTATAACCATCAGGAAAATGGGTATCAGCTGTGAGCAAAGTAAATGAAAAAGGTTCACCCGACTTTGCAAGCTCACCGAGCTTATCCTTTGCATATTCATAAACATATCTATCTTCCATGCCCCACCAGACGTAATAATCATCATCAACTACATTATCTTTTTTTGCCGTTGTAATATCATATATGTAGTCTGTTTTGTGTCCTTTATAATATACATCTCTGTTAGCATATGAGCTGTCCGAACCCATCATAACCGCTTGCGTATAGCCGTTTTGGTGCAAAATATCAGAAAGAGCAACTATTCCGGGCATAAATACATCTTTTCCATATTCGTTATTTTCAAGCACACCAGATGAGCCTTTTAATGGAATGCCTGAGCTTTGTGCAACCATTCCCGCTACCGTCCAGCCTGTACCGCTTGGAGTTAAAAAACCGCCAACATCCTCATTATGGGAAAAGCATATATTCTCTTCTGCAAGCCGTGATAACTCAGAAATAATATTTTCCGGCAATGCACCACCTTCTGCTGACGCCAAATATGTAGTTTCCATAGATTCTAAGAATATATAAATAAGATTTCTCTTTTCCTCGGGAAAAACTATATTATCTTTATCAGGTTCAACAAAATATTCTTCATAAATAGTTGATTGGTGCATCAGCTTATTGATATACCCAAAGATATTTACCTTATTTCCAGCAACCGTAAAAAATATAAATGCTATGACGAGAGCAATCACATTCTTACACCAATGCTCTATTTGTATGAAATATATCAAAAAAATCAGCAATCCACCACAGAGCACAGAAGGGATGAGGCTCTCTTTTAAAAAGCTTGCCAACAATCCTCCGTCTACACCCTGCATATTGGATAGAAGAGTGAATAACACCGAATCAAAACCGGTATCTCCGTAATGTCTGATATACCACATAGCAGAAAAAGATAACAAAAGTGCAAAAAACGTAACTGTTGAACATACAATACCTAAGATAACACCTAAAATGTTTCCCTGTTTTCTACATACATCGTTTCCTACTGCCAACTCCGTTTTTGACACCACCATTATCCCTCCTTTACTGCTGGATATTCATACACATAATAGCACACGAGCAGACAAAATTCAAGTTAATATTGTGTTTTATGTTGGTATATGATATAATACCTTTAATATTTTAAAAGGGAATATATTATCGGAAAGAAAGTGCGTTAATGAAACTAGATGTTAAAACGAAGGAACATAGCTATGATATCATAATAGGCAAAGGTATTTTAAAAAACTGTGCCTCTTATATAGTAAACACAGGAAAATCTCCTGCTAAAATTTTAATAGTAACCGATGAGAACGTGGCACAGTTTTATGGCGATACAGTTTGCGAGTCACTTAAAACAATTGCCGAAGTTAAGCTTGTTGTATTACCTGCAGGAGAAACTACAAAATCTTTAGGGTATTTAAGCGACTTATATGACGAAGCTTTTTCCTTCGGTATGACCCGCACTGACTTAGCGGTGGCATTGGGCGGCGGTGTTATAGGTGACCTTACCGGTTTTTTTGCTTCGACTGTTTTAAGGGGTATCGACGTTGTGCAAATTCCCACCACCCTTTTATCACAGGTGGACAGTTCCGTAGGAGGGAAAACCGCCATAGATGTTTCCTGGGGTAAAAATTTAGTAGGAACATTTTACCAACCCTCGCTGGTTATTGCAGATACTGCCACTCTTGATACTCTTCCCGATGAAGAATTTTCTTCAGGTCTTGCAGAGGTTATAAAATACGGATGTATCTGGGACAAAGATTTCTTTGATAAAATAAATTCAGCGGCTGACCGCAAAGGTCTGATGAAAATAATTGACGAAATCGTATATACGTGTTGTGACATCAAGCGTCAGGTGGTAGAACAGGATGAACTCGACACAGCACTTCGTATGATTTTAAACTTTGGTCACACAGCAGGTCACATTGTGGAAAAGGCCTACAACTACACTGGCTACACCCACGGCGAAGCAGTGGCATTTGGTATGATAATCGCTGCACGCTTAGGTGAAAGGTTAGGAATTACGGAAGAGGGTACAACAAAAAGAATTGAAGAAACTATTAAAAAATTTCAACTTCCCTATGACATAAAAATAACTCACGAGGCTTTGTCAGGAATCACACTTGACAAAAAAACCTCAGGAAACAGTATTTCTGTAATACTCCTTGACAAAATTGGAAAATTCAATATGCACAAAATGTCCACGACAGAGTATGTGGAGCTTTTAAAAGAAATATGGTAAAAAAGATGCGGCAAAACAAAATTGTTTTGCCGCGATTTTTATTCGTATATTTTCTTATATAAACTGTACATTCTCAGCATCTTCTGTGTATATTTCATCTCTGATATCAGGAGCTTTGTAGGTGAGCTCCACATTTTCAATAGTAACACCTGATGCATGTCGAATATAAATACCCTTAGCAGGAACAGGGTCAAATCGATGGAATTCAGGATAAAGGGTACCCATTTCACGAACATTGAATTCCCAGTTTTCGTCCGTAAATCCTCCGGGAAGGTCTATTTCCATATTCTTTAGTGATATATTCTGAATTTTTGCTTTTTCGGAGCCTGATATAATGATTCCGCCCAAAGCTTCACACCAGTCGCCGTAATCATAGAGGCTCTTTAAAAATTCTTCAGGATCTCCTTCTTTTCCGCCATCTATACCAATATTGTAGTATCCTCTTGATGGTGCCTTGATAACGTCGGCAATAAGTCCGTCAATCTCTAAATTTATAATGTTTGAGGGTGTGTCCTTCTTTTCTCCTGCATATTCACGTTGTCTTAACCCCGCCGAGATAAAGATAGGACCTGTACAATTATCCATTTTTACATTTTTTATTTTTACGTCCTTGGCAACAGCACCGTCAGTAACAGTAATTTTGATACCACACGCCAAAACATCATAGAAATAACAATCTTCACATACAATGTTTTCGTAATCTCCCACAGATTCCGTACCTATTTTAAAACCACCACATTCTGTTGAAATCTTACAGTTTTTCACATATATATCACGGCACACACGTCTGGATGTGGATTTTAAACAGATAGCATCATCTCCTGACGACACGTCACAATTGATAAGTGTTACATTTTCTGACGAGTCTATATCGATACCGTCATTGTTTTCATTACCGCGGTTATATACCTTTATACCATGAACATAGACATTTTTACACTTATCAATATGGAAACACCATGAAACTGATTCTTCCATTCTTATATCTGATACCTTTATGTCTTCACTGTTTACAAAACGTACTAAAAAAGGTCTGTCGTTGGTTTCTTTATCAAATTCGTGTCCGTTTCCGGTTATTTTTCCGTGTCCGGAAATCTCAATATTTTTAACATCACAAGCAACTAAAATCGCTTTGCCTCTTATTCTGTTTACAGCATCGACAAAGGTTCCGCCGTAATTAGCATATGCCGAAAGCTCCGGTATACCTGAGATAACCGCTCCGCGTTTTATAACAATTTTTGAGTTATCTCTTAAGAAGATTGTACCTGTTCTGTAAATACCCGGAGAAAATTTCAGCACTGTACCGGTTGCCGCACATTCGTCAATCGCTTTCTGAAGACTCTCAGTATCATCTGTCTTGCCATCGCCTGTTGCACCAAAATCACGCACATCACGCATAGTTTCTCTTTTTTTGCGTTTACTGATGACAAAAACAACAATTGCAAGCATGATTAATACAGCAATTCCACCAAATGCAAACACCTTATAATGTCGCATCTGAGGCATTCCCTGCGATGCTGATACTAAGTCTATTAATGCATTTATTGAAGCAACAGATGTAATATACTGTCTTGCGGGAAGTCTGCTGAAAATGTGGTAGTAATTGTCTACCTCGCCTTTTTCTGAAATATATGCCCAGCTACGTTCCCCTGACATTCTCTGCACGTCAACATATATACCGGTTTTTGCCGCCTGGGCACCTGTCTCGGTTTTCTTTAAAACTATAGAATCGGAAACCTCTAAAAAAGCATCTATATCCATAACCTGTTCTCTTGAATAATCTGTTGCACAAATATATATCTTTTCCACATCAGATGTGTCCTCAAGGTTTAAGAACTCAGTAAGCGTTATTTCCTCGCCAGTCAGCTTAATATCTGCATTTAACGCGTCTCTTCTAACTGCATCTGCTGCTTCAAATTTTCCTTCATTGAGCATCTTTTCAAAGCGTTCCCACATATCACCTGTGGTTCCCTTTAGCTTCAGTTCTTTAGTATCATAACTTGTGGCATTAAAAACATAAATAGGATTATTTTCATCAAAATAAGCAAAAAGATATACATTTTTTGCCATGGGGATAAAGTTCCCCACCACACAGGGTTTTGAGAAATTTACCCATTCACGTTCATCCATATCTCCCTTAATTACCTTAAAGGGACTGACTAAAACCTGTTCCTTGTCGTATGAAATAAGCTCTGCAAAAAACACCTTAGCCCCGTCATGAGAAAGCAAATCCTCAGGAACACTTCCGGCAAATGCCGTCATTGGTGTAAGCAAAACCATCATCATAACAATGACACTCATAAAACATCTTAATCTTCTCATTTCATCCTCCTGGTTTATATATCCTAATTTTAATTATCTCAGTAAAACATCAGACACTAACATCACACAAAAACCTATCAAAAGTGCATATGTAGCTCCTCGCTCGCTTCCGTGAGCATGAGTCTCAGGTATCATTTCATCGCTGATTACATAAAGCATCGTTCCCCCTGCAAAAGCAAGTGCAAAAGGAAGTATCACGGTAGACACACTAACTGCAAAGTATCCCAATAAAGTGCCTATGACCTCTACAATACCTGTTGCTGCAGCAATCAAAAATGTTCGCCATGGTTTTACGCCTGCAGAAAGCATTGGTCCTATAATTACCATGCCCTCAGGGATGTTCTGCAGGGCAATACCCCCTGCAATTAAAAGGGCTTCACCTATATTTTCAGAACCAAAGCCTACACCTGCCGCAATCCCCTCAGGAAGATTGTGTATGGCGATTGCCATAACGAACAGCAGTATACTATTCAGGTTTTTGTTATCGTTGTGTTTTTCTATATCAACGCCCGCCAATTTATGAAGATGGGGAACAAGCTTGTCAATAACATTTAAAAAGGCAGCTCCCGCAAAAATACCCGCAACAGTTATTAGAAGTGCAAATTTACCACCATAATCTAATGACGGCAAAATAAGTCCCAAAATTGCCGCTGCAAGCATTACACCCGCTGCAAATGATAACACAATATCACTGAATTTATGAGAAATATCTTTAAATACAAATCCTAATATAGCACCAAAAAGAGTTGCTCCACCAACACCTATGGCAGTAAGCAATACCATTTCCATAATATCACTCCTTACGTATACAGGTGTATTTTACCATATCTAAGGTGTAAGTTCAATAGAATTTTGCAAAAAAAGGCGGTAATTTCCCTAAAATTACCGCCTTTTACACTATTTTTACGGACGGAGTCCCATACCGCCTTCTAATGTTAAGGTTTCACCATTTAAGTATTTAAAGTCAGGAGATGCTAACTGCACGCAAACTCTGCCGATTTCGGTCTCCGGATCGCCAAAATGTCCCGCAGGAGGCATTTTAACATTCGCCTTAAATGCATCGGGGTATGCCTTTTCAAAGTTTTCAAGCTGTGCTGTCCATGCAATGGGACATACAACGTTTGTGTTAATGCCATCAATTGCCCATTCTGTTGCCGCAACTCTTGACAAACCTCTTATTCCTTCCTTTGCCGCAGCATAAGAGCACTGACCGTAGTTACCGAAAAGTCCCGCACCTGATGCGAAGTTGATAATTGAACCCTGTGTTTCCTTTAAGTAGGGATAACACGCCTTCATATAGTAGAAGGTTGCATAAAGTCCTGAGTACATAGCAAGATTAAACTGCTCTGTTGTGTGGTCCTGGATTGTTACGCCTGAAGCTGAGGCTTGTGCGTTGTTTATCAATACGTCAATTCTGCCAAAAGCCTCGATTGTAGCGTCAACTACACCCTTTGCAACTGCTTCGTTGTCTGCTCCTGCAGAAATGTCAGCAGCAAGAGCCAAAACTTTAATTCCGTAATTCTTCTCCAACTCTTCCTTTGCTTTCTCAAGCTTTCCCACGTTACGTCCTGTGATTACAAGGTTTGCTCCCTCTTTTGCGTAAGCTGTTGCTATACCATAACCGATAGAGCCACATCTTCCGTCCGAAAGTGCCGCAAAGCCTGCTCCTGTGATAATTGCTGTTTTACCTGTTAAAAAACCCATCAACAAACCCTCCTTGATTTTTTATATATTTAAATATAAGGATTTAACTATTTTATTTCAATCTGACATACTTTCATTGCATCAAGTGCTCTTTTGTGACTGTCAGTTGTTACACCTGCACAGCATTTTTCTATAACAGAAATCTTAACCTCAGGAAGATATGCCTTTATAAGCATTGCATTGGAAATTACGCATATGTCAGTACATAGTCCAATAATGGTAACCTCATCAACATCTCCCTGTTTTTTTAAATATTCTGCAAGGTGCGTGCTTCCAAAAGTAGTTTTGTCAAAAATCTTTCTTCCCTGTGCAAGTGGACTTAATTCTTTTGCGATCTGCCACCCTTCTGTATCTTTTATGCAATGAGGTACAGGTAGATTCCTACCCTCTTGTGTGTTCATATAATCATCATGGTGAGTATCTCTTGTAAAAATAATTTCTCCGCAAAAATTTTCTATATATTCCTTTACTGCAGGCACTATTGACACAGCCTCAGGTGACCCCAGTGCTCCGTCAATAAAATCCTTTTGCATATCCACTACTATTAAGTGTTTCATTGATTTTCCTCCAGTATTACCTCTATAAAATCATCTATTTTAAGTGTATCAGGCGTTACATTACAATCCACACAAACTACATTTACACCTGATTTTTTTGCCCTTACAAGTGCTTCACCAAAAGCTCTGTGTGTTTTATAATTCGGTGTAAAATATGAAATACCCTTCATCTGTACCACGAAGAACATATATGCCTCGTATCCATTTTCTACAGCGTCAATCAGTTCCTCTATATGCTTTATCCCTCTCTCGGTGGGTGCATCAGGAAATTTTGCCACTCCTTTTTTCTCCAGAGTAACACCCTTTACCTCAACAAATATTTTTCGCTCTCCCACTTCAATATAACAGTCAAAGCGTGAATTTTTATACCTGGTTTCAGGACGAAGAACTGACAACTCTCCAAAATATTGCTTTGCCCATTCATAAAAAATTTTATTTGGTGCCTGAGAATCAATATTTACAAGCTTATCTTTCTTATAAACTGCAACAAGGTCATACTCTGTTTTCCGTGCAGGGTTTTTGCTTTGCTCTAAAAAAACCTTCGCACCTGGAATTAATAGTTCACGGCACCTGCCTGTGTTCTTTACATGGCAGACTTCCTCACTACCCGATATTTCAACATGTGCTATAAATCTGTTGGGGCGGGATACGAATCTACCCTCAACAATATTTTGATATTTCATATTCGACCTCATATAAATAAAATGCATCTGAAATATGCTCAAAAATTTATAAGGGACGCATATTTCAGATGCTGACAGTAATAAACAAAATTATTTTTTATAAGGCGGTGTCTGCAGACGTGACTGATTCTGCACAGGCGTAGCAACATTATGGTTCTGTACAAATGTGCGTGCCGCTTCTAACTTCTTATTAAGCTCCTGGTTCTCTGCAGTTAACTCTGCAATTTTCGCCTCGTATGTCTGCTTTGCTTTTGTCATATCGTCTGCCATATTCAAAGCTGTAAGCATAGCTGCCATAGCTGAGCTGAGTCTAGAATTCTGAATCTTTACATCACAAAGCTTTTTGTTAACAAGATCGGAAATTTCCAGCATATATTCTCTGCTCTCTTCTGAAACTATTGTGTATTCCTGACCGTCTAATTTTACGGTTAACTTATTCGCCATACAGACACTCCTTTATGATAGTTCTGCATTAACTATTTCATTCATTATGTTCTCAATTTCACTTTGGCGAGCTGATTTTGCCATAACAAGCTCTGAGACCATAATCTGCTTAGCACTGTTAAGCATTTTACGTTCTCCTGTGGAAAGACCGCGAGTCTTATCACGGAACATAAGACTTTTTACGACCTGGGCAACTTCGTAGATATTACCACTCTTTATCTTTGCAGAATTCTCCCTGCAACGTTTGTTCCAGTTCGCGTCCATTTCCGTTGAGCATTCGCGAAACTTTGCAATGACCTTGTCGGCTTCTGCTTTGTCAATAACGTCCCTGATGCCAATTTCTTTAGCATTTGCCACAGGTATCATAACCTTCATATCGCCTATAGGCATCCGCATAATATAGTATTCTTGCTTCGCGCCCATAATTTCACGTTCCTCAATGGACTCAATCACTCCGGCGCCGTGCACAGGATAAACAATATTATCCCCTATATTATAATTCATTTTGAACCCTCCCTGCAGGACCCCGCCCTGCTGGTAAATATAATATGCCTTACTTATATTTTAACGCAATAGTGCCCAAAAGTCAAGAAAAATCTAGCTTACAAAACTTTACACTTTTGTTACAAAACTTGAATATTTGTCGCGTTTATGTTATTATTTTTTTAGTTATTCTCCGGAGGATATTATGATTAAATTTCAACCCTTGCTTTCCAGTTCATCTGGAAACTCCATCTTTATTACCGACGATACTACTCACATATTAATAGATTGCGGGGCACCTATCCGCTATATAGAAAAATGTCTTGCCCGCCTGGGCGTTGAACCCTCCTGTCTTTCGGGCGTTTTTATCACTCATGCGCATTCTGACCACGTGGCTGCAGCTGGAACCCTCACCAAAAAATACAACATACCCGTTTTTGCAACAGAAGAAACATTTGCTCTTTCCGGCAGGTATCTTTCCACCATCAGCCGAAAAGCTGCACGAATTATTTCAGCAGGGGATGATATAATCATCGGCGATATGGTCGTACACGCGTTTAAAATACCCCACGACGCAGCAGGTTCAATCAGCTACACAGTTGCAGATTCTGACACCAAATTCGGCATTGCCACAGACTCAGGACATGTGAGCAACGAAATTATAGAAAATCTTTCAGGATGCGAAAGTGTCATAGTTGAAGCTAATCATGATGTGGATATGCTGATAGGAGGACCTTATCCGTATCCTTTAAAAAGGCGAATACTAAGCGATAAGGGGCATTTGTCAAACGAACTTTGCGGGGAGCTTTGCGTGACCCTTGCAAAGAATGGCACAAAATCGTTCTGGCTTGGACACTTGTCAGAAAAAAACAACTTACCCGAAACCGCTTACCGTACAGTATATGAAATACTTTACAGCAAAGGATACAGGGTAGGCACAGATGTTGCCTTAAACGTAATTCCTAAAATGTGGATAGAGGACAAAATATGAACATAAATATAGTTGCAGTAGGAAAAATAAAAGAAAAATACTTAAAAGAAGCAATAGAAGAATATTCAAAGCGTCTTTCCCGCTTTTGCAAATTAAAAATCACAGAGGTTCCTGACGAGCCTATGAGTGACAGACCTAATGATGCCGAAAAAGCAGCTGTCTTAAAAAAAGAAGCAGAAAAAATCACCTCAGCTATCAGCACAACTGATGTTTTGGTTACCCTGTGTGTAGAGGGAAAGCAATTATCAAGTGAAAAATTCGCTGACTTTTTTGCCAACGGGACTGTTTCAGGTGCATCCACGTTTACTTTTGTAATAGGCGGAAGTCTTGGGCTTTCTGATGAAATCAAAGCCAAAAGCAAGTTGCGTCTTTCCTTTTCGGAAATGACCTTTCCCCATCAATTGATGAGAGTAATACTTTTAGAGCAGGTTTATCGTGCATTTAAGATAAACTCTAATGAAAACTATCACAAATAACAAAAAAACAGTTGACAAATGAGAAAAAGAGGAATAAAATATAAGAAACTGTTGAGGCAGAAAAAAGGCAGACAAAACTTTTTCGAGCGAGCGGATTATGGTGTGAGTTCCGCAAAAGTTCCTGCGTAATATGGACTGCTGAGGGCGGCGTCAAATGCGCCGACGTAAGACTTACGTTACAAGTCAGGAGTATGACTGTACTCCCAAAGCGCACGAGCGAATCGTGAATCAAGGTGGCACCGCGGATAGTTAATTCGTCCTTGACAGTTATTCTGTCGGGGACTTTTTTATTTGCTCGCTTAGGAGGAAATTATTATGAAATTAGGAAATGTAGATTTTGAAACTTATTTTAACAACTACCCCAACAAAGAGGGGTATTTTGGAAAATATGGCGGCGTGTTTGTTGACGAAAAATTAAAGGCTGCCATGGCAGAAATTACAGAAGCATATTTTTCGATCTGCCAGTCAAGAAAGTTTATTGCAGAACTCAGAAGAATAAGAAAAGAATTTCAGGGACGTCCCACACCCGTTACACATTTAGAAAGACTCTCGGATTACTTGGGCGGTAAGGTTCAGCTTTACGCTAAGCGTGAAGATTTAAATCATTCAGGCGCACACAAATTAAACCATTGTATGGGTGAAGCACTTCTTGCTCACTACATGGGCAAGAAAAAGGTCATTGCCGAAACAGGCGCAGGTCAGCATGGTGTAGCCTTAGCTACAGCGGCTGCATACTTCGGTCTTGAGTGTGATATTTATATGGGTTCTGTCGATATTAAAAAACAGGCTCCCAACGTTGCAAGAATGAAAATTCTTGGTGCAAATGTTATTGAAGTAACCCACGGATTAAAGACTCTAAAAGAAGCGGTTGACGCAGCATTTGATGCATATAGTAAAGAATACAACGATGCAATTTACTGCATTGGTTCAGTTTTAGGACCTCATCCCTTCCCCATGATGGTTAGAGATTTCCAGAGTGTTGTTGGTATTGAAGCAAGAGAACAGTTTATTGATATGACAGGACACTTGCCCAACTCCATCGTTGCATGTGTAGGCGGCGGTTCAAACGCTGCTGGACTTTTTGCAGGATTCCTAAACGACCCTGTTGATATTTACGGCATCGAGCCTTTAGGTCGCGGACCTAAAATGGGCGACCACGCTGCAAGCTTAAAATACGGTACAGAAGGTATCATGCACGGCTTTAACAGTATAATGTTAAAGGACGAGAACGGCGAACCTGCTCCCGTTTATTCAGTTGCCAGCGGTCTTGACTATCCCTCCAGCGGTCCTGAGCACGCATTCTTACAGGAAATCGGCAGAGTAAAATACGATGTAATCGACGACGAAGAAACAATTGACGCTTTCTTCCGTCTTGCAAGACTTGAGGGTATCATTCCCGCAATTGAAAGCGCTCACGCTGTGGCTTACGGCATGAAATTAGCTAAAACTATGGACCACGGTTCAATTTTGATTAACTTATCAGGTCGCGGTGATAAAGATATGGATTACATTATCGAAAATTACGGCATAAGATAGATAAGGCGTCAAAAAACGCACACAACAAGCAAGGCAAAATAATTGTTTAAATAATATATTTTGGTAGGAATTCGCAAAGCGAATTCCTATTTTATTATAGCCTTGCTTTTTGAACAATCCTCACCTCTCGGCGTACAACAGTACGCCTTCGGGTATCCCTTCGGTTCGGTTTGTCCAATCTGTACTGTTTTTTCTCCGCCTGCATCAAAAAACGCACACAACAAGCAAGGCAAAAACACATAAATACGGCAGTTCAAATTCTGAACTGCCGTATTTTTTATAATCTTTCTATTAAATCCGCTATTGCTCCTTCTTCATTGGAGCAGGTAATAATATCAGCACAAGTTTTCACGTCATCGTGGGCATTCGCAACAGCTACTGCCGTTCCCGCCGCCTTGAGCATTGATATATCATTCTCGTTGTCACCAACTGCAATGACATTTTTAGGATTTATACCGTAAATATTACACAATTTTTTAAGAGCCGTTCCTTTTGTGGCAGATTTGTTGAATATTTCGTAGTAAAATTTATGGGTTTTGAGCATATTGTATTTTTCTCTGAAAGGAGAATCTAAGAGTTTCTCCCTTATGGCATCCACCATATCAGGGTCTTCTGCTGCAACCATTTTTATCCAGGGTTTCGGAGTATTTTTCACACCATCTGTAATTATTGCTTCAATCTTTTCATACTCTGCATGGCGGTCTGTTGCAAAATTTCGTCTTGCAGCACACAAGCCCTCTTTGTTCATCACCTCAATACCAACAGAGGGAAAAAGACGTATAATTTCATCAATTACCGATACTACTTCGTCGTCCAATGGTATTATCTCTACATATTCCATTTTCAAAAGGTCATATAAACTGCACCCATTATGGCATATACATGGAAAATCAGGCAAAAACCCGTCTATCGCGGGGAGCACAGCTTCAGGAAATCTTCCTGTTGCAAACATTATCTTGCCTCCGTGAGCACGAAAATACTCTATTGCCTCTATATTCTCCTTTGGTATTGCATTCTGCTCATTAAGCAATGTTCCGTCAAGGTCAGAACAAATAACTAAATCTGTAAATTTCATAATTACCCGCCTATTCTACATAAGCAAATTCTCCCACAAATAATGTTATACCATTTTTATTGTCACGGATGACAAAGGTAAAGGGTGTATCATAAGAAATCTTAACGGGTTCCGGTCTCATAGCTGATGTTGCATCCATTGTGATTGCCGTCACTGCCGCCGCTTCTGTACCCTTTTCGTCTACGCTTATGTATGTTTTATGTATTGCGTCTGTTATATACATATTGCCGCCTGTTACCATTTTGGTAAAATCGGCATACTTTTTGTCAAACGCTGTATTTATTCCTAAATTTTTCATTATGTCAGAAATTCCCGCAGAGTATTCTACGCAAAATTTTGGCATAGAAAAATTCATATATGTACTCGTTAATTTGTTATCTTCTATACACTTTGTAAGCATTTCGTCCTGATATTCAAAACGGTTACGCACCAAATACATAGAAATATCTGTATCATATCTTTTAAATTCATCACATTTTTCGTTATAGGTATAGTTTCTGTACGGAAGCTCTACGACCTCTATGAATTCATCTTTAAAATAGTTTATACTATCCGTTTTAGTCATAAAATCAATACTGTGCTTTTTGCCATTTTTATCAGTGAAATCATTGGGCAAGGTAGCATGCTCAGAAAATTCATCCGCCCACGCTCCCTTAAAATATATAGCATTTAAAAGTATAGCTGTAAAATCGGGGTCATCAATTATAGTAGGTATTTTCCCCTTTGTCTTATCATTTACCCAGTCATTTACATCATTTACGATTTTTTTGTTATCCGAGATTGAAACCTTTGCCTCAAAATATTGATTCAGTATATCTGTATAATCTTTATCAAACACAAAATCCGTATTATCTTCATTGAGCCATATTGCATTTGCAATATTTAATTCCACCGCACCTGAATTTTTGTATTCTGAAATCAACACTTTTGCCATTTCATTATACTCATTTTTATTGGAAATTTCAAGAGCTTTTAGTATTTCATTTAAAGTTTCACCCGTGGCTCCGTTTGCAGCCATCATAAATGCCATCTGTATTGACAAAGGAGAAAACATATAGTTTTTAGCATCTGGCATCTGGGCATTGATTTTGTCCACAAAATTAGGATTGATTGCAGCAGGTGTACCGCAACCCACATAAAGAGTCCCGTTAAAATCTCCTTCTTTGAACTTGCCTGAATGAACCAATCTCTCTTTATACATTGAACCCTCAGGGGTCCGTGCTAAAAACATTCCCCACAAAAGTCGTGCTGCATCCCCGCGGAGTAATGTCATATTTCCCGCAACTACACTTTTTGCATAGTTATTCATAAGGAGTTCTGCTTCTATTGCCCTATCATATACATTATCAATTGTAACATCCGTGTATCCAAGAGTGGACATAAGCATTTTCGCAAATTCTTTGCCGGAAACTACTCTGTCAGGCTCAAATTTGCCATTGCCCACACCTTCCACAATACCCATTTTTTTAGCGGCGGTTACCTCTTTATATGCCCAATGTCCGTCTAAATCCAAAAATTCAGGAGATGGCATACCTATAGCACAGACATTTTCGTAATGAATACGGAAGATGAGTGCCACAGCTTCAGCACGTGTAGTGTTTCTTTCAAGCTCTAAGCTGCCACCCGTTCCTTTTAATATTCCTAATTTCACCAACCCCTGTGCCGTAGCGTCCTCCTCCAGCATTACAGGAATTTCTTCACGCTCAAGGTATGTAGCCGATACTCCGCATCCTGCAACAGATAACACTACCATTGCCAAGACCAACAAACTGATAAACTTTTTCATAAGATGACCTCCTCCTTTGTGATTGTTACTGTTTAGACGTATATCTAAGAAAAAAGTTCCACATTCTGTATAATCTTTCACAATTTTATGCAACAAATGCATAATATTCATAATATTTTGCATAAAGTTGCAATTTTATGCATTTTTATTTACAAAAACACTTGACAAACGTGTAAAGTGATGTATAATAATACTTATGTAAATTATTTATTTGAAGGGAAGTCATTAATATGAAAAAATACAACAAGGTAGTCCTCGCTTATTCAGGCGGTCTTGACACATCAATAATCATTCCGTGGTTAAAGGAAAACTATGGCTGTGAAGTTATTGCAGTTGCAGCTGACGTTGGTCAGGATTCAGAGCTTGAAGGCTTAGAAGAAAAGGCTATAAAGACAGGTGCTAGCAAATTATACATAGAAGACCTTAAGAAGGAATTCGTAGAAGAATACATCTGGCCCACATTAAAGGCAGGTGCAAAGTACGAGGGATATCTCCTAGGTACATCATTTGCTCGTCCTTTAATTGCAAAAAGAATTGTAGAAATAGCTTTAGCTGAAGGTGCTGATGCAATTTGTCACGGTTGCACAGGTAAGGGTAATGACCAGGTTCGTTTTGAATTAAGCATCAAAGCTTTAGCTCCTGATATGGACATTATCGCTCCCTGGAGAATCTGGGATTTAAAATCTCGTGACGACGAAATTGATTACGCAGAAGCTCATAACATTCCCTTGAAAATTTCAAGAGAAACAAACTACTCTAAAGATATGAACCTCTGGCACTTATCACACGAAGGTTTAGACTTAGAAGACCCCGCTAATGAACCCGATTACGAAAAAATCTTAGAGCTTGGTGTATCTCCTGAGTCTGCTCCCGATAAAGCTGAATATGTTACAATTACATTTGAAAAGGGTATCCCCACAAAGTTAAATGGCGAAGCTTTAGACGGTGTAACAATGATAAGAAAATTAAATGAAATCGGCGGAAGAAATGGTATCGGTATCTTTGACGTAGTAGAAAACCGTCTTGTTGGTATGAAGAGTCGTGGTGTATACGAAACACCAGGTGGCACAATTCTCTACCACGCTCACGAAGTTTTAGAAACAATTTGTCTCGATAAAGAAACATCACACTTTAAGGCAATTGTTGCTCAGAAAATGGCAGATTTAGTTTACAACGGCCAGTGGTTTACAAAGCTCAGAAAATCAATCGATGCTTTCGTTGACGAAACACAGGCAACTGTTACAGGCGATGTAAAGTTAAAGCTTTATAAGGGCAACATTATGAATGCAGGAGTGAAGAGCCCCTACACACTCTATGATGAAGTAACTGCTTCATTCGGTGAAGACGAGGATTACAACCAGAAGGATGCAGAAGGTTTCATCAACCTCTTTGGTCTTCCCCTTCAGGTTAAAGCAAAGCTTGATAAAAAAGCTGGCAGAAAGTGTGAATTTTAAGTCATAAATTCTATCCCTCACAATAGAATAGTAATAAAAATGCGTTATGGTAGTTTCATAACGCGTTTTTATTTTATACTTTGGAGGTCTTATTATGAAAGTTTTTGTTCTTAATAAAAGTCGTGCAGTTATGTATCTGTCACTTTTGTTCTGTGCTGTGATTATGGTAGTTGCAGGATTTTCTACCTCAACCGATGTGTATTCCGACGGCGGCGACAAACTCTTACCCATATATTCCGTTGAAAAGGGCAAGGAAAAGGTTTGTGCTCTCACCTTTGACGCGGCGTGGGATGATACTGACACAGATATTTTGATTGATATTTTAAAAAAATATGATGCACCTGCTACGTTTTTTATGGTAGGAAGCTGGGTTGAAAAATACCCCGATTCTGTAAAGAAGTTCCACAATGCAGGACACGAGATTATGAATCACTCTGACACACATCCTCATATTGACAAGCTGTCTGATGTAAAGATTGCAGCTGAACTTAAAAACTGCTCCGACAAAATCGAAGCAGTTACAGGCGTGCGCCCGATACTTTTTCGCGGACCTTACGGCGAATACAACAACGCCGTAATAAAGGAAGCCACAAATCAGAATATGTTTACTGTTCAATGGAACATTGATAGTCTTGACTGGAAAAATTTATCTGCCAATGAAATTGAAAAGCGTGTTACAAACAGAATTGCACCGGGGTCAATTATCCTCTTTCACAACGGCGCAAAAAACACCCCTGAGGCTCTGCCAAAAATTTTAGAAAAACTGACATCTGCAGGCTATAAATTCGTAAAAGCTTCAGACCTCATCTATAAAGAAAATTATACAATAGACCATTCAGGCAAGCAGATTGCAGGCTAAGTTTTTAGAATTTATATGGTCATTAACAAACTTAAGCGGATTGGTCTTAAGGATAAAAATAATTTAAAATTTATTTGCCTTGTGCTTCAATATTGTGCCGAATATTAGTTTTACAGCTATGTCAAAGGGGAAAGGGACTGTTGCGGCAGTCCCCTTCCCCTTTGCATCCTCTTCCTCTAACGCTTGTTGCAAAAACAAACTCGCTATCGCTTAAACACGTTTTTGCAACCGCATACGACGCTTTGGGCGCAAAGAACTTAAGTTTTTGCAAAACTTATGGGAGTGCGGAATTTATCGTAAACAACGTAGTTGTTTTAGAAAATACTGTTTGAGCGCATATAATGTGCGAGTTTGTATTTTCTAAGATAAATTTTGCACGACGTTGCTATGCGTTTTAGGGGAGAGAGGATTCCAAAAGGAGAGAGGGGGCAACTCGCAAAATGCCCCCTCTCTCCTTTTGATCAAATTAATTTAAGATTTATTTTCGCTATATATACTTTGTGCGATATGATTAATTCCTAAGATACACCCTCATATGCCCAAGTTTTTTTATTTTATGCTCAATATTTTATATGTCGCAATCTTTCCATCTCTCTCCGTTACCGAAAAAGTATCTCCGCTCTTTTTCCCTAATATACTTCTTCCCATAGGAGATTCAATGCTGATATTATATACTCCGTTTTTTTCTCCCACTCCATTCCCAACATATGAAACATCCGTCTGATTCCCATAATATGAACCACCCATTCGTTTATATGTTTTATTTTGATGAACACCCACTATTTTTACCGTTAAAAGTTCTTTGTTAGAGCAATCCTTAAGCTTTACTACATGCCCGATTTTTATACTGTTTGAAGTGCCCACATTTTTCTTCGATGCATTTTTTCTCTTTTTTACTATATCTACATCTATGTTTAATATATCTTTTAAGTATTCTTTTGTTGTTATATCCATAGGAAAGAGTTTTGTTCCAAACACATCAAAATTCCGTCTGTACCCTTTTCCCTTATAGTGAACCGTGACAAAAGAGTCATGACTGGTAAAATTTTCGACCAAAACTTCTTCTCTTGTAAGAGTTATAAATTTTTTCATTCAACATAACCTCTTGTAAAAAGTGCAATCAATCTGTTTTTATATTTTAGCACGTTTTCATAGAATTTACAACCCATTTTTCTGATTGACCTGTACCATTCAGGCAAGCAGATTGCAGGTTAAGTTTACAACCATGCACAATATAACACCGATTACTGTGGGCAGTGCGCAGGAAAGTGCTGTCCACTTTATGCTTTTTGTTTCTTTGTAAATGGTAATAAGCGTAGTTGCACAGGGCCAGTGAAACAGGAAAAATATAATGATGTTTATAGCAGTTACCATATCCCAGCCGTTTAAAATCAACATATCACGGAGTTGGGCGAGGCTGCCAAAATCCGTTAAAACATTACCCGACATATATCCCATTATCATTATGGGCACTACTGTTTCATTTGCTGAAAATCCTAAAATAAATGCCGCAAGAATTACACCATCTAAACCCATAAGATTTCCTAAAGGGGAAACAGCATTGCAAAAGTGCGAAAACAGACTGACCCCGCCCACGTTTATATTTGCCAAAAGCCACAAAAGAAGTCCTGCAGGAATTGCCGACACTACTGCACGCCCAAGGACAAACAGGGTTCTGTCAAATATTGAGCGTACTATAACCTTGCCTATTTGAGGACACCTATATGGCGGAAGCTCCAAAGCAAAGGATGAGGGCTCTCCTTTTAAAAAAGTTCTTGATAAGATTTTTGAAGCTAAAAGCGTGATTAATACTGACAGGGCAATAAAACCCGTCAGGAAAACCGCCGGCATAACGTTTTGCGAAATTATCCCTGTTCCCGTAATCAAAAAAACACAAATCACTGAAATGAGAGCAGGAAATCTGCCGTTACAAGGTACTAAACTGTTGGTAACAATCGCAATAAGGCGTTCCCTCGGACTGTCTATAATACGTGCACCTACTACACCTGCGGCATTACAACCTAAACCCATACACATAGTGAGAGCCTGTTTTCCGCAGGCACCGCAACATTTGAAGCATTTATCCATATTAAACGCAAGTCTCGGCAACACCCCTGCATCCTCCAACAAAGTAAAAAGCGGAAAGAAGATTGCCATGGGCGGAAGCATAACTGATACAACCCACACAAGCATCCTGTAGCCTCCAAAGACAATCATCTCACGCAAAAATTTCGGAATGTTAATTGCCCTGAGAGCAAAATCTAACCATTCTTCAGTCTTAAAAAGCCATCGGGATAGCACCTCAGACACTGCGTTTGCGCCTGTTATTGTCAGCCAGAAAACCCCTAAAAGCATCACTGCCATGACTAAATATGCATATTTCCCTGTCAGAATGCGGTCAATTTTTCTATCTCTTAACAAATAATTTTCGTTTTTATATGTAACACTCTGACCGGCTATTCTCTGTGCCATTTCAACCGTTTCTTTTACCTTTTCTTCGTTATCTTCTATGGTTTTTTTCTTGATTTTGTTGGTTCCCTTTTCTATCTTTACTATTTGCTGCAGAAGTTTTGTGACCCCTTTTCCGCTCCGTGCAGATGTCGTAATAACTGGAATATTCAATCTTTCTTCAAGAATTTTCTTATTTATCTTTATTCCTCTTTTTTCTGCTTCATCAACCAGATTTATACACACAATAACATTCTTACTGACTTCAACAGTCTGCAAGACCAGTATCAAATTTCTTTCAAATGACGTGGCGTCACACACCACAACTGTAACATCCGCTTCCCCCGAGCACACAAAGTCCCTAGCCACCTCTTCTTCTGCTGAATGACAAAGAAGAGAGTAACTCCCGGGCAAATCAACAAATGTGATCTTTTTCTCCTTATATTTGCAGTTACCCACAGCACCTGTTACAGTTTTTCCGGGCCAATTGCCTGTGTGCTGGTGCATTCCCGTTAAATAATTAAAAAGCGTAGACTTTCCTACGTTTGGATTTCCCATTAATGCGACTGTTAGATTCTCACTTTTAGTTTCATTTATAAAACGGTCCTGAGCCCTCGCCCCCGTTGAAGCCTTTGTCAATCCCATAACATCATCTCCTTATAATTAGATTATGTAAAAAACCGCCACTACGTGACGGTTTTTTATTCCAATATAATATTTGACGAGTCATCACTCCGAAGAGCAATCAGTGCACCACGGACAAAGTATGCCTTTGGGTCTCCTAGAGGTGCTCTATATATACAGGTTATTTTTGTACCCGGTACAATCCCTAAATCATAAAGACGCCTTTTCATACTCTGTTCGCAGGTCACAGTTTTTACCACGCCGCACTCGTCGGGATTTAAAATTGATAGAGTACGCATAGCTGCCTCCTTTAGTAACAATATATGAATTTTGTCGTATAAGGTGCAAAAAAGGCACCCACAATGTGAGTGCCTTAACGAAGTTCTAATTAGAACAAACCAAAACCACCATATGTTATAATTAAACCTGCAAATACGATTGATACCATAGATAAAAGCTTAATTAAAATATTAACAGAAGGACCTGATGTATCCTTAAAGGGGTCACCTACTGTATCACCAACAACGGCTGCTTTGTGATTTTCTGAGCCTTTACCGCCATGGTTACCTGCTTCAATATACTTTTTAGCATTGTCCCACGCACCGCCTGAGTTTGCCATCATAACAGCAAGTACAAAGCCTGACACAAGTGCCCCTGCAAGCATTCCAACTACACCGTTTACACCTAATACCAAACCTACAACAACAGGAGCAAAAACGCCTAATGCTGCAGGTAGTATCATTTCTTTAAGTGATGATTTTGTACAGATGTCAACACATGTTTCGTAGTCTGCCTCAGCCGTTCCATCTAACAGACCTTTAATTTCTTTGAACTGGCGGCGAACTTCGATTACAATTTTGTGAGCCGCACGGCCTACTGCCTGCATTGTCATAGCACTGAACAAGAAAGGCAGCATAGCACCAACAAAAAGACCTATTAAAACTGTAGGATTTGTGATTACAAGATTCAATTTATCGGGTGCTATTTCTTTTATTTTGTCCGTATATGAAACTATTAAAGCAAGGGCGGTTAATGCCGCAGAACCGATAGCAAAACCCTTACCTGTAGCTGCTGTTGTATTACCAAGTGAATCGAGCGCGTCTGTACGTTCACGAACCTCAGGCTCAAGTCCGCTCATTTCTGCAATACCGCCTGCATTATCTGCAACAGGACCGTATGCGTCTGTTGCCAATGTGATGCCAAGTGTAGATAGCATACCAACTGCTGAAAGGCCAATACCGTAAAGTCCGCTTTCAAATGAACCCATACCACCTGCAATAAAGTAACTTAACAGAACAGATACGCCAACGATTATAACAGGAATTGCTGTAGATTTCATACCAAGTGCCATGCCATCAATAATGATGGTAGCAGAACCTGTTTCTGAAGAGCCAGCTAACTTCTGTGTGGGCTTATATGAATCTGATGTATAGTATTCTGTAAAGTAACCAATTAACACACCCGCTAAAAGTCCCGATAATACAGCACCGAAAAGACCTACGCTATCAGGCATTAACACTAAGATAAGTACTAATGATGCTATGGCTGAAATAACCGCTGCTGAATATGTTCCGCGGCGAAGCGAGCCTAATAACTTCTTCTGCGTTGCACCTTCTTTTGTTGATACAAAAAAGGTAGAAATAATAGATGCTACAATACCTACCGCCGCAATAAGCATAGGCAAAATTACGCCATTAAAACCATAGCCTGCCGCAACTGCCAGAGCACCACAGGAAAGAATTGAACCGACATATGATTCGTAAAGGTCTGCACCCATACCTGCAACATCACCAACATTGTCGCCAACATTATCTGCGATGCACGCAGGGTTTCTGGGGTCATCTTCAGGGATACCTGCTTCAACCTTACCTACAAGGTCAGCACCAACATCAGCAGCTTTTGTAAATATTCCTCCACCAACACGGGCAAAGAGTGCCATTGAACTTGCGCCCATACCAAATGTCAGCATAGCAGACGCAATTTCACCGATTTCAAGTTTAAATACAAATTTTAAAAGGATAAACCAGGTACTAATATCTAAAAGTCCGAGACCAACAACGGTCATACCCATAACTGCACCTGATGAAAAGGCAATCTTTAAGCCTTTGTTTAAGCTCTCACGAGCACCGTTTGCTGTACGTGAGTTAGCATATGTTGCAATCTTCATACCGATAAAGCCTGAAAGACCTGAAAACAGTCCGCCTGTAATAAAAGCAAAGGGTACAAAGGGCGTAATGAGTCCTGAGAGCGCCAGAATACCTAAAATTACAAACATAACTGCAAAGAAAATTCCAACTGTTTTATACTGGCGTTTTAAGTACGCCATAGCACCTGAACGAATCTTCGAAGAAATAGATGCCATGCCTGACGTTCCTTCAGGAAGCTTTTTTACAACATTGAACTTATATGCTGCAAATATTATTGCAGCAATTGCCGCTGCAAGGACAAAAAATGGTGCATATTCCATATTTTATCGCTCCTCTCAATTTTCCGATTAGTATTAACCACTATATTATTCTATCACCTTTACCCTTTTTTGTAAAGGTTAAATTTTTAATGAATACTGTTTATCTTTTTTAACGAATTTTGTTTATAGCATTATCCAGACTTTCTAAATCCTTGCCCATCTGCTGCCAGTTATTTTGTCCGCTGGATTTTCTGAAAGCATCATATGCATCTACAACTTCCTTAACATAGTCGACAACCTCAGGAATATCCTGAGCTCCCCCATCATCAGGAGTTGTCTCAGGTGCCTCCAAAAGATTTCCCGCGCTCATTCCGTCAGAGCTTTTTATCACCTGAGATAACGCTTCTTCCAGTGTCGGTGCCATTACAACAGCATCTTTGTAAGCCACTATAATTCGCTTGATTTCAGGGAGCGATGCATTGTTTTGAGATGTGATATAAACAGGCTCTACATAGAATATTGAGTTTTTAAAAGGAATAACCAAAAGGTTTCCTCGTATTACCGTAGAACCACCTTGCCCCCAGAGAGTCATCTCTCTTGAAATATCAGGGTCATTGTCAATCTTGTTTTCTATCTGCATAGGACCGTAGACTGTGTCGGATTTCGGTATTCTGTAAAGCACCAGCTCACCATAATGGTCAATGTCTGTACGCTTCATTAATATTCCTACCATGTTGTACTTATCTCCTAAAACATAAGGCATATTGAGTACAAGCTCAGGTTGGCTCTCCCCTTCTAGCGTGAAAATGTTAAAATAGGGATTTACCACTATTTCATCATTTTCATATTTTTCTGTAGCCACTCTCCACACATCTGCCTGGTCATAAAACTGCCCCGCATCCTCTAAGTGATATCTCTGATACACCTGTGTCTGGAGTTTAAATAACCCCTCAGGTGTGGTTATATGTGAAGCTAAATTTTCAGGGAAAGCTTCATCCGTAAACAATTTCGGATAAATCTTTTTATATGTGTTTACAACGGGGTCGGTATCATCTATGATATAGAATTTGATATTTCCCGTATATGCATCAACTACTGCTTTTACAGAGTTTTTAATATAGTTTACTCCGTTAAAGTTTTGTGCAAATGGATATTTGTCAGAATATGTGTAGGCATCAATTATCCACTTGATTTCGCCATTGTCGTCAACCACTATCTGCGGGTCTTCCTCGTACATTAAAAATGGTGCAACCATACGCACTCTGTCCATTACATTTCTGTTGATTAAGATTTTGCTTTCTGAGTCAACATTTCCCGAGAAGAACATCTTATAGTCCTTATAATAGAGTGAAAACATAAGCTTTTTGAAAAAGCTCAGCTTAACACCTGAATCACCCGTATAGGTGTATTCAACATCAGTATATCCTTCTGAATAATCAAGTTCTAGATTATCAGAGCCTACGATTACATAATCATTTGTACTTTCACCATAATAAATTCTCGGTTGTGTCAGTTCAGGCATTCCGTTTGTGGAAACTACAGGAATATCCTTTATACAAAAATACGGCTGACCATCTTCAGTAACCCTGTCAATAGGGCTTGCAACCACGCCGAAGCCGTGTGTGTAACGGAATTTTTCGTTTGTATATGAACGGGCAGTTTCTTCAAGATTGTCTTTATTTAATTCACGGGCTGACATAAACGCACCTGTCAGTTCTCCGTCAATTTCATAAGGCACTACGTCAATATCATTAAATGTATAGTATTTTCTCAAGTATTGTAACTGATTGTATGCAGTGAGTGACGCCGAAAAGTCGATAATTCTTGTATTGGTAAGTTCTGCACTATTCTGAGCAATTGCATCTGCCGTTAATTCCTGTGAAAAGTCAAACTGCACTTCGTCTATATTTTCAAGACCAAAACCCGCTTTTGTAGCATTCATATTGTGCTCAATATAAGGTGTCTGGTAAGTTCTTTCGTCAGGTGCAACCACTAACTGCTGAGTTATAAATGCCACAACTGCTACTACGATATAGATTGCAGGCACAGCCAAAACTGCAACAAGCGTAAGCTTGAACTTTTTACGCCATATAAAAATTACTGCAAAAATAACTGCCAAAAGCAGAACATACGGTGCAAATTTATAGTAATTGAGCCATATATTTGCTTCAATGAAGCCCGCACCAGCTAGGCTATCCTTACCAAAAGTTCCGTACATTAATTCTTCTGCTGTAAGTCTGTAAGAGAAAATCATCATAATATAGTAAATCAAAATACTTACTAAAATATGAGTGAGAGCTCCCTTTTCCTGAGTTATCATTTCTTTTATCTTCTTTGTTCCGGATACATAAAAAGAAACATAGTAAATTAGTGCTACCGCTATTGTCTGGAATAAAAATACGTCCTTTAACCCATTGACAACAGCAGATAAAAAGGGTCTTACAAAAATGTAATAGCTTATATCCTTTGAAAATAAGGGGTCTTTAACACCAAATTCTGTTGCATTCATGGCAGTCAAAAGCTCTAAATATGAGCTTTGTCCCATTATTCCGCCAAACAGTGCAGATACAACTAAAGCCGTTACAATATAAGGGTATTTCTTTTTAAACAGTTTGTTTTCAAGGTGTTTTGCGAGTGCCAGTCGTCTTACTAAAAACAGGTTGATTAAAGCCAACACAAACACCACAACAAAACCCGAAGACGAAACTGCAAGCTTAGTAATAAGGCTTTTCCAGAAAACCGTATCATATCCTGCACCGATTTCTTTGATTTGCCAGATGTCCATTACGAAATTAAGTGCTGCACCGAGTAAGGCAAGCAGCACTATTAAACCTATGACAACACCCAACAGAATCTTTTTACCGCCTGTTAAGTTGTTTTTTTGTTTTCTGAATTTTTCCGCAAAATCTTCTTTATTAAATCCGCCAAAGCCCTGTCCTTTTTCGCCATTATCGAATCCGCCAAAGCCACCAAAATTTGTAAATTGTCCGTTCATAGCCGCCTCCTATTCTTCAGGGAATAACGCTCCTGCAAATTCCTGGGGGTCAAACTTTTGCAGGTCATCAATTCCTTCGCCTACACCGATAAACTTTACACCGATATTTTGCTCACGACAAAGGGCAATTATTACACCGCCTTTTGCTGTACCGTCAAGTTTTGTAAGTACTACGCCTGTAATAGAGGCTGCATTTTTAAACTCACGTGCCTGAATTAATGCGTTTTGTCCTGTTGACGCATCTAAAACTAAAAGCACCTCGCTGGCAGGTTTTCCTGTTTCACGTTCAATTACACGGGCAGTTTTTGCAAGCTCGTCCATCAGATGTTTTTTGTTGTGGAGTCTTCCTGCAGTGTCACATATTACAATGTCCGTACCCCGCGCTTTTGCAGCAGCAATTGCATCATATACAACCGCTGACGGGTCTGAACCTTCCTGATGTTTTACGATTTCTACACCTGCACGCTGTGCCCAGATTTCCAACTGGTCAATAGCCGCAGCACGAAAAGTGTCTGCTGCCGCCAAAAGCACCTTTTTCCCCGCATGTTTATAGTAGTTTGCAATTTTTCCTATTGATGTTGTTTTTCCCACGCCGTTTACGCCAATAACCATAATTACAGCAGGGCTACCATCTATATTACATTCTGTATTTTGCTCACTCAAAATCTTTCCGATTATATCCTTTAATTCTGTCTTTAACATTTCAGGCTCAGTTATGTGTTTTTCACGAGACACACGGCGCAGCTCATTAATTATATAAACAGATGTATCAACGCCGATATCTGCAGTAATCAGGACTTCTTCAAGCTCCTCAAAAAGCTCCTCGTCTACTGATTTAAAAGCAAAAAACACATCGTCAATTCTTCCGAAAACTGCCGTTCTTGTTTTTTCTAACCCTTCCTTCAGCTTTGCAAAAAAGCTTTTCTTTGGCTTCTCAGCAGGAGTTTCGATATTTTCTGTTATTTCATTTTCTTGCGTTGGCACTAAAATTTCTTCTGTTTCTTCTTTTTTGCCTCTGCCAAACCATTTCATCACTTTTCCTCCTATGCCCAAAAGCCATGTTCGAGCTCGTGTCTTTTTTCTCTTGTCATCAATGACATAACAGCATCTTTCGCCGCTTTTCCCTCGAAAACAATTTTATAGGCTTCTTCTACAATAGGCATTTCCACATTATATTTTTTAGACAATTTATATGCTTCCTTTGTGGCATATACACCCTCAACCACCATGTTTACTTCTTTCATGGCTTCATCTGCAGTTTTTCCCTGACCGATCAATATTCCTGCTCTGCGGTTTCTTGAGTGCATACTTGTACAGGTAACAATTAAATCACCCATACCTGACAATCCGCTAAAAGTTTCAACACGAGCACCCATAGCAGTACCTAACCGTGCAATTTCCGACATTCCTCGTGTCATCAGTGCCGCCTTAGAGTTATCACCTAAACCAAGTCCGTCACAAATACCTGCACAAAGAGCAATAACGTTCTTTAATGCACCGCCTATTTCTACACCCAGTATATCTTCGTTTGTATAAATTCTTAATGTATCTGTCATGAAAAGCTCCTGTATCATTTCAGAAACCTTTAAATCTTCACATGCAGAGACCAAAGATGTAGGAATATTTTTTGCCACCTCTTCTGCGTGAGAAGGGCCAGACAAAGCTGCCACAGTACATTGGGGAATTTTATCCTTTATCGTGTCTGTGAGTGTCATCTGAGTTTCTCCGTCAAAACCTTTTGATGCACAGACAACTACCGCACCAGGCTTTACGAACTTACTCATATTTTCTGCAGTTTTACCTATAACGGCAGAGGGTGTAACCATAACGATTACGTCCTTATCCTTTACTGCAACCTCTAAATCGTTCGTGTATGTTACGTTTTCTGGCATCACAAAATCAGGAAGATTCGGAGCAGTTCTTGTCTTTGCAAGATTTTCGCTTTCTTCCTTGAAGTATGACCACAGTACAACGTCATTGCCTTTATTCGCTAAAATTGCACACAGAGCACAACCCCATGTACCTGAACCTACAACGGATATATTCATAAACTCCACCGCCTGTCTATTTCTTTTCGCCAATTTTATGTTCTGTTCCCGACATTAGTTTTTTGATGTTGCTCTTGTGACGCCATACGCCTAATGCACCTAAAAATGCTGCAGGAATTATTATCAGAGATTCATAAGAATATGGTACATCCATATATTTTGCAATGCAAAAAAGCGGAAAAATCACACATCCTATCAAAGAACCGAGGGAAACAAATCGGGTAAGTACGATACATAAAACACCTGTTCCCAAAACCATAATACCCAATCTCCAATCAAGGGCAAAAATAATAGCAACTGATGTTACAATGCCCTTTCCGCCACGAAAACCGAAATACAAAGGGAAATCATGACCGATAACTGCAAAAATTACAGCCAGATATTTAAGTATCAGAGTATAAGGAGATAAAATTCCTAACCATTTGCCGATTAACGCTGCTATACCTACTGCAACAAATGCCTTTGCCGCATCACCAATTACTACCAACGCCGCTGCCGCTTTTCCCATTACACGAAGTACGTTTGTTGCTCCTGCATTGCCGCTGCCGTGGGTACGGATGTCGTTTTTCTTTGCCTTTGAAAGTATGATTGATGTATTGATA
>JAFQJE010000029.1 GCA_017415145.1 Clostridia bacterium
CAGGATAACTTGCTTATCGCTGCTTGGTTCCCCACCTGACGAGGTTCACAAGCTCCTGTTGTGCGGATCCCGGCCGACAACGCTTTCGCGTAGAACGCTAAATAATGAAGATATAATTCTTCTTATTTATTATACCATATTTAGTTTGTACTTTCAACTGTTTTTTATTTTATTTCTTCGACATAATATACTCGTCGATTGCCGTAGCTGCAGTTTTGCCAGCACCCATAGCAAGGATAACGGTAGCGGCACCTGTTACAGCATCGCCGCCGGCGTAAACTCCCTCACGAGATGTAAGACCTGTAGCTTCATCAACAATAATTCCGCCCCAGCTCTGAGTGTCTAAACCTTCTGTTGTAGATTTAATAAGGGGGTTGGGAGATGTACCGATAGACATAATTACGCAGTCAACATCTAAAACAAACTCTGAGCCCTCCTTAACAACGGGACGACGACGGCCTGACGCGTCAGGTTCGCCTAAAGTCATTTCAACACACTTGATGCCGTTTACAAAACGGTCATCGTTTGCTGTGATTTCTACAGGGTTAGTTAAGAGCTTAAAGATAATGCCCTCTTCTTTTGCGTGTTCAACTTCTTCTGCTCTTGCGGGAAGCTCAGCCTCACTTCGTCTGTAAACTATATATACTTCGTCAGCACCGAGACGCTTTGCACAACGTGCTGCGTCCATAGCAACGTTACCGCCGCCTACAACTGCTACACGTTTCGCGTGCAGAATAGGTGTTGTAGCATCTTCTTTATATGCTTTCATAAGGTTTGTTCTTGTTAAAAATTCATTTGCAGAATATACGCCTTTGAAGTTTTCGCCGGGGATACCCATAAATCTGGGAAGACCTGCACCTGAACCGATAAATACTGATTCAAAGCCTTCGTCTAAGAGTTCATCAACGGACATTGACATACCGATTACAGCGTTTGTTTCGATTTTTACGCCCAATGCCTTTAAGGTGTCGATTTCTTTCTGTACGATTGATTTGGGCAAACGGAATTCAGGAATACCATAAACAAGTACGCCGCCTGCTAAGTGAAGTGCTTCAAATACTGTTACATCATAGCCTTTCTTTGCCAAATCACCTGCACAGGTAAGACCTGAAGGACCTGAGCCGACGATTGCAACCTTGTGACCGTTTGATTCAGGCTTTTTGGGAGCTTCTTTTGAGTTGGCATTGTGATAATCTGCAACAAAGCGTTCGAGTCTGCCGATAGCAACGGGTTCGCCCTTGATACCTCTTACACACTTCTGCTCACACTGTGTTTCCTGAGGACAAACTCTGCCGCAAACAGCAGGGAGTGAGCTTGACTTTGTGATGATTTCATAAGCGCCCTCGAAATCGCCCTCGGCAACCCTCTCAATAAATGCAGGGATGTCGATACATACAGGACAACCTGATATACAGGGCTTGTGCTTACAGTTTAAGCACCTTTGTGCTTCATCTATTGCCATCTCAGGTGTATAGCCTAAAGCTACCTCTTTGAAGTTTTTATTTCTTACATCTGCCTCCTGGTGGGGCATGGGATTTTTCGTTAAACTCATATTTGCCATATTACTGTACCTCCTTGTTAAAGAGATTGCAAGTTGCATCATAGGCGTGACGCTCAAAGTCGCTGTACATACGGCTTCTGTCCATTGCCTCGTCAAAGTCAACCAAGTGACCGTCAAATTCAGGACCGTCAACGCAGGCAAATTTCATTTCGCCGCCAACAGAGAGTCTGCAGCCGCCGCACATACCTGTACCGTCAATCATAACGGGGTTCATGGAAACTACGGTTTTGATGCCGTATTCTTTAGTTAATTTGCATACGAATTTCATCATAACCAAAGGACCAATGGCAATAACCTCATCGTACTGATTTCCTGCCTCAATCAGCTTTTTCAAAGCATCTGTAACAAGACCTTTTTCGCCAACAGAACCGTCATCAGACATGATTATAAGCTCTGATGACGCTGCACGGAATTCATCCTCTAAAATAAGTAAATCTTTATTTCTGAAACCAACGATAGAGTGAACCTCGCAGCCTAACTCGTGGAGTTTTTTAGCTACAGGATATGCAATAGCACAACCAACACCGCCGCCTACAACTGCAACTTTCTTTAAGCCTTCTGTGTGAGTAGCACGACCTAAAGGACCTACGAAGTCGGAAATAAATTCGCCCTCCTCCTTTTGGTTTAAAAGAGCTGTTGTAGCACCAACAATCTGGAAAATAATTGTGATTGTGCCGGCATCACGGTTGTAATCTGCAACGGTTAACGGAATACGCTCGCCGTCGCTTGTCACACGCAAAATGATGAATTGTCCCGGCTCTGCCTTTCTTGCAACTAAGGGAGCCTCAATTTCCATAAGCGTTACTGTGGGGTTTAAAACTTTTTTCTTAACTATCTTAAACAATTTTATACCTTCCTTCCACGTTAAACTAACAATACCATTCTATCATACCGAAATCTAAAAGTAAAGGAATTTTGCAGTCTTTTGCACATTAGATTGTGGTAATATATGTGCAAAGGAGTTGATAACGTGAAAAAAGTATTGATTAAACTGTGTGATTTTCTAGAAAAAAAGCTGTATGATGCACCCACAGTTCAGGAGCTTGCCAAGTCTTTGGACAGAACTCGCTACCGCCTTTATGAGGCAAAGTCAGAAATTGATTACCTGCAAAGCATTATTAAGCAGATTATGAGTGACAGGTAGACTTGGCAACAAAAAAAGGACATTCCGCAGGGAATGTCCTTTTTAAATAACTCTTTAAAATTACTTAAGTGTAACTTTAGCGCCAACTTCTTCGAGCTTAGCTTTGATTTCTTCAGCAGCGTCTTTTGAAGCAGCTTCTTTGATAACTTTGGGAGCACCGTCAACCATGTCCTTAGCTTCCTTAAGACCAAGACCTGTAACTTCACGTACAACCTTGATAACCTTAACTTTTTCAGCGCCAGCTTCTGTTAATTCTACGTCAAATTCTGTCTTTTCTTCTGCTGCTGCAGCACCGGGAGCCGCTGCACCTACAACTGCAACGGGAGCAGCTGCTGATACGTTGAATTCTTCTTCAATTGCCTTTACTAATTCTGATAATTCTAAAACTGTAAGAGCTTTAATCTCTTCAATCATAGCTGTGATCTTTTCACTCATTTTAATTTCCTCCTAAATTTTGTCTAAAATTTTACTTTCTTTAATGTACTAATTATGCGGTTTCACCCTGCTGTTCTGCAACTGCGTTAAGAGCGCGGGCAAGACCTGCGATTGTAGCATTCAAGCCACCAGCAAGCATAGCATACAAGGTTTCCTTTGAAGGTGTCTTTGCCAATGTGTCGAGTTCTTCCATTGTCATAGCCTTGCCATCCATAAAGCCTGCTTTTAATGTGAATACTTCGTGAGTTTTAGCAAAATCTGCTAATGTTTTTGCAGGAGCAACAACGTCGTCAAAGCTGAAAGCTAAAGCTGTAGGTCCGTTTAAGATTTCGTCGAAATCAGAAAAACCGGCATCATGAGCTGCACGCTTTGTGATTGTGTTCTTTACAACTGTATATTCTACACCAGCTTCTCTTAATTTGTTACGGAGCTCTGTGTCTTCAGCAACTGTAAGACCACAGTAGTCAACGAACACACCTGCTGCTGCTGTTCTAAACTTTTCAGCTAAATCTGCAACCATCTGCTGTTTCTGCTGTAAGATTTTTTCACTTGCCATTTAATTTTCACCTCGCTGTGGTATAAATTTAAAGGACTTTTCTCCGCGTACGAAGAAAAGTCCTGAAAGTTCATAGGAAGCAATTCCTCGGCCGGCTAATTTAAGCACAAAATGTGCACCTGCTGTCTGCGGAAAAAATATTTACTTTTAATAAGCAATAGTTATTCTAACATAAGAAATTGCTTTTGTCAAGCAAAATTAGTCAGAAAGTTTTGCCTGATTGATTTTAACACCAGGGCCCATTGTTGAAGCCACTGCACAGCTCTTGATGTACTGTCCCTTAGCAGCTGCGGGCTTAGCTTTGATGATAGCGCCAAGGAGTGCCTTGAAGTTATCAGCGAGCTTGTCAACACCGAAAGAAACTTTTCCGATGGGGCAATGGATGATGTTTGTTTTGTCAAGACGGTATTCAATCTTACCTGACTTGATTTCGTTAACAGCCTTTGTTACGTCCATTGTTACTGTGCCGGCTTTGGGGCTGGGCATTAAACCTTTAGGACCTAATACCTTACCTAAGCGACCTACAACGCCCATCATGTCGGGTGTTGCAACAACAACGTCGTAATCAAACCAACCGTCGTTCTGAATTCTGGGGATAAGCTCTTCGCCGCCGAAAAAGTCTGCACCAGCAGCTTCAGCTTCTGCTAACTTATCGCCTTTAGCGAATACTAAAACACGAGCTGTTTTACCTGTACCGTGGGGCAGAACGATAGCGCCACGAACCTGCTGGTCTGCGTGTCTTGAGTCAACGCCTAATTTAACGTGAACTTCAACTGTTTCGTCGAATTTTGCCTTAGAAGCCTTAAGAACTACGTCTAAAGCTTCTTCAGGATCATAAAGCTTTGCTCTATCTACGAGCTTTGCGCTCTCCTGATAGTTTTTACCTCTAAACATTATTTTTTTCCTCCTTTTGTGGTCAAACAAGTGTTCAAAACACTCTCCCACTTAATTAAAAAAACCGAAATTAGTCTTCTACTACGATACCCATACTTCTTGCTGTACCTGCAATCATGCTCATAGCAGCATCGATTGAAGCGGCATTAAGATCGGGCATTTTTGTTTCAGCGATCTGACGGATAGCGTCTTTTGAAACTGTAGCTACCTTTGTCTTATTAGGAACGCCTGAACCTTTTTCGATTTTAGCAGCTTTCTTTAAGAGAACTGCTGCCGGGGGAGTTTTTGTAATGAAAGAGAAAGATCTATCAGCGTATACTGTAATAACAACAGGGATAATTAAACCTGCGTCTTTAGCTGTCTTTTCATTAAACTCCTTTGTGAACTGAACGATGTTTACACCGTGCTGACCGAGGGCGGGACCAACCGGGGGAGCCGGTGTAGCTTTACCTGCGGGAATCTGCAACTTGATGTAACCTGCAATTTTCTGTGCCATTATATGTGCACCTCCTTAATAAAAATGTGGTAATGGCGAACAAAGACCATCTTTGTCCTCCCACACGCAAGAAAACCCTTCCTTGCGTACTGCGTAAGGCTTTCGCCTTTATATTTTAAGCGGTTAAGCTTAAAAAACTAATCTAAAACTTCAATCTGAGAGAAGTCAAGCTCAACAGGTGTTTCTCTGCCGAACATTGAAACAATAACACGGACTGTCTGCTTTTCTGTATTGATTTCGTCAACAACGCCAACAAAATCTGAAAAAGCACCGCCTGTAACGCGAACAGATGAGCCAACTGCAAAATTTACCTCAACAGTACGGCGTTCGATACCCATAGCATGAACTTCTTCGTCTGTTAATGGCACAGGTTTTGAACCGGGGCCAACGAAGCCTGTTACACCGCGGGTGTTTCTGATAACGTACCAGGTGTCATCTGTCATAACCATTTTAACAATAACGTAACCGGGGAGAAGCTTTCTTGAAACAATCTTCTGCTCGTTGCCTTTTTGTTCCACAACCTCTTCCATAGGAACCTTAATATCTAAGATTTTGTCATGGAGGTTACGGTTTTCAATGGTCTTTTCCAAGTCTGTCTGAACTTTTTTCTCATATCCTGAAAAGGTATGAATAACATACCACTTAGCTTCAGCCATATCTTTATAAAAGAAGCAAAGCCTCTTTTGCCTCCTTTTCCTGAAAATTAAATTTTACTTAGCCTAAGAAAGAAAGAGCGTAAGTAAAGATGAGGTCAACAATAGCGATAAATACGCCAAGCAAAACAATGAAAGCAAGAACAACGCCTGTGTTGTTTCTTACCTGCTTAAAGCTGGGCCATGATATTCTTTTGAACTCTGCTTTTAATTCACGGAAATAGTTTGCTATTTTGTTAGGCTTCTTTGCCTTTGTAGCTTCTGCCACTGTACTCACTCCTTAATCAAAATTACCGACTAAAAAACTTATTTTGTTTCCTTGTGAAGTGTGTGCTTTTTGCAGAATCTGCAGTACTTGTTAAGCTCTATTCTGTCGGGTGTGTTTTTCTTTTCTTTCATTGTGTCGTAGTTTCTCTGTTTACATTCTGAGCATGCGAGAGTAATTCTTGTTCTCATATGTCACGCCTCCTTAAATTTATATCATAATTTATTAACTGATTTTCGGATAAGTTGCAATTTTTTTTGAGCAAAAAAAAAGAACCTATCCACCCAAGTATCTTGTAGTATATCACAAAGATACTTTTTAGTCAAGCATTTTTTGCAAAAAATGTGATATTTTTAGGGGTTTCAAGGTTTTGTGGTCGTTCTTATTGATATGAACTATATTTTGTGGAAAAGAGGTTGGCTACACCCCTTTTTGTTATTCTTCGCCGATAATTTTTACTTCGGGTTCTAAATCTACGCCGTGTTTTTCTTTAACCACCTTTTGTACATGGGCGATTAAATCGCAGACGTCTTTTGCAGTTGCGTTGTCTGCATTAATTATAAAGCCGGCGTGCTTTTCGGATACCTCTGCTCCGCCGATGCGTGTGCCCTTTAAGCCTGATGACTCAATTAATGCACCTGCAAAATAACCCTCAGGTCTGCGGAAGGTACTGCCTGCTGATGGGTATTCTAAGGGCTGTTTTTCTTTTCTTCTGGCATTTAAGTCACGCATTGTGGCTAAAATTTCTTCTTTGTTTCCTTTATTTAATGTAAGCTTTGCAGAAATGATGATTTTGTTGCCTTTATTAAAAATACTTTCTCTGTAACCAAAGTCACAATCGCAACCTGCTACGGTTTTTACTGTGCCGTCATCATCTATATAGGAAACTTCTGTTATTACGTCCTTCATTTCCCCGCCGTAAGCACCTGCGTTCATATAGATTGCACCGCCCAGTGAGCCTGGAATTCCTGATGCAAACTCAAGTCCTGTCAGCTCTGCATTTTTTGCTTCTGCAGAAAGCTTTGCCAAAGACACTCCTGCACCTGCTAAGATGTAGTCGCCTTTTGCGTGGGCATAGTCAAAGCCGTCACCCAGTTTTATCACAACACTGCGGATGCCTTTGTCTGAAATCAAAAGATTAGAGCCCGCACCCAACAAAAAGTATGGGGCGTCAGCCTGTTTGCACAGCTCCACCGTGGTTATGAGCTCCATTAAGTTGTTGGGACAAACATAAAGGTCGGCGTCGCCCCCTATTTTAAATGAGGTGTGCTGGGATAAGGGGTAGTTTAGTGCCACTTCTCCAAATATTTTAGATTGTATCTGATTTTTCAGTTCTTGAAAATTCATCAAATTTACTCCTGATTCATCATTCTATCGTTCAACTCTTCCGCTGCATTATAACCCATCTTTCTCTGACGGGCGTTCATTGCCGCAACCTCTACTATCATGGCAAGGTTTCGACCGGGTTTGATGGGAATGGTTAAAGAGGGTACCTCAATACCTAAAATATCAACAACCTCTGTGTCGATACCTAATCTGTCGTAGGCTTTGCCTTGTTGCCAGTTTTCCAGGTTGATAACAAGGTCGATGTTTTCTGTGTCTTTTACGGCACCCATACCGAAAAGACGCTTTACATCTACTATACCTATGCCCCTGAGTTCAATAAAATGACGGATAATCTCAGGTGCTGAACCAACTAAAGACTTATTTGAAACTCGTCTTATCTCAACAGCATCGTCTGCAACAAGTCTGTGTCCACGCTTTACAAGCTCGATAGCCGTTTCTGATTTACCTACGCCTGATTCACCAAGGAGCAAAATTCCTTCGCCGTAAACCTCAACCAAAACACCATGAAGCTGTGTCATTGGGGCTAATGCTACATTTAAATAAAGGATAATAGCGCTTGTAAATCTTGATGTGCTGTAATCGCTGACGTAAAGTGCTCTGTTGTATTTTTTTGCACACTCAATAAATTCAGGAAACGGAACCATATTACGGGTAATGATTACCGCAGGAACAGGCTCTTTAAAAAGACGCTCGATTGCACTAAAACGTGCATCGGGTGTTAAAGATTTCAAGTAGGTGTACTCTACCATACCTATAATCTGAATACGTGCAGGGTCAAAATATTCAAAAAAGCCTGCTAACTGAAGACTGGGACGGTTAACGTCTGCAACGGTAATTTCGATATCACCGCAGCCTGCTGGTGTGACGATAGGCTTTAAGTTGTATTCTTCCACAATTGATGAGAGTTTAACGTAGGTTTGCATAAAATCAAATCCTTTCAAAAAAGTCCATATATGGTTATTATACACTAAAGTGTGCCAAATTTAAAGAGGAAATTAAAAAAATGCCTTGAAAGTTCAAATCTTTTCTGTTATTATATGTACAAGCACATTGACAAAGGAGAAAAAACAATGAAAGCAGTAGTAACAGTAGTAGGTCAGGACCGCACAGGAATCATTGCAAGTGTAAGCGGATATCTGGCAGAAAAAAATATTAACATATTAGACATTTCACAGACAATCATGCAGGATATTTTTACAATGATAATGCTGGTTGACACAGTAGCATCAGATATTACAGCAGGTCAGTTATCAGAAGATTTAAAGGCGATGGGAGAAACTATCGGTACCGAAATAAATGTTCAGCATGAGGGTTTGTTCTCTGCTATGCACAGAATATAAGAGGTGGCATTATGGCAATAATTGACAGAAATGACATCTTAGAAACTATAAAAATGATTTCTGAGGAACATTTGGATATCAGGACAGTGACAATGGGTATTTCACTTCTTTCCTGTGCAGGAGATGATGTGGATACAGTATGCAAAAAGGTGTATGATAAGATAACTGCGGCGGCAGAAAATTTAGTTTCTGTTGCAGAAGAAATCTCTGTTCGATATGGTGTTCCCATAATAAACAAAAGAATTTCAGTGACACCGGCATCTTTAATCCTGCAGTCAGAAAATCCCAAGGATTTTGTGAAATTAGCTCGTGCCTTAGATGAGGCTGCAATAAAAGTAGGTGTAAACTTTATCGGCGGTTTTTCAGCGTTAGTTCAAAAGGGCATTACACCTACCGAAATGGCTATGATAAACGCTATTCCTGAGGCGCTATTCTCGACTGAGCGAGTTTGCTCAAGTGTAAACGTAGGGTCGACCAAAGCGGGTATCAATATGGATGCAGTGGCCAAGATGGGTGAAATCGTAAAAGAAACGGCAGAAATCACAAAGGACGCAGACGGCTTTGGATGTGCAAAGCTTGTGGTATTCTGTAACAGTGTTGAGGACAACCCCTTTATGGCAGGTGCATACCACGGCGTAGGCGAGGCAGAATACGTGATAAACGTAGGTGTTTCAGGTCCGGGCGTTGTAAAGTGTGCATTGGAAAAGGTAAAGGGTGCAGATTTTGAGGTGGTTGCAGAAACCATCAAGAAAACTGCATTTAAGATAACAAGAATGGGACAGTTGGTAGCAAGAGAGGCATCAAAAAGACTTGGTATACCTTTTGGAATAGTTGATTTGTCATTAGCTCCTACTCCTGCAGTAGGCGACAGTGTTGCTCATATATTGGAAGAAATGGGACTTGAGCAGTGCGGAACTCACGGCACAACGGCGGCGCTGGCGCTCTTAAATGACGCAGTTAAAAAGGGCGGTATTATGGCATCATCCTTTGTCGGCGGTCTTTCCGGTGCGTTTATTCCTGTAAGTGAAGACGCAGGCATGATAGACGCGGTTACGGCAGGAACGCTCTCTTTAGATAAGCTTGAGGCAATGACCTGTGTGTGTAGTGTCGGCCTTGATATGATTTGTGTACCTGGTACGACTTCTGCTGAAACGGTGGCAGCAATCATCGCAGATGAGGCGGCAATTGGTATGATAAACCAGAAAACCACAGCTGTTCGAATTATCCCCGCTCCCGGAAAAGTTGTGGGCGATACGGTAGACTTTGGCGGACTTTTAGGAACTGGTCCTGTAATGCCCGTAAATGACAAATGCAGTACAGAATTTATCCGCCGTGGCGGAAGAATACCTGCACCTGTTCATAGTTTTAAAAACTAAAAAATATAAAACAAAAAAGCACTTCGCAAGAAGTGCTTTTTTTGGTGACCCGTACGAGACTCGAACTCGTGTTACCGCCGTGAAAGGGCGGTGTCTTAACCGCTTGACCAACGGGCCGTATTAATTTTTTTGGTAGCGGCAGCTGGATTTGAACCAGCGACCAATCGGGTATGAACCGAGTACTCTAGCCAACTGAGCTATGCCGCCACAAAACTGACAAAATGTATTTTACACTATAAAGTTTATTTTGTCAAGCATTTTTTTACAATA
>JAFQJE010000030.1 GCA_017415145.1 Clostridia bacterium
ATCAAGTGCTTCTTCCGTTTCAAATGGTGCAAGCGGAGTAAATAAAACCTCTGAATGTCCGTCAGGGTAAGTTGTGCTTATATAATTTTGCACACTCTTTGTTCTGCCAGCCATGGGGTTATTCATATGACTGCACATAATTTTATGAAGTTGCAAAATATAGTTTTTAGAAATGGGAATTGCATCAAAGTTCTCATGGATGATATTAAGAGCATCTCTGTATCCCGCAATTTCTTGTTCATCACGATTTCGTGGAGAGGTCTTTTCTTCTACAAGCTGTTTGATTCGGGTATTTGTTGTAACGATACCTTCGATTGCATTGGAAGACTCTGTGCTTTGCACCTTTGCAATTTCCACAAGCTTTTCAAGCTCTTCAGGGCGTCGTTTAAGATAAAGGTCTTGCTTGCCGACTTCTTTATATATGCTAGCTACAAGACCGAGAATTTCAGAATCCCATTTATGTTCTTTGATTATCGAATAATTAAATATTCTCATACCCTTAACCTCCTTTCTTTCCCTTAAATATTATCACATATTAAGGGAATTGTCAATATATTAAGAAAATTTACCCTTATTTATTGTTTGTTTTCAAGGTAAAGTTATTCCGCAAAACTGTTTTATCCTTTCATATATTTTTTCTAACATTTTTCTAGCACTTTTCTAGCGAAAACCCAAAAAATGCATCAAAAAGTGGCAATACAAAAATCGTAAGAACAGCAAAGGCTTTGAAGGATTTTAACCCCTCAAAGCCTTGATTTTATGCGGTTTTTATCGCTTTTTAAGTTCCTTTAACTTCCGCTAATTTACTCTATCTAAAAAGACTGTATAGGAGCTCGAAATGCGGTAGGTCGGCAACACCGGCGCCAGAGTTCAAATCTCTGCATCTCCGCCAAAAAGCGTGATGATTTTACTGTCATCATGCTTTTTATATTGTTATAGCTCTATTCATAAACAACAAATTACTCACGCACTTTTATATACGTGAAATAAGACTCACATACTGTTTCCATTTCGAAACGGTTTTTGCACAAACGCCTAATTTTTGTGCCACATCCTTTTGTGTAAACCCCTTTTCACGCCGTAACCCTGCAATCAACTTTCCTGTTTTTAATAAATCCATTTATTACACCAATATAGAAAGTTCAATCCTCTATCCGTTTACTAAAGAATAATATATCATCGCAAGTACTATTACTAATGGCAGATTTGATATTTTCAATACACATTAATCACAGAATTGGTGTGTAATTTTAAGCAACTATTTCAAAAAACATACACAACCATAATCTATCGTATCATATAGCCTGTCATATTTCAACACGTACAACAAAAAAGAGGTCGGCAAAGCCGACCTCTTAAATTCTAAATATTATTCGAAAATAACTACTGCCTTAATTGCACCCTCAACGGTGTAAACCATTACCTTTGAGTGCTGGCTGCTATTGCCATAGATTTCGCCTGATGAAGATACTGAAATCTTAAATCCTGCCTCAGCTGATGTGAGAACCTTGTAAACAGGTACTCCATCTGTAAGTGTATATGTTTCGCCTGTTGAAGCATCTGCTGAAACATTGTATCCAGGAATAACAACGAATGTATTACCATCCTTTGACTTAACTACACCATGGAGTACACGGAAATCAGCATTTCTTCCGCTTCCTGAACCATCAGTCTTATCATATACGCCTTCGAAGTTGAATGAGCCTGCAACAACATCCGCCGCTGTTGCCAAGATCTGCAATTCTTCTACATAAGCATCTGTGCCGATTGCAACTCTAATTACATCGCCTTCTGCAAGTCCACTTAAATCAACGTTGTCTTCGTAACAATAGATAAGGCTAGCTTCATCCATACCTAATGTAACATCAATCAATGTAAGACGACGTACATTCGAAACTTCGTTATACATTACTGTAGAAATTTCCTTAACAATCAAGGGCTTATTGTCTTCAGAGATTGCTGCATTCAGCGAGCCTGAACCTGAGTCAACAACACCATAAAGGTACACACAACCTACGATATTTGTGCTTGATACGTTTGCAAGCTGTACATAGTAAGATTTGCCTTCGTCAAATACACCTCTTGATTTTGAAGTATATTTATCTAAATCTTCTTCTCTGTTCTGAGGAACATAAAGAATAGGTGTTGTTGCTGAGATGTTATACTGTTCAAGCGTTGTAGCATCAACTACACAACCTACACCGCCTGCTCCTGTCTTACCAATAAGGTTAAGCGATGTTGCAGGGTCGCCAAAAGGATCGCTGCCGCCGCCCCATGAACCTGTTAAAATAGCATTAATCTGGTTACTGCTGTTAAGTGAGTATCTTACAGGCTGTGAATATGTGTATTTACCTTCAGTTGGTTCAACTTCACTAGCAAATCCTGTATTTGCATCGTTAGCTTCCTGGTTTAATTTATACAGAATTGTTGACATGTCATTAACTACATTGTAGTTTGTGCCGTTAATCTTTACTCTGTTGGCAAATCTGTAAATCGTGCCTTTGAGTGAAGAATCAGAGTTTGTAGGTTTATACATCATCACTTCAATTCTTGCATCAGCACCTGTTTCTTCTTCCAATGAAGAAATGTAACCATAATAGTATGTTGACTCTGCTGTGATTACATATCTTGCAACCTTGCCAAAAGCATCGAGGCTCAGTGCTACATGCACACCTGCTTCCAGAGTAGCTGAATCAGGGCTGCAAACATTAGGCAATACCTGATAATTGTTGTTGTTTGACTTTAGCTTAATTGTCTTAGCACCAGCTGTTGTTATTGATTCAATTGTTCCGCTTACACCTGTTGTTGAAACAAGTACTTCTATAACTTTGCCATTTTCACTCTTTGCTATAGAAAGAACATTATTTTCTCTTATAGATGATAGTGAATAATTTGAGCCATTTAATGTGATGGTTACGCTCTTATTTCTGTCTCTTACATTAAGTTCAATGCCGGAATCGTATCTGGTGTCGTCAACAAATGCTCCTTCTTTTTTAATAAATACCTTATTGTTTGTAGCGTTAATTGATGACACTATAACCGTATCATATGTCTTTAACAATGCAACGTCTACCGCCTGGTTAGCCTGCGAGCTTACCAACGTGATATATCCTGACTTCTGATAGTTACCGTCATGGTCTAATAATTCTTTAATCGTACGACTATCAGGCTGACCGTTCCAAAGGTTATATGATGATGAAGAATAACTAATCTCATCTGTTTCTATACGCTTATCATCAACAAAGTATTCAATTTTTGATGAATCGTACTTATAAATTGAATCAAGGTTAATCTTTACTGTTTCGTTCTTTCTGGGCTGTAAAGCAATACTTTTTGCAAAGTTAACATTTACACCTGATTCATCTTCGTAATAAATTGTAACATTTCTTCCGATATATTCATAAATATCAAAACCATTGATATTTTCTACATCAAAATACACTCTATTGCTACCTGACTGTATGATGATTTCGTTCTTTGAGCAAGCATCTAGTTCTGAATCGCCTGTATAAAGAGCCACACCGTAACCTGCAATCACCTGACCGTCAACTGACTTGTTTGTGCTTACTTCTTCACGGATAGAGCCTCCTGGCTGACCATCCTGAATCTGCTCTGCATCTAACATATTGTCAATTAACTGTGCTACTGCGCCACGGTTCATTACTTCGTACATTTTTGCATCTGTAATGCCCTTTAAAATTTTAGCCTGGTTAGCAAGACTCATGTAACCACCGGGATAGCCACCCAAAGCTTCTGCACGAGTCTGTGAATAACCCAAAGCACAAACAACCATCTTAACAGCCTGTTCGTACTGTACACCTGCTTCTGGCGCAAATGTTCCGTCGCCCATACCATTGATGATGCCCTGTTTGTAAGCTGTAACGATATTGTTTGCTGCCCAGTGCTCGGGAGCAAGATCAGTAAAGATTGATCTTTCTTCTTCTGAATATGTAAGATTACCTACTGAAAGAGCATAACAGATAATCTTTGTAAACTGTGCTCTTGTTACAGGGGATTCAGGTGCGAATGTGCCGTCGCCCATACCATCTAAAATTCCTTCCGATGACAGGTTTGTGATAGCATCGTAATAGTGATGACTTGCGGGAACATCAGAAAATGCTGCTGACACTGTCATAGGAAGAACCATTGTAAGCATCATTGCAACTGTAATAAGCAATGATACTATTCTTTTTGTCTTACGCATAATTGTACCTCCATATGTTATAATTTTCTTATAAAATACAATCTATTTTATGACATGATAAATTATAACATACGAAAGGCACAATAGTCAATTATTATAATTTTACTTTTTTATTACAGTTTTTTCCTTTGATCGAATTTTCAGACGCAGGAATTTATACTTAAAATCGTGGTAATTAAAAGGTATTAACGGATAGAGATATCCTTTGCCCGTTACGGTCTTGTTTGTAGCAATTAAAACCGCAGATACCAAAAGCCCCAAAATGAAACCTGCCAAATCTAAAAAGTACGTAAGAATTAAGGTCAGAATTCTCATAAATTTAAAAGCGTAATTAAGCTCGATATTCGCCTGCGAAAAGCTTGCAATTGCTACGATGGACATATACAGTATGGTGTCAGGCACAAACCACCCTGACTGTATGGCAAAATCACCTAAAATTAACGCTCCGATAATACTTAATGAGTTTCCCATCATATTTGGCGTGTTAACAGATGCAAAGCGCAGTACGTCTACAGCAATTTCTAATATCAAAAGCTGAACTATTGGAGACACGTCATTCGGCTCAGCTATCCTTATGAACTGAAGCCACGTCGGCAAACTCGACAAATTCTGTATAAGCAAAAGCCACAAAGGTGTTAGTATCAACGTAGAAAAGAATACAAGATTTCGGATAATTCTCATATATCCGCCTACAACGGGAGGATAATAAAAATCGTCAGCTTCCTGAATAAAATCAAATATAGAGTTGGGTAAAAGCAACGCCGACGGGTCATTATCCACAAGTATCGCTATACTTCCCTCCAATACACAAGCCGCTGCTATATCAGGACGTTCTGTATATCTTACCTTGGGGAATGGGTTGTACCACTTTCGACGGATAAGACATTCAGCTAAGCTTTCCTGATTCATAGTAAGGGACCGCACGTCGATATTTTTTAATCTGTTTTTAATGTTTTCAAGCATTTTTTCGTCTACAATATCGGCTATATAAGTTATTACAATGTCCGTTTTTGAGCGATTTCCAACATTGACAATCTCTGCAGTAAACTTAGGGTCACGTATTCTACGTCTTAAAAGTGCAGTATTAAATACTACAGTTTCAACAAATCCGTCGCGTGAGCCACGTAATACCTTTTCTTTTTCAGGCTCTTCTGTGCTTCTTGCAGGATAAGTTCTTGCATCGATTACAATAGCTTCCGAAAAACCGTCAATAACTAAAACAGTGGCACCTGACAGATACATCTGCATGATTTTGTCTACATCATCTGTTACGTCTACCTCAACGTAAGTAACAAAATGAGAAGCAAAATCCTGTGCACTTTTTATGTTTTTAAGCTTGTCTGCAGTAAGTCCCAATAAAAAATTTATAAGTTTTGCCACTACTCCGTCTTTTACAAAGCCATCAACGAAATACATATAGCTTGTGCGTTCAGCTATAACTATCTCACGTTCAATAATATCAAAGCTTTTCCCTATTGGAAGAATTTGGTGAAAAAGTTCTTGATTTTTCTTTACATCACTTGAAATTTTCATACAGTTCCTCGCTTGCAGTTTTTATTTTTATTATTTTGCAAGTTAAGGAATTTTATTCTAATAGTTTTTTAACACCGTACCCACTGCCTGTGCTATGTAATATGCTGCATTCTCACTCTCGGACAAAGAATTTGATGCAGCACCTACTTCTACAATTAAAGAACCGAGAGTCAGGTGCTGATTAAAACGTTCTTTTCTTACATTTATAGGTCGCATCACATTTGGTGCGATTTTGTTAAACGCATCGTTCAGTTTCACTGCAAAAGCTAAGTTGTGTCGCCAATTTGGGTGATTAAGACCGCTATGATCAGTGCCCACAACAAGCATAACCTGTGAGGTTTTAGAACCATTTACTAATGTAACAGGTTTTAACTGAATTTCTGTTTCATTTGTCGTTCTCGCTGTGTAATCCCTGTGAATATCCAAAACTACCTGAATATCAGAACTTTCTGATAAATTTCGTTGTATAACACCCAAAGCCTTATTGTAAGAACCGTTATAAGCGGGGTAATCGTTATGGGTTGTGTCGTGAATTACGTTTATTCCCTGCCTTTCAAGATTTTCTTTTACTATCGTACCGATTCTCACCATATTTACACTGTCTTCCCTGCTTCTTGCACCCTCCTGTTCTGCATACGCCTCCGAGGTATGAGTATGGACTATTAAAACAGTGGGATTTGAAAATTCAAGCTTTGTATTTCGGAGAGCATCTGCATTCAAAGGGTATGTAGTTGCATTATTAAACTTCAATCCTCCTGATGACATATCAACTTCTTCTACCTGTTTTCCCTCTAAAAAGCCTGTCTTTTGCGGCTTGTCCTCGCGTTTTACTCCACCATAGAGTGCCTGATATTTTTTCATCATTTCATCACTCGATTTTACTAAAGGCACAATTTCTGAAAACATATCATATATGTTCTTACCCTTAAAAGTATAGGCCTTTTCTATTGCCATAATCTGTTTAAAGGAGCGTAGCACATACCCGTCATCAGGTTTTATGTTGAATCTTACTAAAATCGTAAGAACTGCACTTATTACCAAAATCAGTACACCTGTGTATATAAAATAGTTAGAAAAAACATCTCTTATTACAATTGTCCTGTGATAGTATCTTCTCATGTGATTTTCTCCTTTTTATGTTTTTGTTTACATTTTTTGCCTGGTGTTATATAATGTTTTAAAAGGCGGTGGATAAATTGAAGAATTTTAAAGATTTTTTAAAGAATAAGAAAATTGAATATTTTGATGAAATCTCTTCAACCAACACCATATTAAAAGAACGTGCCATAAAGGGCGAACCTGAAAACACAATTATAGTAGCAGAATATCAGACTGCCGGTCGTGGAAGATTGGGAAAAACCTTCTTTTCTCCCCGCGGTTGCGGCGTTTATCTGAGTTACCTGATAAAACCTGATATTTTAGCCCAAGATGCCGTATTTATCACAGTTGCAGCAGCCGTGGCGATGGTCAGGGCATTAGATGAAGTCTTAGGAATAAAAACTCAGATAAAATGGGTAAATGATATATATTATTGCGACAAAAAACTCTGCGGAATACTGACCGAATCCTCCATTAAGCCTGACGGAACGTTAAACTTTGCCGTTTTGGGAATAGGTTTGAATATCAAAAATCCTCCCTGCGGCTATCCGAAAGAATTTGCCTACAAAACAACAAACATTGAAAATTGTGCAGGAAAAATTACAAACGTTCAAAAATGTGAGCTTTTTGCCGCATTTATAAATATTTTTGACAGTATTTTCTTAGATAAAGAAAGAAAATTTATCAAAGAATATAAAGAGGCATCGTGTCTTATAAATCGCGAAATTGAAATTTTGTCAGGTAAACATTCAGGCACAGCTAGAGTTATTGACATTGATGACAATGCAAATCTTGTTGTAGAGAAATCCGACGGCACAAAGATTTCTCTCAGTTCAGGAGATGTGAGCATCAAGTTGGGGTAGTTTTACAGGAAGATATAAATCATCGTATTCTTCTACTGTACAATCTCCGCCAATCATTTTATTATTATAAATTATAATGTTTAAAAAAGCATTTACAGGGTTATCAGAGGGAAAATTCAAGATTCTGTAGGTATAAACCGTAACTCCCTTGCCCAGATAAGGTAAAAGATCAAAACCGCACATTTTCTGCATTTTGTTAAACTTTAAAAACTCTGTGGTAGGAGTTTTTTCAAGATAAATCTGCTTTTTTGTTTCGCTACTCTTATCTATCTCCCAACCAAGAGAGTTTGCACACCGCACTCTATCAGACAGGGTTTCTAAGTTTTTAAAATTTGCTACAACACAAAATTCTGTGCGTATAATGTGTGACCAGAGTATTAAAAGCAACGAAAACAGCACTAAAATCAATATGTATATCATATTTTCTTTTATAAATTTTTTCATAATTGCACCTCATATTTCATTGAAAATATATGCGGATAGTGATATAATTATTACTAAAGGAAGTGGCTTTATGTATGTAGAACGTTTAAAAAAACTGGTATCGGTCATCCCTGCAAACGCCACACTAATTTTCTCACCTGAAAACCTCTATTATTTTTCAGGGTTTACAGGCGGCGAGGGTATGCTCTACATTGATAAATCAAGGCTGCTCCTTTTTACAGATTCACGCTATACCGTTCAGGCAAGAGATGAAGCACCTGATTTTGAGGTAATAGATACAGCACAAACTTCTGTGTCTGAATTTTTGAAACAACAGGGCGACAAGGCGTACGGTTTTGAAGACGATTATGTAACGTTTTCAAAATTTGCAAGTCTTAAAAGAATTTCCCCTAAATCTGTATTCTCACCCGTGTCATCTCACATAGACAAATTAAGAATGATAAAAGATGAACACGAGATTTCTTTGATAGAAAAGTCTGCAAGTATTGCAGATAGTGCATATAATTATATACTTGATAAAATAGCAGTCGGAAAAACCGAAAGAGAAATAGCTCTTGAACTTGAATACTTTATGCTACGTCAAGGTGCAGAGGGACTTTCATTTGATACAATTGCCGCATCAGGTATAAGGTCTTGCATGCCCCATGGTACAGCCACCGACAAAGTAATTGAATCAGGAGACTTTCTGACTCTTGATTTTGGTTGTAAATATAAAGGATACTGCAGCGATATGACAAGAACTGTAGTAGTCGGAAAAGCAAATGATAAGCAAAAAGAAATCTATAACACAGTTTTATCCGCACAATATGCAGCACTCAATACAATCCGTGCAGGTGAGCTTGCAAAAGCAGTAGACGACGCCGCACGTGGAGTAATTGAAAACGCGGGCTACGGCAAGCATTTCGGTCATGGCCTTGGTCACAGTTTAGGCTTAAAGGTTCACGAATCCCCTTCGTGTTCTCCTAAATCCTCCGACATATTAACAGAAAATATGTTGATGACTGTAGAACCGGGAATATACATTGACGACTTTGGCGGTGTAAGAATTGAAGATTTGGTTTGTGTAACCAACGATGGTCACCGCAACTTAACCACATCAGGAAAAGACCTCATAGAACTTTAAGGAGTACAGATTATGCTTTCTAAAACAAACAGTGCAGGATTAATAGGAATTGACGGATACTTAGTTTCCGTTGAGGTTGACATTGGAAACGGCATGCCTGCCTTTGATGTGGTAGGATTGCCTGACACCGCAGTAAAGGAATCAAGAGAGAGGGTTCGTTCTGCCCTTAAAAACTGCGGATTTTCGTTTCCAACCAAGAGAATTACAGTAAATTTAGCTCCTGCGAACATAAAAAAAGCAGGTGCAATCTATGACCTGCCTATATGTATGGGATTGTTACTTAGTTCCGAGCAATTAGTATGCGATATATCAGAATATGCTTTTATCGGCGAAATTGCCTTATCAGGTGAATTACGCCCCGTAGAGGGTGCTCTGCCTATGGCAATATGTGCTTACGAATCAGGAATTAAAAATATAATTGTGCCATCAGATAACGCACAGGAAGCAGCAGTTGTAAAGGGGCTTAATGTTTATGAAGCAAAATCTTTGACGGATATTTTTGCACATTTTACGACTGAAAACAAATTAGAAAAAACTGAAATTGATATAGATGAAATCTTTAAACGTCAACAAGATACAGCTTTGGATTTTGCAGATGTTAAGGGGCAAGAAAATGCAAAATTTGCATTAGAAATAGCAGCTGCCGGCGGTCATAATGTTTTGCTCATCGGCTCCCCCGGTTCAGGTAAGTCAATGTTATCCAAAAGACTGCCCTCCATACTTCCCTCTCTATCCTTTGAAGAGGCGTTAGAGGTAACCAAAGTTCATTCCATAGCAGGTCTTATCCCCAGTGATACATCTCTAATTACCACAAGACCTTTCAGAAGTCCTCATCACACAATCTCGGCAGTAGGATTGTCAGGCGGTGGCACATATCCCCGACCCGGAGAAATCAGTCTTGCACACAACGGCGTATTGTTTTTAGACGAATTCCCCGAATTCAGAAAGGATGCCTTAGAAGTGCTTCGTCAGCCATTAGAAGACGGAGTCGTGACTATCGCACGTGTTAATGCAACACTTACATATCCCAGCAATACCATGCTCATTGCCGCTATGAACCCTTGTAAATGCGGCTACTTTGGTGACGGCACAGGAAGATGCAATTGTTCTGAAGGGCAAATCAAACAATACTTAGGAAAAATCAGCGGACCATTACTTGACAGAATTGATTTACACATTGAAGTTCCCGCGGTAAAATATGACGAGCTTACAGAAACCACACCTGCCGAAAGCTCAAAGGATATCAAAAAGCGTGTTGAACGTGCAAGAGAAATACAAAAAGAGCGTTTCAAAAACCATAAAGGTATCTACTGTAACGCTCAGATGACAGAAAAACTGGTAGCAGACTACTGTGCCTTAGGCGATGCAGAAGCTGCAGTTTTAAAACAGGCCTTTGATAATTTAGGCCTTTCTGCACGTGCCCACAACAGAATTTTAAAGGTTGCACGTACTATTGCAGACTTAAAAGAAAGTAAAGATATTAAAGTTGAGCATCTTGCTCAGGCGATATATTTCAGGTCTTTAGACAGGAAATATTGGTAATAAAAAAGAACCCTGTAGGATTCCCTACCGGGTTCTTTTTTTATCGCTAATTTTTATCTGTGTTGTTATGTGATTTGCCTTTATTAAATCCAATATTGAAAAGACTGTGGTTTCAAGCTTTTCACCTTTTCTGTAATCTGTCTTTGCCACATAGTCAACTCTGCCCTGCTCCATTATTTTATGAGCAGTGTCATCGTCTGTTGAATATACAGCCACGGAATGTCCGCCGTTTACTTTTACAAGCTTCATGCAGGGAACATCTGTAAATCCATCACCAATATAAATCATATTTGAAAAAGGAACTCTGCGTTCTTCTTCCGCCGTATATGTATTGAGCTCTCTATGTTCTGTGACGTCTAAAACACCTTTATTTATTCTGAATAAGAACTGTGTTTTTGAGGTGTAATTTACCGCCATAGCAGGCCACACAGGAACGCCATCAGAATCGTACAAGAATTCCGCCGCATAAATTTCTTTGAAATATTTTGCAATGGGAGTTCCCTCTATAATTTCCTTTACACCCGATGAAATGATGTAGTGTTCAACAGTTACTCCAATACTTTCACCATACGTATTTACTCTTTCAAACCAGTCAGAAACCCCAGGGCACAGTTCAACACTTTCGCCTAACTTATTAAACTCCGTGCGGTTTAACAGCTTTTTTCCTCTTGCCTCAGATAGCATAACGTACATATATGACAAAATCTGGTCCATGCTGTTTTCTTTTGTCAGGCGATTACACGCACCCCAGAATTCTTCTGCCGTCATACCGATACCCGGGATAAATGCATACTCCTGCATATCCTTGGTAGACAATGTTTTATCAAAGTCATACATTATTGCAACTATCGGTTTCATACTATTCCTCCTCGATATAGGTAAATCGCCTAAAGGTTTTTCCATCACGCACTACTTCTTCATTCCACTCAAGAATCGGTCTTACCCAATAACCACCTTCCCCATAGAGTGCACGGTAAATCACCATCTCCTCTAAGGTTTCAGAGTGTTTTGCTATACCTATAACCTCATATTCATTTCCTTTGAAATGTCTATATTTTCCCAATTTAATTTTCATATTATTTGTCCTTTAAGGTTACTACTGTTACACCCGTTTCTCCCTCACCAAAGCGACCTGCACGATACTCCTTTACAGTAGGGTGGCGACGCAGAAAATCTGAAATTCCGGTCCTAAGCACACCTGTACCTTTACCGTGTATAATAGTTACTTCGTGAAGCCCTGAGATATAAGAGTCATCTATGAATTTGTCAACCACCAAAATTGCCTCATCCAAAGTCATACCGCGAACATCAGTTTCTAGCGACGCTGTGGTTTTCTTGTCTGTTTTAAAGGCGGTAGTTATCATCTTTTGCTTTTTCTTTTCCTCTTTTGTGCTATCTCCACGGGTTAAATCAGAAAGGTTCGTCTTAATCTTCATTATTCCCGCCTGAACTAAAAGTGCTCCTTTATTATCAGGCAAGGTGAGAACTTCTGCGTCTACACCCATAGAAACAATATGAACACTTTCGCCCAAACGTACATTCTTTAATGGCTTACGTTTAATTTGTTCCTTGCCTGCAGCAGACATTATCTTGTCACTTTCAGCATTTAGAGTTTCTCTTGCTTTCTGAGTTTTTTCCACCAAATCTTTATAGCTTTCCGTAGCCTTTATATCGCGGATTTCTTTTAAAACCTCTGCTGATTGTCTTTTAGCACTTTCAATTATGGCAATAGCCTCAGCTCGTGCATCCTGCATGATTTTTGCCTTTTTCTTTTCTAGTTCTTCCATCTCACGACGGATGTTACTCTTAAAAATTCGGGCATCTCGGGATGCTGATTCAGCAGTTCGTCTGTCACGCTCCGCCTTTTTACGACTTTCCTCAAGGCTTGAGATAACATCTTCAAGCTTTATATTGTCATTATCAAGCCTACTTTTTGCATTATCTAAAATAGTATCAGAAATTCCAAGTCTTTTTGAAATAGCAAATGCGTTGCTCTTTCCTGGAACACCAATCATTAAGCGATATGTGGGTGATAGTGTCTTTATATCAAATTCACAAGATGCGTTTTCCACACCCGCAGTGGTAAGTGCATACATTTTAAGTTCGCTGTAATGGGTGGTTGCAGCAACACGTGCTCCAAAATTTCTGATATATTCAATAATTGAAATAGCAAGAGCCGCACCCTCTGTCGGGTCAGTTCCAGCACCCAATTCATCCGCTAAAACAAGGGTATCCTTTGTGACCTTGTTTAAAATATCTACCAGATTTACAATGTGTGATGAAAAGGTGGACAAACTCTGCTCAATACTCTGTTCATCACCGATATCGGCAAAAACATTGTCAAATACCGCAATTTTACTTCCATCTTTTGCTGCAATGTGAAGTCCTGATTGTGCCATCAGGGTAAAAAGTCCCAAAGTTTTTAAAGACACTGTTTTACCACCAGTATTAGGACCTGTTATTACCAGTGTGTCATAGTTTTCACCCAATGAAATATCAATAGGAACTACTTTATTTTTATCAAGCAGCGGGTGTCTGCCTGCCTTTATTTCTATAATGCCGACTGTGTTTATTTCTGGCTCTGTTGCCTTTTGTTCTAATGATAATCTCGCCTTACAGAAGATAAAATCAAGGGTTAGTACGGCTTTTGTATTTACAAAAATTTCATGGCTGTACTCTACAACAAAAGCAGAAATTTCAGCTAAAATTCTTTCGATTTCTTCTTTTTCTTTTGCTACTAACTGCGCCGTTTCATTTGTCATTTCAACAACTGATGCAGGCTCTATAAATACAGTTGAACCGGACGCAGACGCATCGTGTACAATACCTTTGATTTCTCCCTTGTGCTCTGCCTTTACAGGGATAACGTATCTGTCTCCACGCATTGTAACAATGGGTTCCTGCAAAAACTTAGAATACGAGCTTGATGTAATCAAAGAATTCAATGTTTCACGAATACGGGAAGCCTGTGCCTTTATTTTTTTGCGGATTGCAAAAAGCGCAGGGCTGGCATTGTCCGCCATTTCTTCATCAGATATAATCTTATCATTTATTTCGTTTTCTACATTTTTAAGATTTGTAATAGTTGAGGCAATGCCCGCGACGGATGTATCCTCGCTGATCTTGTCATCTTCAATGTATGCCTTTAGTCTGCGTGAGGTATTAAGACCTGAAGATAGCTTACAAAGCTCGCCCATAGTCATAACGCCGCCACGCTCAACACGAGAGATGGAAGGAGTTACATCGGTTATCTTAAAACCCGGAGCAGGACCACGCCTGATTAAAATACCAACTGCCTCTGTTGTTTCGCGTAGCTGCGCACGAACCGCCTCAGAGTCAGTTGAAGGCTCCAAGGCGGTGATTTTTTCTTTTACACTGTCGTTTTGGGTATAGGTCGACAGTTTTTCCAAAATCTTATTAAATTCAAGAGTTTTATAGGTTTTTTTATTCATATTTTCCTCTTAAATGAAGGGGTCGTCCTCATCATAATATTCCTCTTCGGGCTTTTCTTCCTCTATTTCGGGAAGATTTTTAAAATCTTCTTCCGTATATTCTTCTTTCCCTGAGAATTTGCCGAGTTTATGTTCGTAATTAAAGCTTTTGCTATCTATAGCAGCTTCAAAAGCATCTAAGTCCGCCTCTTTTACAACCGACATAAATGTTATTCTGCAGCATCTTGCGTCTTCTAACAGTTCTTTCGCTAGCGTAATATCACCAAGCTTCATATAAACATATGCAGCATCATAATATGCCTCAACAAAATACGGTTTTTTCTCTATTAACTTATCAGCATAAATTTTTGCTTCGTTGTAATCTGTGAGCTTAATGTAGAGCTGCACCATATTATCTATAATAACTGGGTCATCACTATTGTAGTCATAAGCTTCAAGATTGTAGTTTTTAGCTTTTCTTATACTGTCTTTTAGAAGATAACAGTAACCCAGTGAACCATAAGTGGTTGTATTTGTATAATGAACAGTAATTTCTTCGAGTTCCGCTATTGCTTCATCAATCTGTCCTGTTTTAAGAAGAAAAACTGCATAATCTGAGCGGATTTTTAATCTGAGTTCGGGCTTCAAACCCGCTGAAAGAAGTTTTTTATAAATTTCTTCTGATTTTTCTGTTTTTCCCTCACGGAGCAGGTAATATGCATAAGTCTGGAGCTGTGATATATTCATTCTTTTTTCGGCTTTTGCAAATATCGCAAGTGCTTTTTCGGGGTCTTTTCCGTAGGTTTTTCTTGCACGTGTAATGCAAAATGTAGGATACCATTTAAAGTACACATATACCAAAAGCAAAATGGCAGCCCCTATTCCAACAAAAAGATTGATTGTAAATGCATTATAAATAATATAAAGCATTGCAATAAAAATGAGAAAATTCATGTCTGTTTCCTTTCTAATTCACAGGACGATACATATCTTTAGCACCGTCTTTTGTCACATGCTCTACTACAGCTAAGACCTCAAACTTGGAAATCTTTTCACCAAACTTGAGTTCTATAACATCGCCGATTTTTACGTCATAAGATGCTTTTACCACATTTCCGTTTACGGAAATTCTGCCTGCATCACAGGCATCATTAGCAAGTGTTCTGCGTTTTATAATTCTTGAAACTTTTAAGTATTTATCAATTCTCATAATAACCTCTATTTTGCAATAAAACCTATCTTCTTGTACACCTTGCGTAGTGTTCTGTTTGAAAGATAGTTTGCCATTTCTGCACCCTTTTTGTAAACGGCCTCAACGTATGCTTTATCTTTAGACAATCTGTCAAATTCTGTCTGTAACGGTTTTAATGCTGACACTACAGCCTCACCTACGGCAAGTTTGAAATCTCCGTATCCTTTTCCATCAAACTCACGCTCAGACTCCTCCATTGTCTTGTTTGTTACTGCTGAATAAATGGAAAGAAGGTTTGTAACACCAGGTTTTTCGGGTGATGCTTTAATCACATTATCAGAGTCTGTTACTGCACGCTTAAACTTTCTCATAATTGTATCGGGGTCGTCTAAGAGTCTTACAAAACCATTAGGATTTGGGTCTGATTTTGACATCTTCATTTCAGGTGTCTGCAGACTCATTATACGCTTACCTACCTTGGGAATATACGCCTCAGGCACAGTTAAGGTATCGCCATAAAAATGGTTAAAACGGTTAGCAATATCACGAGCAAGCTCTACATGCTGCAGTTGGTCATGACCAACAGGAACTAAATCTGCCTGATATGCTAAGATATCTGCCGCCATAAGTATAGGATATGTAAAAAGCCCTGCGTTTATATTGTCTTCGTGCTTTTTTGATTTTTCCTTAAACTGTGTCATACGGGAAAGCTCGCCCATCTGTGTATTACAGCTTAAAACCCATGAAAGTTCTGCGTGTGTGCTGGCATGGGACTGAATGAAAACACAGGATTTTTCAGGGTCTACACCCGCCGCTAAATACTGCATTAAAACTTCTAATGTTCTGCGTCTTAAATCTGCAGGTGTCTGGCGTACTGTTATTGCGTGCATATCAACGATACAATAAAGACACTCATAATCGTCCTGTAAATTTACCCAGTTTTTGATAGCTCCTATATAGTTACCCAGACTCAAATCCCCTGAGGGTTGAATGCCTGAAAAAATTCTCTTCTTTGTCTGTTCCATTACTATCACCTTCTATATATTATAAAATCTTCTACCATTTTCCATTGTAATTTTTGCAATTTCTGCAACTTCCATACCACGCAATTCTGCAATTTTTTGTGCTGTGTATTTTACATAAGATGAATTGTTTCGCTTGCCCCTGAAGGGTTCAGGTGTAAGGTATGGACTGTCGGTTTCTATCAAAAGCTTGTCAAGAGGCACGCATAACGCCACTGCCTGTACCTTGGGTGCATTTTTAAACGTCACCTGGCCTGCAATGGATACATACATTCCAAGGTCAGTTACCTGGCGTGCCATCTCGGCACTTCCCGAAAAGCAATGCATAACACCGTTAAAATATCCTGCTTTTTTGATGATTTCCAAAACGTCAGCATGAGCATCACGGTCATGGACAACGTATGGCATATTGAGTTTTTTTGCCAAAAGAAGCTGACGTTCAAACCAAACTTTCTGTATTTCAGGGTCAGGCTCATCATAATGATAATCAAGACCGATTTCGCCGATTGCAACAACACGGGGGTGTTTTGCCCATTCTTCTAGCTTTACAAGGTCTGATTCTGTCATACCAGCAACATCGTTGGGATGCACGCCTACTGATGCATATATAAAATCGTATTTTTCAGCCAATGCTATGCTGTTCTTTGAAGTTTTGATATTGGCACCAATATTTACCGCCAAAGCCAGTCCCTCACCTTTAAAAGATGCTATTAGTTCATCGCGGTCTGTATCAAATTTTTCATCGTCAAGATGTGTATGTGTATCAAAAAACATTAATTCTCCTCCGGTATGTAGCCCTCATCATCTATCAAATCTTCACCTGAGTAAGCAGAAACCGCTAACTTGTCACAGCGCTCATTCTTTGGATTTCCTGCATGGCCCTTAACCCAGTGAAACTCCACATTGTGTTCATCGAGTAGCACTAAAAGTTGCTCCCAAAGGTCGACGTTACTCGCTCTATATTTTTTGGTACGCATCCAGTTGTTGGCTTCCCATTTGTAAACCCAACCCTGTTGTATCGCGTCAATAACATACTTACTGTCAGAGTACAAATTTACGTTACAGGTTTCTTTTAAAGCAGAGAGACCTTCAATTACTGCCATAATCTCCATGCGATTATTGGTAGTAAGGTGGAAACCACAGTAACCTTCTTTTTCATGACCATTGAAGCTCAATATATAGCCATAACCACCGGGACCGGGATTGCCGCTGCAAGCACCGTCTGTATATAAATCTACTGTTTTAAGACCTTTTTCAAACATCTTTTTCTCCTAACCCAAAGGTTAATTTTTCAATTATTGTATCTACGAGATTTCTAATATTTTGTGCTATATCGCCTGATATTACACAAGCTGCTGCAGACTTATGTCCGCCGCCTGAAAATTTTTGTGCCACCTCTGACACGTCAATTACATCTTTTGTTCTCAAACTCACCCTTTTTGAGTTTTCGTCACGGTCTTTTACTAAAACCGATACTAAAACCCCCTCTAGATTTAAAGGAATATTAGGAAGCTCATCAACATCGTCATAGGTAAGACCATATTCTTTCAAAAATTCACTTGGGCAGTCAAGAAGTGCTATCTTGCCATCGTGAAAAAACTGCACACGTTCTGTTGCAGCACCTAAAAACATCATTTTTTCACGTTTTACTGTGTCATAAATGATGGTTGTTATCTTTCTGTGATTTATACCACTTTCTAAAACCTTTGCTGCAATTCTAAAGGTTTCGGGATTCACATTTGAAAACTTAAAATGACCTGTATCAGTAGACATTCCCGTATAGATTGCCTCATATGCCTTTTGTGAAACATTTTTTGTAATCAAATTCACCAGCTTATACACAATTTGTGCCGTTGCTGCAGCATCTGGCTCGTTATAATAAAATTTACCAAATGTTTCTCCTGTTTTATGATGGTCTACGCACAAAAGTTCGGGAATTTTCTTACAGGTTTCTGCCGTATTTCCTAATCTTGAATACTCCCCGCAGTCAAGCACAATAGCACAATCTGCATTGCTCTCTGTGTTTTCATCCGCTATTTCGTAGTCTGTGCCCAAAAAATTAAATTTTTCGTGCATAGGTTTTTCAAGATATATTGTTGCACGTTTTCCAATTGACTCAAGGGCATATTTTACCGCAAAGGATGAACCCAAAGCATCCCCGTCGGGATTCTGATGGGTAAAAATTGCAATATGTTCTGCTTTTTTCAACCTTTTGGCAATTTTTTTAAGCATTATTTGCCTCCCTTTAAAAGCTCATTGATTCTTGCACCATGCTCGATTGAGTCGTCTGCTTTATATATAATTTCCGGTGTATAGCGAAGATTTAATCTGTGACCTAATTCACGGCGTGCGTAGCCCGCTGAGTTTTTAAGTGCTGCGAGTGCATTTTTCTTAACTTCTTCATTTCCGAATACACTAACATAAACTGTGGCATATCTCAAATCCTGAGTAACCGACACGGACACCACGCTGGTCATTACAGGAATTCTGGGGTCTTTTAATTCTCTTAAAATGTCAGAAAGTTCCCGTCTTACCTCTTCATTTATTCTGTTAATACGGTTTGTTGCCATATTTTACTCCTTTTATCTTTCAACTTCTACCATTCGGAAGCCTTCAACTACGTCGCCTTCCTTGATGTCGTTGAATCTTTCAATAGAAAGACCACATTCATAGCCTGAATTAACTTCCTTAACATCGTCTTTGAAGCGCTTTAACGACGCAAGTTCACCCTCGTGAACAATAATACCGTCACGAACAATACGAACCTGTGTATTTCTTGTGATTGTACCGTCTGTAACGTAACAGCCTGCAATAGTGCCAACACCTGATACTTTGAAAGTCTGACGGATTTCGGCATGGCCTGTAACCTCTTCTTTGTAAGTGGGGTCAAGCATACCCTTCATAGCTGCTTCGATTTCTTCGATAGCAGTGTAAATTACACGATATAATCTAATGTCCACACCCTTGTCTTCAGCAGAAATAAGTGCACCTGCATCAGGACGAACGTTAAAGCCTACGATAATAGCGCTTGATGCGTAAGCCAACATTACGTCAGATTCTCTTACCGCACCAACGCCTGAGTGAATTACTTTTACTCTTACTTCATCATTTGAAAGTCTTTCTAGTGACTGTTTAACAGCTTCAACAGAACCCTGAACGTCTGCCTTGATTACGATATTTAAGTCTTTAATCTGACCTTCCTGAACCTTATTGAAGAAATCGTCAAGTGTTACTACGTTGCTTGATGTGAGTCTTTCCTCTTTAAGCTTCTGCTTACGGGCTTCAATTACCTGTTTTGCCATTCTTTCGTCATCTACTGCGTAGAAAATTTCGCCACCCTCAGGAACCGAGTCAAGACCTAAGATTTCAACTGGAACTGACGGACCTGCCTTTTTAACTGCCTTGCCTTTGTCATCAAACATTGCCCTGATGTGACCAAAGGATGTGCCCACAACAACTGTGTCACCCGCTTTTAATGTACCGTTCTGAACGAGTATTGACGCAACAGGACCGCGGCCCTTGTCAAGCTTTGCTTCAATAACTGTACCTTTAGCTCGTCTATTGGGGTTAGCCTTTAATTCTCTCATATCAGCAACTAAAAGAACCATTTCTAAAAGTTCTTCAATATTTAATCGCATTTTAGCGGAAATCTCAACGCAGATTGTGTCGCCGCCCCAATCTTCAGGAACAAGACCATGCTCGGTTAATTCCTGTTTGATTCTGTCAGGGTTTGCACCCTCTCTGTCAATTTTGTTTATAGCTACAACAATACCAACGTTGGCAGCTTTTGCGTGGTTTATTGCTTCAATTGTCTGAGGCATTATACCATCATCTGCTGCAACAACGATAATTGCAATATCTGTAACTTGAGCACCACGGGCACGCATAGCGGTAAATGCTTCGTGACCGGGAGTATCTAAAAATGTGATTTTTCTGTCATTTACACGAACGCGGTAAGCACCGATATGCTGTGTAATACCACCCGCCTCGGTATCAATAACATTTGTGCTTCTGATGGCGTCGAGAAGCGATGTTTTACCGTGGTCAACGTGTCCCATTACAACAACAACGGGCGAACGGGTCTCTAACATTTCTTCTGTATCTTCAAAATCGTTAAAGAGAATGTCTTCTCTTGTTAATATAATTTCTTTTTCAACAATTGCACCAAAATCTTCTGCTATTAATGATGCGGTTTCATAATCAACGCTCTGAGAAATAGATGCCATAACACCTAACATCATAAGCTTTTTGATAACCTCTGTTGCAGGAACCTCTAATCTTTCTGCAAGCTCGCCTACGCCGATTTCATCAGGAATTTTAACTGTGATAGGACCTTTTTTAACTTTTTCTTCTTTTTTAGCCTTATCTTTGTTTTTAACCTGATTGTTGTCGCGGAGCTTATCCTTGCCCTTCTTTAACTTCTGCTTTTTAACACCATCATCAGAAACGTTTTCAGGAATCAATTCCTCTATAACTTCATCGTCAATTTTGTTCAAATCAACTACTGTCTGACGTGTATCAACATGGCGAACCTTTCTGCCTATAGGCTCGTCAAGTTTTGATGTATCGCTAACTTCTGCTGCTTCCTCTGCAGCAGTTTCTGTCTTTGCTTTTTTCTTCTTTTCTGGTTTTGGAGCTACTACCTCCTTAACCTTTGCGAATACAGGAATTTCTACCTTGCCGTCATAGGATTGTGTTAAACGCTCAAATAAAACGTCTAACTCCTCCTGCTCCAATGAACTCATATGGTTTCTTGTAGGAAAACCAAAACCCGACATAAGTCCTATAATTTCTTTAGAGTTTGAATCAAGCTCTTTTGCAAGCTCATGTACTCTTACCTTCATTTACGCCACCTCCGAAATATCTGTCCATGCGGTTTATTTTACCGCAATATATCTTTTTTTATTTATTATCTATCTTTTTAAGTATTGCATCTGCAAACCCTTCGTCTGTAATGCAGATAACACTCTTTGAATCTTTGCCAGTGAAATGTCCAAGATCTGCCTTTGTTCCGTAGACTACAGATTGACATCCATAGTTCTCCGAAATACCCTTTAGACGATATGTTGATTTTTCTGATGTATCTGTCGCAATAATCACCAAATAACCCATACCTTCCTGAAGGGCTTTTGTAGTGAGAAATTCGCCCAGCTTCACTTTGCCCGCCTTTGTGGCAAGGCTTATGAGATTAAGCACCTTATCCATTGTGTTCTCCTTTTAGCAGACCATAAATTTCATCAGGCACCCGTACGCGAAACGCCCTGTCTAAAGCTCTTTTTTTTAAAAGGTCGTCGCTTTCCCTACATTTTGAGCAAAGATATGCACCTCTGCCATCCTTTTTATGAGTTTCATCCAAAAAAAACTCTCCATTAAGCCTTACAACCCTTATAAGCTCTGTCTTTGAAAATTTGCTTCTACAGAGTATACATGTTCTCTCAGGTGTATGTGCCAAGATTTACGCCTCCGCCTTTATATCAATTTTCCAGCCTGTAAGTTTAGCAGCAAGTCTTGCATTCTGACCTTCCTTACCGATAGCAAGTGATAACTGACCTGCAGGAACTACTACAGAAGCTGCATGTTCTTCCTCTGATACTTCACAACTTACAACATCAGAAGGACTGAGTGCTGCTGAAATATATTCTGCTGCATTCTCGCTATATTTGATAATGTCGATTTTTTCGCCATTCAATTCATCACATACAGCCTGAACACGGGCACCTCTTTGACCTACACATGCACCTACTGCATCTACATTTTCATCCTGTGAGTAAACTGAGATTTTAGAACGTGAGCCCGCTTCTCTTGAAATTGATTTGATTTCAATAACGCCGTCTGCAATTTCAGGTACTTCCTGCTCAAACAATTTCTTAACAAGACAGGGATGTGTTCTTGATAATATAATCTGAGGATTATTTCCTACTGTTTTCACTTCTGCAACATAGAATTTCAAACGCAAGCCCGCAGGATAAAATTCGCCCGCCACTTGTTCGTTTGCAGGTAAAATTGCTTCTGTGTCGTTGCCAACCTGAACATATACCAGTTTTCCCTCATTTTTTGTAATAAGACCTGTAACCATTGAATTTTCACGGTCACGGTACATTGTGATAACCTTGTCACGTTCAGCTTCTTTAATGCGCTGAACAACAACCTGTTTTGCAGTTTGTGCAGCAATTCTGCCAAATGTCTTGGGTGTAACTTCATAGTTTACAACGTCACCTATTGAGAAGCCTGCGTTAATTTCTTTTGCCTCGTCAAGTGTTACTTCTATGTTTGCATCTTCTACTTCTTCAACTATTGTCTTCTGCTGATAAACCTTGATTTCTCCAGTTTCTTTGTCAATGTTTACAACTACATTCTGAGCATGACCATAGTTTTTCTTATAAGCTGTAATTAATGCAAATTCAATAGTTTCCAGCAATGATTCACGGCTGATATTTTTATCTTCCGCAAGTTCTGCTAAAGCTGTCATAAATTCCTGATTCATTTTGTTAATTCCTCCAATATTTTAAAACTCTACTGTAAGTCTTATTGATGATATTTTATTTTCAGGAAGCGATAATTCACTTCCGTCTTTTTCAAAGTTAATTGTTTCGCCTGTTTTTGATATGAGCCTTGCTGTAAACTCTTTCATGCCGTCAATTGCTGCAAAAAGCTTAACGTCTACATTTTTTCCCCCGCAGGCTTCAAAGTGAAAATCGTATTTAATAGCACGGTCAAGTCCAGCTGATGATACCTCCAGCATGTATGCCTGAGGGATCGGGTCCGTCTCATCTAATATAGCACTTAAAGCACGGCTTACTTCTTCACAATCGTTGATTCCTATTCCACCCTCTTTGTCAAGGTAAATTCTTAACACATAAGAAGGTCCTTCTTTTTTAAACTCGATGTCCCATAGAATTATGTTTTTGTCATTTATTATGGGATTTAAGAGTTCTATTACTTCCTTTTCGGTTTTGTTGTATGCCATACAATATCCCCTTATTAAAATTTCTTTAGATAATGCGAAAGACTGGGAACCACGCCCAGTCTTTCTAACCACAATATCCTCTATTAACATTATAACAAATACAATACTAAAATGCAAGTACTTTTAACAACTTTTTTCCAATTTGCAAAACTTTTTTGCAGGTAAAACTTATGTAAAAATGTACTAAAACATTGCGGTTGTCGCTAAACTATTCTCCTTTGTGTTTAGCGAAGCATTCGCTGCAGTATACAGGGCGGTCTTCTTTGGGCTCAAAGGGAACCTGAGCTTCTTTGCCGCATTCTGCACAAATTGCAGTGTGCATTTCTCTGTTCTGTCTGATGCTGTTTTTTCTTGCAATTCTGCATTCCTTGCAACGGCTGGGTTCATTTTCAAAACCCTTTTCAGCATAAAATTCCTGCTCGCCAGCTGTGAACACGAATTCAGCACCACAGTCTTTGCATACGAGTGTCTTGTCTTCGTACATTAAAAATCCCTCACTTTGAAAATAAATAAATCTATTGAAAGCTATAAAGCTTACAACCAACACAACTAAACATACTTTGATATTTTTTTCTTTATTCTGCACATGGCATTATCAACCGCTTTGGGCGTTTTGCCGATGAGCACTGCAATTTCTTTATAAGAAATGCCTGATATATAATACTTTAACACTTCGGCTTCAAAGTCTGACAAAACGCTGTTTATCCTGTTTTCCATACCCTGAGCCGCCTCACGCTCTATCATTATACTTTCCGGATCCTTATGCCTTGTGTCTTCCAGTTTTCTTGCAATGGCATCTGCCTCTTCTTCAGAGGAATGAATGGAAACATAATAATTAAGAGGTAAATTTTTCTTTCTTGTAGAGGTTTTTACCGCAGTAATAATCTGTCTTACCACACAAACCTCAGCAAAGGTTTTAAAATTAGCGCCCTTTGTTTCGTTATAGGATTTTACCGCCTTATAAAGACCGATTAATCCTTCCTGAATCAAGTCATCACGGTCTGCCCCTGCTATAAAATACGGAACTGAACGTGTCTCGACAAAGCTCTTGTACTTGTTTACAAGAAAGCTCTCTGCCTGCTTGTCCCCGCTTTGCGCCAAGGTCACAATTGCTTCGTCTTCCATATTATCGTAATTTATTTTTGTGTTCAAATTACTTCTCAATCCTTTGTGTAGTATAACTTATATACATACAATATTATTATATTCCATTATTTATAATTAGTCAACGAATTTTACTCTCAGTTGTGCATTTTCAGCAATTATTACTATTACTGTTGTTCTAATTTGTGCAAAACAGACAAAAAATAGTCCGGTAATTCACTGTTAAATTCAACATACTCACCTGTAGACGGATGAAGAAATCCCAGTTTTTTTGCATGAAGGAGCTGGCCTTGTATCTTGTTTTGCTCAGCTAACTTGTCATTTTTTAAACCATAAACCGGGTCACCTACTATCGCCTTGCCCACACTTTTTAGATGTACTCTTATCTGGTGAGTTCTTCCTGTTTCAAGAATACATTTTAAAAGTGTATAGCCACAAAACCTCTTTTCAACGAAAAAGTGAGTTACGGCATTCCTTCCGTCACGTACGCCTGCCTGCATTTTTTTGCGGTCTTTAGGATCACGTCCGATAGGTTTATCAACAGTAAATTCGTCTTCTTTTACACCACCTGCAATCAGGCAATAATATTCTCTTGTCATACTGTGTTCTTTTATTTGTTCTGACAACGACAGGTGTGCTTTGTCGTTCTTTGCAACAACTAAAATACCACTTGTATCTTTATCTATTCTGTGGACAATTCCAGGGCGAATAACTCCATTTATAGCAGAAAGGTTACCCTTTGTGTGATGCATTAAAGCATTAACCAAAGTCCCATCCGGATTTCCTGCCGCAGGATGCACCACCATACCCTGTGGTTTATTTACAACAATGATATCTTCGTCTTCATAAACAATATCTAACGGTATATCCTGAGGAACTGCGTCAACAACACGAGGCTCAGGTATTACTACCTGAACCTCGTCGCCTGATTTTACTTTATATTTTTTAGTCTGTAAGTTACCATTTACTGAAACTCCGCCATCTTCTATCAGTTTCTGTGCAGCAGAACGTGTAAGTTCTCCACACTCAGACATAAATACGTCGAGGCGCGTACCTTCATATTCTTTTTCTGCCGTAAGTACAAGCATCTTAGCTCTCCTTTTTGTCACTGAAGAAAATTACGTAAATTACAAAGATTGCCGCACCTATCGTAATAAAGCAATCGGCAATATTAAAAACAGGAAAATCAATCAATGTGAAATCTAAAAAATCTATAACAAAACCCTGTCTTACTCTGTCAACAAGATTTCCCACAGCACCACCTATCATAAAGGTAAACGCCGTCAAAAACAATTGGTCTTTAGGTCTTTTTACAACAACATAACTTACCGCCGCAACAATTACAATAATAGTTGCCACTGTCAATAGCCACGTGTGGTCAGAAAACATTCCCCAGCCTGCTCCTTTGTTTTCAACGTATGTCAGGTGAAAAACCTCATTCCACAAGGGATACGTGTCTACACTTTGTAAAAGACCGGCGGCAAAAAACTTTGCCGCCTGGTCCAAAATACCAATTATCAATATACCTGTAAAAAATGGTATAAGCAATTTTATTAGTCCTCCTTAGCCGAAACAAAGTAATCCGAACCCGATTTTAAAAGGCGGATTTCCGCTTCTGCTATGTTAAAATACTCGGAAATACACAAAGTATTTCCTGCGTTTTTGTCTTGCATAACCAAAAATCCGCTCTTTTAAAATTCTACGACCTAAAACGGATGAAATTTTGAGCAGATTTTGGTGCGAAGGATGCAGCAAGGCTGACGCCTTGCAAAGACGACAAGCCGAAAGATGCCGTAATTTCGCCGTTTTAGGCGAGTTTGGATTGCTTCGTTTCGGCTAGGCAAGAACGCTTGCACATCTAGCACAAAGTGTGGGATGAGCACTGTTCTCTCCTACTGTATCTGAATGAATCCAACAACGCTCACACTCAGCACCACTTGCTACTGAAACCTTTACCTTAATGCCTGTTTCGCCTGTTGCAAGTTCTGCGGGAGCCTCTGACATATCAAAAACTTTAGCGTCTGAAACAATGAAATATGTTGCGAGTTCTGCTTCCATTTCTTTAAGCAATTCATAGTATGAACCCTCAGCAAAAATTTCAACAGCGGCACCAAGAGATTTACCGATAATTTTCGCGCCTCGCGCTTCTTCTAACGCCTTAGCAACATCAGTTTTTGCAAGCATGAGTCTATCCCACTTGGATTCAAACACATCATCGTATAATTCAGGTGTGGGCTTAGGCATATCGTTTAAGATAACGTATTCTGTTTTATCGCTGTCTGTATGAGGCATACTCTGCCAGATTTCTTCACTTGTAAATGCTAAAACAGGAGCAAGTAAACGCACCAGGGCATCTAACACCTTATACATTACTGTCTGCGCTGCACGACGAGCCGCACCATCTGATTTTTCAGCATATAATCTGTCTTTGATAACATCTAAATAGAAGTTACTCATATCAACGATACAGAAATTATGAATAGCATGCTGAACAATGTGGAATTCGTAGTTTCTGTAAGCATCCAATACTTTTTCAACAAGCTTTGAAAGGCGGATTAATGCCCACTTGTCGATTTCATTCATATCCTTAACATCAACCATATCGCACTTAGGATCAAAATCATTGATATTACCTAAGATGTATCTTGCTGTATTTCTGATTTTTCTGTATGATTCTGACAACTGCTTTAAGATGCCGTCAGAAATTCTCATATCTGTCTTATAGTCAGCTGATACTACCCACAAACGGAGTAAATCCGCACCGTACTTGTTGATGATATCCTGAGGGCTGATGCCATTGCCCTTGGACTTTGACATTTTTTCGCCTGTTTCGTCAACAATCATACCGTGTGTAATAACTGCCTTATAAGGAGCCACACCACGGGCTGCAACAGATGTTAAAAGTGATGACTGGAACCATCCTCTGTACTGGTCATTACCCTCTAAATATAGGTCTGCAGGGAATTTGAGTCCTTCTTTTACTTCTAAAACTGCTGTATGTGATGAACCTGAGTCAAACCAAACATCCATGATATCTTTTTCCTGAGTAAACTCAGTACTACCACATTCAGAACACTTTGTTCCAGCAGGAAGTATGTCTTTCGGGTCTGTGTCATACCAAGCGGTAGAACCTTTTTCACCAAAGAGCTTTGCAACTGCTGCGATTGACTCTTCTGTGATTAATTCCTTACCGCAATCCTTACAGTAGAAAATCGGGATAGGAACACCCCATGTTCTCTGTCTTGAAATACACCAGTCGCTTCTGTCAACAACCATACCTGTGATTCTGTCTTCGCCCCATTTGGGAATCCAACGAACACCTTTGATTGCCTCAACTGCTGCGTCCTTGATGTCATCAACTGATGCAAACCACTGCTCTGTCGCACGGAATACGATGGGCTTGTGACATCTCCAACAGTGAGGATACTGGTGGATAATATCTTCTATTGCATATAGTGCGTTTACTTCTTTTAATTTTTCAATAATTTTAGCATTTGATTCTTCGTAGAATAATCCCTGGAATTCTCCTGCCAACTCATTTAAGTAACCCTTACCGTCAACAGGAACGATAATCGGGATATCCTTATAATTTCTGCAGGCAACATAGTCCTCTGCACCATGACCGGGAGCTGTGTGTACGCAACCTGTACCGGCGTCAAGTGTAACGTGGTCGCCAACGATTACTAAAGACTCGCGGTCAATGAAAGGATGTTGACAACGGATGAGCTCTAACTCTTTACCTGTGTACTGTGCAACCACCTCATAATCTTCGATTCCGCCTGCTTTTAACACACTTTCAATAAGCTCGTGAGCTAAAACGTAATATTCGCCATTTGCTTTAACTAAACTATAAGTAAAGTCAGGATTTAGAGCAATAGCAACGTTACCGGGCAATGTCCATGTTGTTGTTGTCCAGATTACAAAATAGATGTCCTTTTTATCTACACCTGTTGCATCAAATACACCGTTATCTTCGGAAACTTTAAATTTAACATAAATTGAGCTTGTCTTGTCTTCTTCGTACTCGATTTCAGCTTCAGCTAAGGCAGTTTCACAATCTGTGCACCAGTAAATCGGCTTTAATCCCTTGTAGATATAGCCTTTCTTTGCCATTTCTCCAAAAATTTCAATCTGCTTTGCTTCAAATTCAGGAGCAAGTGTCAAGTATGAATCGTCCCAGTTACCCAATGAACCTAAACGTTTAATCTGAGATTTCTGGTTTTCTACCTGTGAAAGTGCAAATTCTTTACACATTTCACGGAATTTCACGATACCAACCTCGTGTCTGTTTACACCGAGCTTTTTGATTGCCTGTCTTTCGATAGGAAGACCGTGTGTATCCCAACCATGAATGTATGGAGCGCGGAAGCCATCCATATTCTTAAATCTTGTGATAACATCTTTTAATGTTTTATTAAGGGCATGACCCATATGCATATCGCCGTTAGCGTACGGAGGGCCGTCGTGAAGTATGAAAAGAGGCTTGCCTTCGTTATTTTCCATCAATTTTTCATACATGTTTTCATCTTGCCATTTTTTGAGTATTTCAGGCTCTCTCTGAGGTAAGTTCGCTCTCATTGAGAACTCAGTATTTGGCAAATTAAGGGTTTTGCCGTAATCTTCTGCCATTGATCTTTCTCTCCTAACTATTGTATGTAAATATTATTTGTCTTCTACTTCAATTTTTTCCATTATTTTTGTTTCATCAGAAACAACAGGAGTATCATTTGCTATTCGTACTACCTTTGTTTCTTCGCTACTTTCGGGAAACTCATCAAGCATACCGATATAAGTATTTAAAACGGTTTTGAGCTTTGCACGAAGAAGTGAACTCTTGCCTTCAATTTCTGCACATTCACGATTTAAGGCATCAATTCTTCCATCCGCTTTTGCTATTTCTTCTGCTGCACGCACTTTTGCTTCGTTAACTATGTTGTCTGCCTGGTC
>JAFQJE010000031.1 GCA_017415145.1 Clostridia bacterium
ATTTATATTTCCTTTTTTGATTTCCATAACAATTTCCATAGCCTTTCTGCCCACAAATAATAGTCAAAAATATATACGCACTTTTTCGTGGGCAGATAAGGCGTATAATGGAAATTATGCACATCGCCGTTTTCGCGTCGTGCACGACGCGAAAATTTCGGCGGTGCAATAGATTCCACCGGAGGCACAACGTGATTTTTCACGTTTGCACCCTTTCTTTATTTCTTGTTAAAATGTATGCAGGTGCTGTATAACTTATTACAAAAAAATACGGAAGCCTAAGCTTCCGTATTTTTTATATATCATTTTTAATAACATCTTCGAATGTTTCTCTTTTTACAACCACACGACTCTTACCGTCTCGCACCATAACAACCGCAGGATTGGGAATACGGTTATAATGACTTGCCATTGAGTAGTTGTATGCGCCTGTTGTAAGCACTGCTAAAGTATCGCCAATCTGAGCTTTCTGGAGCTTTACACCTTCGCCAAGCAAATCTCCCGACTCACAGCATTTACCTGCAATGGTAACAACCTCACTCTTTGGCTCTGCCGCTTTATTTGCAACACAGAATGTGTACTCTGACTGATAAAGAATATATCTTGGATTATCGGCCATGCCGCCGTCAATTGATACATATGTGCGGATATCGGGGATTTCCTTAATACCGCCCACAGTGTAGAGGGTAATGCCGGCTGCTGCCACAATACTTCTGCCCGGCTCCATTAATATAAAAGGAAGAGCGATGTTGTGTTCTTCACACTTTTTATGGATAACATCACTTACTGCTTCCATATACTTATCGTACGCAACAGGAGTGTCTGCGTCACCGTAAGCAACACCAAAGCCGCCGCCAAGGTTTAATTCTTTTGTGTCTGCACCTGTTTCGTCCTTTATTACCTTAATAAAGTCCATCATCACCTCTGCAGCCTCACAGAAGGGCTTAACCTCAAATACCTGCGATGCAATATGGCAATGAATACCGCAGTAGTTTATATTATCAGTTTTTAATGCTTTCTTTATAATGTCTAACGCCTCACCTGTTTCTAAGGCAACACCGAATTTTGAGTCAATCTGACCTGTCTTTACAAAATCATGGGTGTGGGCGTCAATTCCAGGCTTGATTCTAAAAAGCACGTGGGCGGTAACTCCCTTTTCTCTTGCCATACGACTGAGAGTTTCAAGCTCGTATTCGTTGTCTACTACAAATCTGCCTACACCAAACTCTAGCGCCATAGCTATTTCATCAGGTGTTTTGTTGTTGCCGTGAAAGCACACTTTATCCATAGGAAACCCAGCGGCATATGCTGTATAAAGTTCTCCACCTGACACAACGTCAATACCGAGATTTTCTTCTGCCACAATTCGGCACATTTCCTTAATACACATTGCCTTGCTGGCGTAATGTATTCTTCCATTTCCGCCGTAGTACTTTTCCACAGAATTAACGTACGCTCTGCAACATTCTCTTATTTTATTTTCATCAAACACATAAAGGGGCGTGCCGTATTCTTTCGCCAGTTCCACGGTATCAGCACCGCCAATTGTAAGTGTGTTTTCTTTAATTCCTAAATGACCTGAAATCACAGTTTTTTCTCCTTTTTTGTAAACTATTTATTTATTCTACCAAAACTCCGTGAAAATGTCAATTTTTATTTGACATTTCAGTATTTTATGCTAAAATATTAATGGTATATTTTTAAGACTAAAATCGGAGGAATTCTTTTGGAAAAGAACAATTTACGAAATATAGCAATTATTGCTCACGTTGACCACGGCAAAACAACTTTAGTTGATGCCATGTTTAAAAACAGCGGTATCTTCCGTGACAACGAACAGGTGGCAGACCGCGTTATGGACTCAAACGACTTAGAGCGTGAGCGTGGTATTACAATTCTTTCAAAAAACACATCCGTTATGCACAACGGAACAAAGATAAATATTGTAGACACCCCGGGGCACGCAGACTTCGGCGGCGAGGTTGAGCGAGTTTTGGGTATGGTTGAGGGTGTTCTGTTGGTAGTTGATGCTTTTGAAGGCGCAATGCCCCAGACACGATTTGTATTAAAAAAGGCACTTGAGCTTAACCTAAAGCCTATCGTTGTAATCAACAAAATCGACAGACCTCAGGCAAGATGCGAAGAGGTAATTGACGAGATTTTAGATTTGTTTATAGATTTGGGAGCAACAGATGAGCAAGCTGACTTCCCTGTTGTTTATGCTTCTGCAAAGCAAGGTGTCTGCGGACTTTCATTAAACGAAATAAAGAACGACTTCACACCCTTGTTTGATGTTATTTTAGAAAGCGTTCCATCCCCCACAGGTGCGGCATCAGAACCTCTTCAGGTAAGAATCGCAAACATTGACCACGACGAATATATAGGAAAAATTGCCGTAGGTAAAATTTCAAGAGGTACTGCAAAATATGGCGAAACCGTAGCATTATGCCGTGCCGACGGCACAGTTTCAAATGTGAAGTGCGGTCGTATTTACACATTCGAGGGTTTAACCAGAACAGAGGTTGAGTCAGTTCCTGCAGGTGATATCATCTGTATTTCAGGTCTCGGCGACTTTAACATTGGAGAAACAATCTGTGCTACTGACTGTATTGACCCCTTACCTGTTATTGAGGTTGACGAGCCTACAATTTCTATGAACTTTATGGTAAATAACAGTCCCTTTGCAGGACGCGAGGGCGATTTCGTAACAAGCCGACATATAAGAGACCGCCTTTTCCGTGAGCTTGAAACAAACGTTAGCTTAAAGGTAGAAGAAACAGATTCTGCTGATTCTTTCAAAGTATCAGGCAGAGGCGAGCTTCACTTATCAATTTTAATTGAGACAATGCGTCGTGAAGGATATGAATTTCAGGTTTCACGTCCTCAGGTAATTTATAAAGAAATTGACGGCGTAAGATGCGAGCCTATGGAGCGTCTGGTTATTGATGTTCCTGATGAATTTTCAGGAAGCGTCATTGAAAAGTTGGGTATGAGAAAAGGTCAGATGGAAAATATGTACCCCACTAATGATGGCTATATGAGAATAGAGTTTAAAATCCCCTCAAGAGGTCTTATTGGTTACAGAAGCGAATTTCTGACCGACACCAAAGGTAATGGCGTTATGAATTCACTTTTGGAGGGATTTGAAGAATATAAAGGCGAAATTGACACACGCAGCCGCGGTTCTATGATTGCATGGGAGACAGGTACATCTGTTGCATACGGACTCTTAAACGCTGAACTCAGAGGTGCTCTCTTTATCGGTCCCGGCGTAGATGTTTATGAAGGTATGATTGTTGGCGAAAATGCCAAAAACGAAGATTTAACAGTTAACGTCTGCAAGAAAAAACACGTTACAAATATGCGTGCAGCAGGTAGCGACGATACAGTAAAACTAACACCTCCTGTTAATATGAGTTTAGAGCAGTGCTTAGAATTTATTTCTGACGATGAGCTTGTGGAAATCACACCAGAGAGCATTCGATTAAGAAAGAAAATTCTTTCAAAACAGGACCGTGATAAAATGGCAGGCAGAATGAAAAAGCAAGGTTAATTTTAAAGGGAATTTGTATTGTAAATTCCCTTTTTATATTGTTTTTTACTACGTTGTATGTTAAAATATTGTAAGGTGAATTTTATGAAAAAGAATGATATCATAGAATTAAATATAGAAAAAACATCATCTGACGGCAGAGGCATCGGATATATCGACGGCAAAATCTGTTTTGTAGCCGGAACCTTAGAGGGCGAAACAGTAGAGGCAAAAGTCTACTCGATACATAATTCCTACTGTACAGCAGAAGCAATCAACATATTGTCCCCATCACCATTCAGACAGAACGGCTACTGCCCCTCCGCATCTGCCTGCGGTGGCTGTCCTCTTTCTCACATTGAGTACAAAAAGCAATTAGAAATCAAACGTCAGCACGTTGTGGACACATTGTCCCGTATTGGTGGTATCAAAAATGCAAATAACATCACATCCGAAACCTTAGGAATGGATACACCTTGTCATTATCGCAACAAGATGGTTTTTCCTATAGGGGAAAAATCAGGACGCGCCATTGGCGGCTTTTATGCCCCACGCAGTCATGATGTGGTATCCTTTGATACTTGTTGCGTCGGCGAAGAGTGTGCAATTGTTGCGCTAAATTGTGTTCTTGATTTTATGAATGAATACCATATTCCTGCATACGACGAGCGCACACATCGTGGTTTTATCAGACGTGTTTTTGTACGAACAGGATATCATAGCCGTGATTTAATGATTGTAATATCCACATACAACGAGAAAATCAAAAATTTAGATAAACTCCAAAATATGCTCAAAAATGCAGACTTTGGTGCATATAATTTAAAAAGTATTGTTTTGAATGTGAATTCTGCCAAAAACAACCTTGTACTTGGGGCAAAAAATATTACACTTTGGGGTTCTGACACGATTTGCGACAGTATCTTAGGACTCAAATTTACTATTTCTCCCCATAGCTTTTTTCAGGTAAATCCTGTACAGACACAAAAACTATACCAAAAAGCATTGGAATTTGCCGCGCTTGACGAAACAAAAACTGTCTTGGATATCTACTGCGGAATAGGCACAATTTCACTTTGTGCGGCAAAAGTGGCAAAAAAAGTTATAGGTGTAGAAATTGTTGACGCAGCAATAGAAGATGCAAAAAAGAATGCTGCCGCAAACAACTTGGATAACACTGAATTCTATTGCGGTGCGGCCGAGGGTATAGTACCCACACTTATTATGAAAGGCGAGCGTCCTGATGTTGTAATTATTGACCCGCCAAGAAAAGGTAGCGACGAAAAAACGCTTTCTGCAATTCTTGCTGCCGCACCTCAGCGGATTGTGTATGTATCATGCAACCCTGCAACTTTGGCTCGCGATGCCAAATTTTTAACAGATGGCGGATATACGCTGACTGCTGTAACACCTGTTGATATGTTTCCCAATACTGAGCA
>JAFQJE010000003.1 GCA_017415145.1 Clostridia bacterium
GAAGATTTAAGCTCAATGGAAGAATTTGCAAGATATCTTGGCATTGCATTTCAGATAAAAGATGATATTTTAGACGTTACAGGAAACGAAGAAACTCTCGGCAAAAAAACCGGTGTAGACGGATTGTTGGAAAAATCAACATTTGTAAGCATTTATGGTATGGAGCAGTCCGAGAACCTTTTAAAGGATTACACTGACAAGGCGATAGGAGTGTTGTCAAAATACGGTGATGAGGCAGAATTTTTAATAGAACTTTCAAAATTTTTGCTTTCCCGTGAGAATTAAAAAATTGTTAACTTTCAAAAAATAATACTTTACTATTTTTAAAAAATATGTTATATTATCGTTGATGTTAATACATTAAAAAAACAAGTTAATAAACTTAGGTGGTGCAGTATCCTAGTCAGATCTGCTTGTTCCCAGGACGGACCTAAAAAGCCGTTAAAGGGCACATCGATGAAGTTTCTGGTGCTTGCTTTCGATGCCAGTCGGGGGTTGGTGCTGGAAGTTAAGGTTTAGGGGCACATTGCAATGGCATGCAAACGATGACCCCTTTTCCGTGGAGACCTGTTATTGTGCTTTATCTGCTTTTCGAAAAAACATTTAAGAGGACTTACTAAGGTACGAAACAGGGTTAAACCTGTCACTCGGTGCGATTGTGAAATTTTCACATGAGCGCTGTGGGCAGCGTAGCCTGCCTTGAGTGGTTATGGAGGATAGTTGATAAAACCATAATGCTTCGGCCAAAGTTTTATGGTTATTGCTTCTTGAAACCATAACTGCAAAAGAGGATAAGAGCAAGTGTGACTGTTTGGGAAAACCTCTAGGCTGTTCTTTTGAGATGCCGCGGGGATTGTAGTGTGGATTTAAGTGGCGATTCGGTTCTGTATTGGGAAACCGTACAGGATAGGCTTTAAAAGGAAACTGCTGATTTGGCGACATTTCAGTGGCTTATCGGGAAATCCTACCGGACCTAAACCGCAAAATTTACCCGTAGTATTACCACCTATTTTTTATTTTAATTTATTTAAAAAGGTTGGTGCTAAAATTGTCTGACGATAGTAGGGACAAGCGAAGCGTAAACAAGAAAAAAGAAAAAGAAAAAAGAGGCCGTAGGTGGGTTGTTACCGTTATTCTTTTGACCTTTGTTATTTCATCCATACTTCAGATGATACAGGCGGGTCTTATGAGTAAGGTTAATCTTGCCATGGCTTTTGTTATTTTAATAACCTTTGTTTTAATAGGTATTTTGTTTGATATTATTGGTGTTGCGGTGACTTCTGCAAATGAAACACCCTTTCATTCCTTGTCATCACAAAAAATCAGGGGTGCTAAGGAAGCAGTGAAATTAATAAGAAATGCTGACCGTGTAGGATCTTTTTGCAATGACGTTATTGGTGATATTGTTGGTATTATTTCGGGAAGTGCTACAACAGTTATTGTTGCCATGATAATGTCATCTGGTATAAATATTACCAACTTCACACTTACTGTGGTTATGACAGCACTTGTTGCAGCCCTTACCATTGGAGGTAAAGCAGCGGGGAAGAGACTTGCAATAGATAAATCAAACAGCATTGTATTTTTTGTGGGTAAGGTTATAAGCTACATTGTACCTGTGAAATAATTTGTAGGTGAAAATTATGACTAAAACAGAAAACAAATCAAAGCTATTTGGTATAATAGGTACACCTGTGGAGCATTCATTGTCCCCTAAGATGCACGCTTTTATGGCAAAGAGTTTGGATATAGATATGTCTTATGAGCTATTTGATGTAAAGCCTGAAAAACTCCATACAACTATGGAAAATTTCAAAAAAACGTCAGCTTGTGGATTTAATATAACAGCACCTCATAAAATCGAAATTATAAAAGAATTAGATGAAGTTTTAGATGATGCACTTTGTATGAATTCAGTAAATACCATTGTAAACCGCAACGGCAAATGGACAGGCTATAACACAGATGGAGATGGATTTTGCATTTCGCTGCTTTTTGAAAACTGCGAAATAAAGGATAAAAATATATTAATTATTGGTGCAGGCGGTGCCGCAAGAGGTGTATGCTATAAATTGGCAGAGTATGGGGCTAAATCAATTTCGATAACTGCCAGAACTAAAGAAAAAATACATATTATCGGTGAGATGGTTAAAAAATATAGTGATGCCGAGTTTTATCCTGAAATTGATAAAACTAAAAAATATGATATTATAATAAATACCACACCATTGGGAATGCATCCAAATGAAGATAAAAATCCTTGTGATTTTATGGATATTATAAATGAGAGCACAGTTTGCTGTGACCTTATATATAACCCGTGTAAAACAGTGTTTTTGAAAGAGTCCGAGAAGAAAAATGCAAAAATAATAAATGGTTTAGGCATGCTTGTTATGCAAGGGATATTAGCGTTTGAAAAATTTCATAATGTGCAGCTTGACCGAAAAAAATACTATGAAGAACTAAACTGCCTGTTGGCAGATTATAAAATCTGAGGTAAAATATGCTGGAATTAAAAGAAATCACTTTAGATGATAAAGAACTATTTTTGAAATATATAGGTAAGCAGGAAAACTCTACATTGAGCTTCACTACGCTTTATATATGGTCCTTTGACGGTCGGATAAGGTATGATATCGTTGATGATTGTATGATTCTAGTTTTCTGCGGTAAAAGCGGGTGTATGTGCACATACCCTTATGGTAACGGAGATAAAATATCAGCACTTAAAAAAGCCTATGATTTTATGGAAAATCCCTCTTTTGTGCTTATGAGTGAGGAAGAAGCAAAAGAACTTTCAGAGGTTTTTCCTGATGAGTTTGAAATCGTTGCAGATGAAAACAACGCAGACTATGTTTATTTAACAGAAGAATTAATAAATCTTAAGGGAAATAAATTTCAGCAGAAGAGAAATCATCTAAACGCATTTTTGAAAAATTACGAATACACCTATGAACGTCTGACTATTGATAACATCGATGAAATCAAGGAGCTTTTCTTTAAATGGGAGGCAGGTCAAACAAATCATGATACAGGACTTTCCCAAAAGGCGACACTTTTATTTTTGGAAAACATAGATAAACTAGGTGTTACCTGTGCTGGAATTCGAGTAGATGGAAAGTTAGTTGCCTTTACAGGAGGGGAGGCCATAACAGATGATATGGCGCACGTGCCTATGGAATTTGCAGATACAAGTTACCGTGGCGCATTTAATGTAATAAACCGAGATTTTTGCAAAAATGAGTGGGCAGATTATAAATATATAAACAGGGAAGAAGATATGGGAGTCGAGGGTATGCGTTATGCAAAGCGTGCTTATAATCCTGTGAAAATGATAGAAAAATACAGAGCAGTAAGGAAAGAAAAATGAGAGCAACAGTAATAGGCGGCGGTCTTGCAGGTAGTGAAGCTGCATGGCAGTTAGCAAAAAACAAAATAAATGTTACACTTTACGAAATGAAACCTAAGAAGAAAACACCTGCTCACCATTTAGATTTATTGGGTGAACTTGTGTGTTCTAATTCTTTGCGGGCAGATACATTAGAAAACGGTGCAGGGCTCTTAAAGGCAGAAATGCGTCTTTTGGGTTCACTGGTTACCGAGTGTGCAGATGCTACACGAGTTCCTGCTGGCGGGGCGTTGGCAGTAGACAGAATCGGGTTTGCACAAATGATGACCGATAAAATCAGACAAAACCCATACATAAAAGTAGTTGAAGAAGAAATCACAAAAATTCCCGATGATGAAATTGTAATTATTGCGACAGGTCCGCTGACCAGTGATAGCTTATCGAAGGAAATTGGTGAATTTTTAGGTAACAACTATATGTATTTTTACGATGCGGCAGCACCTATCGTTACATACGAATCAATTGATAAATCAAAGGTTTACAGAAAGGCACGTTACGACAAGGGTACAGCAGACTATATAAATTGCCCTATGAACAAGGAACAGTATAAGGCGTTTTATGAGGCATTGATTTCGGCTGAAACTGCAGAACTTAAAGAGTTTGAAAACGATAAGGTCTTTGAAGGGTGCATGCCTGTTGAAGTTATGGCAAAAAGGGGAGAGGATACTCTGACTTTTGGACCGCTAAAGCCTGTCGGACTCAACCATCCTGAAACTAACGAGAGCTACTATGCGGTGGTGCAGTTGAGACAGGATAATAAAGAGGGAACACTTTACAATATTGTAGGCTTTCAGACGCATCTTAAGTTCCCCGAGCAAAAAAGAGTTTTTTCTATGATTCCGGGGCTAGAAAACGCTGAATTTGCACGCTTTGGTGTAATGCACAGAAACACATACATTCATTCACCTGGAACATTAAACGCAAACTATGAAACATTAATACGCCCCGGACTTTTTTTTGCAGGGCAGATGACAGGGGTAGAAGGGTATGTGGAATCAGCATCATCAGGTATTGTTGCAGGCATTGCTGCAGCAAGAAAACTGTTGGGAAAAGAACCGATAGATTTTCCGAATACTACCGCAACAGGGGCACTAGCTCGCTATATTTCAGGGTTTTGCGGCACAGATTTTCAGCCTATGAATATAAATTTTGGTATTATTGAAAGTTATCCTGAAAGAATTAAAAATAAGCGTGAGCGATATGCAAAAATCTCTGAGCGAGCACTTTCGGTTATGAAAAATATTATTGAGGAACAATTATGAATTTAGATAAATTTAACGACAAACAAAAAGAGGCAATTCTGACAACAGATGGACCTCTCCTGATTTTAGCAGGTGCAGGTTCAGGAAAAACCACAGTTGTTGTAAACAAAATTGCGTACATATTAGAGCAGAACTTGGCTGCTCCCTATAGAATACTTGCCATAACCTTTACAAATAAAGCGGCAAATGAATTAAAGTCGCGTGTAGAAGCAATTTTGGGCGAGGGTAGTGACGGAATATGGATTGGAACATTTCACTCAATCTGTATGAAGATTTTGCGTAGATATATTACGTTATTGGGCTATAAACAGGATTTTTTGATTTATGATTCTGCCGACCAGAAAACATTGATTAAAAGATGTATGAAAGAACTCAATATGGATGATAAAATATTTCCTCACAGGGATATTTTAGCTGAGATTTCAACGGCAAAAGACAATTTGATGGAGCCTGACGTTTATCTTGCAGCACACGAGGGAGATTTCAGAAAGACACAGATTGGTCAGTGCTACAAAATTTATCAGCAAAGACTCTTTGAGGCAAATGCTTTGGATTTTGATGATATTATTACTCTTACTGTTAAGTTGTTTTCTATTGACAATGAGGCTTTAGAGTATTATCAGGATAAATTCAAATATGTATTTGTTGATGAGTATCAGGATACAAATAATGCACAGTACATATTAACAGGTATGCTTGCGGGAAAATATAAAAATATTTGTGTTGTGGGTGATGATGACCAGAGTATTTATAAATTCCGTGGTGCAAATATTAATAATATTTTAGACTTTGAAAGTGATTATGAAAATGCATGGGTAATTAAGCTTGAACAGAATTATCGCTCAACTCAAAATATTTTAAATGCGGCAAACCATGTAATCGCAAATAATAATTCCCGTAAGGGTAAGGAGCTTTGGACAAGCAACGGCGATGGAGATAAAATAACGCTCTTTGAGGCGGGAAACGAATACGAAGAGGCTGATTTTATTGCTAAAACTATCGAAAATCAGGTAAATGAAAAGGGAAAGAAATATTCAGACCTTGCAATTCTTTACCGCACAAACGCTCAGTCGCGAGTGTTGGAAACCACGCTATCAGGATTTGGTATTCCTTATCGTGTTTTGGCGGGTTTGAGGTTTTATGACCGCAAAGAAATCAAGGATATGCTTGCATATTTAAGACTCGTGTTTAACTCTGACGACAATATCTCATTAATTCGTGTGGTAAACGAGCCTTCAAGAAAAATAGGAGTTACAACCGTTGAAAAAGTAGCAGCGGTTGCTGCTGAAAACAATGTAAGTATGTTTGAGGTTATGCGCCACGCTGATAAATTCACAGAACTTTCAAAGGCTGCAGCAAAGCTTTCAGAATTTGTAAAGCTAATTGATAATATCCGTGATATTGCAGATTTGACAAGTCCTTCTGAAATTTTAGAAAAGCTGTACTATAATTCAGGATACAACGCTATGCTTACTGCTGAAAACACAGTAGAAAACCAGACAAGAATAGAAAACATCCACGAATTTATTGTTTCTGCCCGTGAATATGAAAAATCAGCCGAAGAACCTACACTTTCAGAATTTTTGGAAAGTACGGCACTGATTGCAGATGTTGACAACTATGATGAGGAGCAGGACAGTGTAGTACTGATGACACTTCACTCTGCAAAAGGTCTTGAATTCCCTGTGGTGTTTATGTGTGGTATGGAAGACGGACTTTTCCCCAGTCAGCGTTCTATGTACTCATCAGAAGAAATAGAAGAAGAGAGAAGACTCTGTTATGTTGGCATTACGAGAGCAAAGAAAGAGCTTTACCTTACATATGCAGAACGCCGTTCTATGTATGGTGGTTCAACTTATAGCAAGGCTTCAAGATTTTTAGATGAAATCCCCATAGAATTCATAAAAACTATTGAAAGTAAAATCCCCAAAGCAGCACAAGGGGTTAAAACTTCACAGAGTGAAATGTTTGATAAAATCTTTGAACGCAAGAAAGCAACACCTGTTAATACTGCTGTGCAAACTACTTTCGAGTTTAAAGCGGGAGATATGGTGGAGCATCGCAAGTTTGGTAAAGGTATGATTTTATCAGTCACACCGTCAGGTAACGATGTAAAAGTGGAAATAGTATTTGATGAAGTGGGTACAAAATCCCTTATGGGTTCGTTTGCAAAACTTAAAAAGGCATAATTAAAGAGGCTGATTATAGCCTCTTTTTAATTTACAAATATATCAATATCTTCAAAAGTAATATTATCATGCAGTGCAAAGTTGATGCCGTTTGCTACGATTTCAGCTGACTTTTTTATCAGTATGTCAATTTCTTTTGGAGTAGTAGTGAAGTTTAAAATTTCCTGTGGAATTTTACCTGAATTGAAAATCATATCAGATTCTGCATCATTAAGTGTGGAGCTAAGTGTATCTTTTGCAATGGTTACGGCATCTACTACCGTGGGAACACCCACGGCAATAACAGGAACACCTAAGGTTTTTTGAGAAATTTCACGTCTGTTGTTGCCTACGCCTGCTCCCGGATTTATACCGGTGTCGCAAATCTGAATGGTTTTTGTTATCCTGTCAATATTTCTTGCAGCCAATGCATCTACAACTATGACGGCACAGGGCTTTAGCTTTTCGCAAATGGCTGACACAATCTCTTCGGTTTCAATACCTGTAATTCCCAGAACACCGGGTGATACGGCACAGACGGAGGCGTAGTTTGTTGACAACATTTCAGGAGCGTGTGAAAAAAGATGCCTTGTAACAACTAATCTGTCGGTAACCTGAGGACCTAAGGAATCAGAGGTTATCGCTCTATTTCCTAATCCTATTATTAAAATAGATTTATCCACATCGTCGTCAATTAATTCTTTTATTTCATTTGCGATTTGGCGGCATATCTTTTCGTAGAGAATTTTGTCAATATACCTCAAATCAGGTGTGTGTAATGTTATATAATTTCCTATTGGCTTACCCATTTTTTCTGCGGCTTCTTCAGTTTCAATCGTAACCTGTGTAATTTCAATATCCTTGACCGATTTATCAGCGACCTTTACGCCGGATAAATCCTCGGCTTTTTCGGTAAAATGCTGATGAGTTTCTAAGGCTAAATCTGTTCTTATACTCATAATTTTCATACCCCATATCTGAAATTTTCTTATATTTTGCTCAAAAGAGATGTATATTATTAGTTTTTTGGAAAAAAAGTTAATTTTTTTCCAAAAAACTCTTTTAAATCTGTAAAAAAAGTGTTATTATATAATGTAAGTAATTATGCATTGGAGGAAGAGAGATGGGTAAGGAAAAGTTTTATATTACCACCGCCATAGCCTATACATCAAGAAAACCTCACATAGGTAACACTTTTGAGATTGTTTTTACTGATGCAATTGCAAGATTTAAAAAGCAGATGGGTTATGATGTATTTTTCTTAACCGGAACAGACGAACACGGTCAGAAAATCCAGGAAGAAGCAGAAAAAGCCGGCATTACTCCTAAACAGTATGTTGACAACGTTGCAGGCGAAATAAAAAGAATCTGGGATTTAATGGGTGCTGACTACGATAAATTTATAAGAACGACAGACGATTATCACGAGCTTAGCGTTCAGCATATTTTCAAAAAGCTCTATGACCAGGGGGACATATATAAGAGCGAGTATGAAGGATGGTATTGTGTTCCCTGTGAATCATTCTTTACAGAAACGCAGTTAGTTGATGGTTGTTGTCCTGATTGTGGCAGACCTGTTAAAAAAACAAAAGAAGAAGCGTACTTCTTCAAAATGAGCAAATATCAGGACGCTTTAATGAAGCACATTGAAGAAAATCCTGAATTTATACAGCCTGAAAGCCGTAAAAAGGAAATGGTTAATAACTTCTTAAAGCCCGGACTTCAGGACTTGTGCGTATCAAGAACATCGTTCACTTGGGGTGTTCCTGTTGAGTTTGACCCGGGTCATGTAATTTACGTTTGGGTTGATGCATTGTCAAACTATATCAATGCCTTAGGCTATGATCCCGAAAAAGAACCCTCAGAGCTTATGAAAAAATACTGGCCTGCTGATGTTCACATCATTGGTAAGGATATTTTGAGATTCCATACAATCTACTGGCCTATATTCTTAATGGCTCTTGATTTACCTTTGCCTAAGCAGGTGTTTGGTCATCCTTGGTTGTTGTCAGGAACAGACAAAATGAGTAAGTCAAAGGGTAATGTAATGTATGCAGATGACCTATCCGAACTTTTTGGAGTTGACGCAATCCGTTACTATCTTTTAAAGGAAATGCCCTATGCTCAGGATGGTACAATAACATATGAGAACATTATTTCAAGATACAATGCTGATTTAGCTAACACAATAGGCAACCTTATAAACCGTACAGTTTCTATGGTAAACAAGTATTTTGACGGTGTGATTCAAGAAGAGTGTGTGGGAGAATTTGATGATGAATTAAAGGCGACGGCAATCTTAGCGGCTAAGAACGTTACAGCTAAGATGAATGAATATAAAACATCAGATGCCTTAGAAGAAATTATGATTTTAGCACGCCGTTCAAATAAATATATTGACGAAACAATGCCCTGGGCATTGGCTAAAGACGAGTCGCAACGTACCCGTCTCGGTGGTGTTTTATATAATCTTGTTGAATCAATCAGATTTATTGCAGTATTACTTCAGCCCTTTATGCCTGAAACTGCAAAAAGCATCTTTACACAGATTAATGCGGAAGATACAGCTTGGGATTCTTTAGATACCTTTGGCAAAACAAAAGCAGGGGATAAGGTCGGTACAGCAACACCGTTGTTCCAGCGACTTGACGAAGCAAAAAAAATGGAAGAAATTGAAGCAAGTCTTTTAAAACCTGCAGAAGAAGTTAAAGAACCCGAAAACTTAATTTCGATTGAGGACTTTGCTAAGGTTGAAATCAAGGTAGGTAAAGTTTTAGAGTCAAAATATGTTGAAGGTGCAGATAAACTCTTAGTTTCAAAAATAAAAGTTGGTAATGAAGTTAAACAAATTGTTTCAGGTATTGCAAAATTCTATCCACCTGAAGAATTTGTGGGCAAGAATGTAGCAGTGGTTACAAACCTAAAACCAGTAAAGCTCCGCGGAGTATTGTCAGAAGGAATGATACTTGCTGCAAGTGACAAAAAGAATTTATCACTTTTAACACTTGACAAAGAAATTGCAGATGGCACATCAATTGGTTAATTAAATTTATATAAGGATAAGTAAGGAGGCGCAAGTTCAATGAGTAAATTCTTAGACAGAATTAAAGAACGTGCAAAAATGGACAAAAAAACAATCGTATTGGCTGAGGGTGAAGACATCCGCACAATTAAAGCTGCTGATATGATATTGAAAGAGGGTATTGCAAACCTTATTATATTAGGTAATAAGGAAAAAATTGCAGAGTTGGCTATGGGACTTGATATCTCAGAAGCAAACATAATGGACCCTGAAACAGACGAAAAGCGTCAGGAGTTTGCAGATGCTTTCTACGAAATGAGAAAAGCAAAAGGCATGACACCTGAAAAAGCTTATGAAACAATGGGTAACGCATTGTACTTTGGCGTAATGATGGTAAAGATGGGTTATGCTGACGGTCAGGTTGCTGGTGCAGTTAACTCTACATCAAATGTACTAAGACCTTGCTTGCAGATATTAAAGACCGCTCCCGGTACAAAATTGGTAAGTGCATTCTTTGTAATGGTTGTTCCTGACTGTGAATACGGTCATAATGGTACATTCATTTACGCTGATAGCGGATTGAATGAAAATCCTGATGCAGATGCAGTTTCAGAAATTGCGATTTCATCAGCTGCATCATTTAAAGCACTTGTTGAAGCAGACCCGGTTATTGCAATGCTTTCATATTCTTCATATGGCAGTGCAAAGAGTGAACTCGTTGACAAAATGCAGTTAGCAACACAGCTTGCAAAGGAGAAACGTCCCGACTTATTACTTGACGGCGAACTTCAGGCAGATGCTGCTATCGTTCCTGAAATCGGTGCATCAAAAGCTCCTGGTTCACCTGTCGCAGGTAAAGCGAACGTATTGGTGTTCCCTGACTTGAACGTTGGTAATATTGCATACAAGCTCACACAGCGTTTGGCAAAGGCTGAAGCGTATGGTCCTATCACACAGGGTATTGCAAAGCCCTGCAATGACTTATCACGTGGATGCTCTGCTGAAGATATAGTTGGTGTTTGTGCTATTACTTGTGTGCAGGCACAGGCTCAAAGCGACAAATAAGAAAGGAAGTACATAAACAATGAAAGTTTTAGTAATTAACGCAGGTAGCTCATCATTAAAGTATAAGCTTATCGACATGGATACAGAGTGTGTTATGGCGAAAGGCTTATGTGAAAGAATTGGTATTGATGGTTCAAAGCTTACACATACACCCGAAGAAAGAGATAAGGTTGTTATCGAAAAGGATATGCCTAACCATAGCGTAGCTATTAAATTGGTATTAGATGCTTTAACAGATAAAGACCACGGCGTAATTGCTGACATGAGTGAAATTTCAGCAGTTGGTCACAGATTGGTACACGGCGGAGAATTTTTCAGCGGCAGCGTGCTTATTACAGATGAAGTTAAAAAGGCAGTTGAAGAATGTAATCCGTTGGCACCTTTGCACAATCCTGCAAACCTTACAGGTGTTGCAGCTTGTGAAGAAGCTATGCCCGGTGTTCCCAATGTAGGTGTATTTGATACAGCATTCCATCAGACAATGCCCAAAAAATCTTATATGTATGGCATTCCTTACGAATATTACGAAAAATATAAGGTTAGAAAATACGGTTTCCACGGTACATCTCACAACTACGTATCACACAAGGTTGCAGAATTAATCGGTAAACCTATCGAGGAATTAAAGATTATTACATGTCACTTAGGTAATGGTTCTTCAATTGCTGCAATAGATGGCGGAAAAGTTTTAGATACATCAATGGGTCTTACTCCCTTAGATGGTCTTGTAATGGGTACTCGTTCAGGTTCAATTGACCCCGCTATTATTCCTTTCTTGGCTAAGAACGAAGGTCTTACAATTTCAGAAATTGACAGTATCTTAAATAAAAAATCAGGTGTTTTAGGTATTTCCGGTGTTTCATCTGACTTCCGTGATTTATCTGCTGCAGCAGATGAAGGTAACGAACGTGCATCTCTCGCACTTGATATGTTTGTTCACAGCGTACAGGGTTATATCGGCAGATATGCTTCAATCATGGGCGGTGTAGACGTTATCACATTTGCAGGTGGTGTTGGTGAAAACGACATTGCTACAAGAGCGAAGATTTTAGCAGGCCAGGAATTCATGGGTGTTAAAATTGATGAAGCTAAAAACAATGTTCGCGGTGTTGATGCTGAGATTTCAGCAGATGATTCAAAAGTTCGTGTCTTTGTTGTTCCAACAGACGAAGAGCTTACAATCGCAAGAGATACAAAGAGAATTATCAAAGGCTAAAAGGAGAGGTGACAATGGATAAATTTATACCTGTAGTTGTTATTAAAGAACTTGAAGAAGTTGATAAGATTCTTCCTGCTTTAAAAAATAATGACATTAATTGTGCTGAAATAACATTCAGAACTGCTTGTGCTGCAGAAGCAATTAAGTTAGCAAACGAAAAATATCCTGAGATGAATATTGGTGCAGGAACTGTTATCAATGAGGAACAGTGCAAAAAAGCTATTGAATCCGGTGCAAAATTCATAGTTTCTCCCGGATTGTCGGTAAGTGTTGCAAAATTGTGTAAAGAAAAAAATATTCCTTATTATCCGGGATGTGTTACACCTACTGAAATTATGCAGGCATTGGAACTTGGAATAACAACAGTTAAGTTCTTTCCTGCTAATATCTATGGTGGCCTACCTGCACTCAAGGCTTTGGCAGGACCATTCCCGCAGATAAAGTTCATACCAACCGGTGGTGTTGACAGAAACAACATCGATGAATTTCTTGCGTTTGATAAGGTAGCTGCAATAGGCGGAAGCTTTTTTGTAAAAGAATCACTTGAAAGGATGGAAAAATAAATGGCAAAAGTTATTACAATGGGCGAAATTATGCTTAGATTATCAACGCCCGGACATGAAAAATTTATACAGGCTGATGAGTTTGATGTATGCTACGGCGGTGGTGAAGCTAATGTTGCAGTATCATTGGCAAACTATGGTCACGATGCATCATTTGTAACAAAGGTTCCTGCTAACCCCATCGGTGAATGTGCGATTGCGGCACTCAGAAAGCACAATGTATGCACAAAACACGTGGCACGTGGTGGCGAGAGATTAGGTATCTACTTTTTAGAAACAGGTGCAGCAATGCGTGCTTCTAATGTAGTATATGATAGAGCTCATTCTTCTATTTCAACAGCAACAGCTTCAGATTTTGATTTTGATGCTATATTTGCAGATGCTGATTGGTTCCATTTTACTGGTATCACACCTGCTGTAAGTGATGCTGCTGCAGAATTAACAGAGAAAGCTCTGCAGGCCGCAAAAAAACATGGTGTTAAGGTTTCAGTTGACTTAAACTTCCGTAAGAAGCTCTGGTCAAGTGAAAAAGCTCAAAAGGTTATGACAAACCTCATGCAGTACGTTGATGTATGTATCGGTAACGAAGAAGATGCAGAAAAGGTATTAGGTTTCAAACCTGGTAACACAGATGTTACAAGCGGTGATTTGGAACTCGCAGGTTATGAAGACATCTTTAAGCAGATGGTTGAAAAGTTCAACTTTGAATATGTAATCAGCTCACTTCGTGTAAGTCACAGTGCTTCAGATAATGGCTGGTCAGCATGTATCTACTCAAGAGATACAAAAGAGTTTTATCACTCAAGAGAATACAGAGTTGCTCCCATTGTTGATCGTGTAGGTGGCGGTGACAGTTTTGCAGGCGGCACAATCTGTGGTTTCTTAGATGGTAAGAATTTTAAAGATGCTTTAGAATTTGGTGTTGCAGCATCAGCATTAAAGCACACAATCCCCGGCGATTTTAACCTTGTTTCAAGAGGCGATGTTGAGAACCTCGTTGGTGGCGACGGCTCAGGCAGAGTACAGAGATAATTATTTTATAGTTTTCAGGCGCCGTGTTTGCGGCGCCTTATACTTTTGTTCAGGAGATAAAAATGGCGAAGAGAGTAGTAGATGTCCATGCACATGCATTTGATGAAAAAATTGCAGTAAAAGCAACGCAAAACCTAGAAAAGTATTACGGAATAGATGCGGTTTCGGATGGAAGGCTTATTCATCTTATCGAAGGTGCCAAAAAGAACAATATAGATAAGCTTGTACTGTGTGCTACAGCTACCAAACCCACACAGGTACAAATGATTAACAACTACGTATCAGGACTGATCGGAGAGCACGTAATAGGCTTAGGTACACTGCATCCGGATTTTGAGGATATTGACGGAGAAATTAAGCGTATAATAGATTTAGGACTTTCGGGACTTAAATTTCATCCTATTTTTCAGGGATTTAAAATCGACGATGATAAAGCGATGAGAATGTTTGAGCGGATAGGTTCAAAACTTCCTGTTTTAATCCATCTTGGAGATAAAAACAATGACGGAGCAAGTCCTGTAAGACTTTTACGTGTGATGGATAGGTTTCCTGAAATTGTGTTTATTGGTGCACATCTCGGGGGATACAGTGAATGGGAGCAGGCAAAGGAATATCTGATAGGTAAAAATCTATATCTTGACACATCAAGCTCTGTACGCTTTATGAAACCAAAAGAGGCTAAAGAAATCATTCGTTCTCATGGTGCAGATAAAATACTTTTTGGAACAGATTACCCCTTGTCAAATCACAAATTTGAAATGGACTGCTTAAAAAGACTCAGACTCACAAAAGAAGAGTATGAAAAGATTTACTGGAAAAATGCATATAAATTATTCGGAATAAAAGAAAACTCGGAAGACTAAATGGACTTCCGAGTTTTCTTGTTTTGAAAAAGGGATAGGTTTTACCTACGTAATTTGTGAGGTTAATATAAGTTTAACCACAAAACGATTATTTATACATGTTATTAATTTTTAGAATTATTTATATCGTCAGCCAACGCCTGTAAATCATCTGACAGTTCTTCTTCTGCAAGTTCTTCAGGGGGAGTTGATGTACCGTCTGCATATACGGGTTCGAAGTCAGAACCGTCAATTTTAAGTCTGCAGATACCCTGACTTGCCAGATAACAAATGATTTCATCGCCTGATACGTTGAATATCTGTACGTCACCTGTTACGAGATATTTATATGTGCCGTCATTTATATTTGTTGCAATAATGGAGTATGAGGGTTCTTCTACTGTTGCCTCGCTATTACCTGAGAACATCGAATTGTAATAATCGATATACTGTGCACGGTTGACAACTACAGATAATACTGAATCTTTTGACTGATTAATATAGAGTGTCATAAATTCTGTATTCAATTCATCGGTTTCGTTTGTGTCAAGATTAATTCTAATTAATCTGTAGTCAAGGTCCGTAACGGATGTTATTTCTGAGCCTTTAATTGCTTCGTTATAAAGAGGAACATAGTAAAGATTATTGTCCATAATTGTAAACGTAGCAACAGGAGAGGAAATAATAGTTTCAACATTTTTTCCGTTTAAATCCATAACCTTTAAATGCCCCGAATCCCAGGTTTCTTCGCCGGCACTAAGGTAATAAATACAGTTTCCGTATATTGCACAGGTCTGAATGCCGTCTTTTGACAAGAGTGTATCTGATTTTTTGTTTATATCCATCTTGTGAATTCTGTCGAAGGTCTTCATCTGTCCTTGAGATGCCAATGTCTGACATTGCTCCAAAGTGAGGTTGTCGGGATTATCATAATCAGTCTGGATATAATAAAGGGTATTGCCAATTACGTCAATATGCTTAACGGGAGTTTGTATAATAGTATCAATGTTTTTGCCGTCTTTTGTAATTCTTTTAACACCTGAGGTTTCGCTGTCCATAAAGTAGATGTAGTCGCCAACAGCGCATAAAGAACCTGCAGCTGAGTCTGTAAGAATTTCCTTCTTTTTGGTTTTTTTGTTCTCTTTTATAAGGTTAAAGTGATATGTTTCGCCGTTTAAAGTAAGGAAATAGAAATTCTCATTGTCCTCGGTGCAGATACCGCCCTGAAACATCAGATTTGAGGGAGTGTTACCTCGTGCAAGGTCTGCAACGTCGTTTATTTTACTGCTGCCTGATTTAAGATAGTAGTCGTAAGCCTTGGTGTAGTCACCGTTCTTTACAGCCTGGTTTGCTGCAATGTTGTAATACACAATTCTGCCAAAGAAACCTAAAGCTGCCAGTACAATCAAGCCTGCAACAACTGCTCCTGATATAACAAGAGCTTTTTTCTGTTTTGCCTTTTTAGCAGCAAGTTTTTCTGCTGCCAGCTCTTCAGCTTCAATTGCTGCCTGTTCTTCTGCTTGCTTTACTTCTTCTATTGCTTTATCAAGAGCATCTCTTGATGAAAACTTTGACAAAGCTTTTTCTTTTTCTATGCCACAACGCACACAGTTCTCTGAATCTAAGAAGTTAGGTCTTCCGCAAACGCATTTCCAATGGTCGTCGGCGTTTTGAGCAAAACAAACGGCTACGGGTGCAAATTCACGAAGTGCAATAACGTCATCCACAGATGCTTCTTTATTATCAAATTCTATTGTGTTCTCATCGGAAGGGGTATAGGGTTCTTCGTCTATAAATGTGGCGTGAGTAACTTCAACAACAAAGTTTTTTGCCTCGGGGAAATCAGCTAATGAAATAGCTTTGTTTTCTGCAAAAAAATCTTTGGGATTAGCCTCAAGTTCTGTAAGCTCAACAGGAATAACACCAAGCTCTGTGCCATTTTCATCATAAGCTTTTACATTAAAGTTTACAGATGTGATAGTTTTTTCGCTGATGTTTAAAAGTTTTAATAAGAGATACTGTTCGCCAGTTTCTGAGTTTGTCTTTACGATAGTTCCGCGGTTTTCGACGGGGCATGATAAGTCAATGCGCATAATTACCTCCAAAATATATTCAATAAATTATATACCTTCATAATTATAACAAAGATATCAACGTATAACAAGTATTTGTTGGCAAAAATTTAATTTTTATTAACAAAGAAAAAGTTAAGGATAAATTATGAAAAAAGTATTGACAATAGGGTACAAATTATGTATAATATTTGAGGAAACTTAGTTAAAATTAATTGTGGTGTGCTTTATAAGAAAATCAGGAGGTGTAGCACTTTGCTTAGAACATATCAGCCTAATAGAAGAAAAAGAAAAAAGGATCATGGCTTTAGAAACAGAATGAGCACTCGCTCTGGTAGAAAGGTTTTAGCCAGAAGAAGACTGAAGGGCAGAAAAGTATTATCTGCATAAGTAATTTATGAACATTTAGTCGCTTGGGCACGCTCAAGCGACTTTATTTCATAATTAGACCAATTATGAAAAAAACAATCAGTTTAAACAGAAACGAGCAGTATTTAAAAGTTTATAAACTTGGAAAAAGAACATACCACAAATTTTTTACTTTATATTATTTACCAAACGGCAAGGATTATAATCGTCTCGGATTCCGTGTTGGTAAAAAACTTGCAAAAGCCACAAAACGCAATCGTTTGAGAAGACTGCTCCGTGAAAGCTACAGATTGGTGGAGGATAGTATTTTATCAGGATACGATATTATAATTTCAGCCAAAGATGGTAGCCTGGAGGTAAATTCTTACGATGAAGCGTCTGGGATTGTTTATTCTATGTTTAATCGGGCAAAGCTTATAAAATAGTTTTGCGAAAATGTTTGTTATGAAAAAGGTTTTAATTTCACTTATCAGATTTTATCAAAGAAGAATATCGCCCTATAAAAAACCGTGTTGCAGGTTTTATCCCACATGCTCGGCTTATGCAGTTGAAGCAATTGAGAAAAAAGGCTTGCTCCGTGGTGGTTTAATGGCCCTGTGGCGTATTCTTCGGTGTAACCCGTTTTGTAAGGGTGGTTTAGACCCTGTAGAAAAAGAAGATTAAACCTTTTTATGTAAGGAGGAAAATCTTGAACTCTGTTTTTGATATTATTAACGTTCCTTTAGGATACCTGTTTCGCGGTATCTATACGTTTGTCGGAAGCTATGGTTGGACAATTATTCTGTTCACGATTATAATAAAATTGATTTTGGTTCCCTTGAATATCAAGCAGCAAAAATCAATGAAAAAGACTCAGGCTATACAGCCAAGACTTATGAAGTTACAGGAAAAGTATGGTCAGGACAAAGAAAAATTAAGTCAGGAAACAATGAAACTTTATCAGGAGGCAGGCGTAAATCCTATGGGTGGTTGCCTTCCTATGCTTATTCAGTTTCCTATAATTATTGCTCTTTATAACATCATCAGGAAGCCTATGAGCTATGTTATGATGTTATCAAAAGAAGTAATTGGAATTATAAACGAGCGTTTAGGCGGGGTAGAGCCTATAGACCAGATTGGTCTTGCAAAGAGTATGGGCGGTTCAATGGACAAGTTAAGTGACGTTGTTAGTGAGAGTGCATTGATTAACTTTGACTTTTTCGGATTTGATTTGTCTGTTACTCCTACATTTAACTTTATTATGCAGAACTGGCAGTACGCACTTATTCCTATTCTGGCAGGTTTAACAACATACCTTGTATCTGTTGTTTCTACTAAAATCAGCGGAACAGGTGCTAATCCCGATGCAGCAGGCAGCATGAAGACAATGAACACAATATTCCCCTTTATGACAGCCTGGTTTGCAATTACACTTCCTGCAGGCTTAGGTCTTTACTGGACAATATCAAACTTGTTCCAGATTGGACAGATGTTTGTTTTGAACAAGGTATTGAAGGTTGAAGTTCCCACAATACTTTCAGAAGACGAAAAGCATTTCAGGGAGCGTAAAAAGAAAAAGAAGTAAAGAAAGGTAGTTAAATATGAGTAAAAGCGTAGAAATCACGGCAAAAACCGTTGACGAAGCGATAGAAATAGCCATTGCAGAATTAAAGCTTGACAGAAGTAATGTTAAGGTTGAGGTTTTAGAATCTGGCAGCAAGGGTTTATTTGGTATCGGTGCAAAAGAGGCTGTTGTTCGTGTTACAGCAGACGTTAATTTAGAAGAACGTGCCCGCAGCTTTTTAGATGATGTTTTCTTCTCAATGGGCATGAAGGTAGATTTTGAAATCAAGCGCGAAGGCAAAATAATGAGAATTAATCTCATTGGTGATAATTTAGGTATCATTATTGGTAAGCGTGGAGATACACTTGATTCATTAGAACATTTGACAAATCTTTGTGTAAACAAGGGTGACGTTGAATATGTAAAGGTTGTATTGGATGTTGAAAATTACAGAGCAAGACGTGAGCAGACATTAATCAAGCTTGCTAAAAACCTTGCATCAACTGTAGTTAGAACAGGCAAAAAAATTACACTTGAGCCTATGCACTCAAACGAGAGAAGAATTATCCATGCAACGCTGCAGTCAAATGACAACGTTGAAACATACAGTGTAGGCGAAGAGCCCAACCGTAAGGTTGTTATTGCAATTAAAAAGAAATAAGAATGAAAAAAGGTCTGTAAAACAAATAGTTTGGCAGACCTTTTTTGAAAATAAAGAGGTGGCATAGATGCTCAATCCGTTAGCAGACAGAATAAGACCTGAAAGGCTTGAAGACTTTGTAGGACAAAAGCATTTAGTAGGCGAGGATAAGCTTTTATATAAAATTATAAAATCTGGTAAAATTTCAAATATGATATTTTATGGACCATCGGGTACGGGAAAAACCACTATGGCGAATATCGCAGCCAAAATGTGTAACAAGCGCCTTTATAAGCTAAATGCCACCAATGCATCTGTTTCAGATATTAAGGCTATAATTGCAGAAATTGGTGCGATAGGAAGCGAAAACGGCATACTGTTGTATCTGGATGAAATACAGAATTTCAACAAAAAGCAACAGCAATCGCTATTGGAAGTAATAGAAAACGGTTCGGTAACACTCATTGCGAGCACTACAGAGAATCCTTATTTTTATGTATATAATGCGATTTTGAGTCGTTCATCTGTGTTTGAATTTAAGCCATTAGAAAAAGAAGACGTTGAAAAAGCAGTAAAACGTGGAGTCAAGATTTTAGAAAAAGAGCTGGATACAAAAGTCAGATTTGAAACAGGAGCACTTGAAGCTATTGCACAAACCTGTGGTGGAGATGTGAGAAAGTCTTTGAACACATTAGAACTTTGTGTAAATTCAGCAGGTGATACTGCGGACGGAAATGTGAAGATTTCAGTTTCTATGGTAGAGCAGGCAGCTGCTAAAAAAGCGTTTCGCCACGACAGAGATGGAGATAGTCACTATGACGTTTTGTCATGTTTTCAAAAATCAATACGAGGCAGCGACCCTGATGCAGCAGTACATTATTTAGCAAGGATTTTACAGGCGGGAGATTTAGCATCTGCCTGCAGAAGACTTATGGTTATTGCATCAGAAGATATAGGACTTGCTTATCCTATGGCAGCATCAATCGTAAAATCATGTGTAGACAGTGCACAGCAATTAGGTTTACCTGAGGCAAGAATTCCACTAGCACAAGCAACACTCTTACTTGCTACAGCACCTAAATCAAATTCTGCTGTCTGTGCAATTGATGCGGCGTTTTCAGATATCGAGTCAGGTGATGCCGGGGAAATTCCTGTGCATCTTAAAGATTCACATTATGGCGGTGCAGAGAAACTCGGTCACGGGCAAGGGTATAAATATCCCCATGACTACAAAAACAACTATGTAAAACAGGATTATCTTCCAGAAAAACTGTGTGGCAGAAAATACTATAGCCCTGGAGATAACAAAAATGAGAATGCTATTAAAAAATATTGGGAAGAAGTAAAAAAAGGTGACTAAAATGGACGCATATTCAAAATTTGCGCAAGTTTATGATGAATTGATGGAAGATGTTCCGTATGAGGAAATTTCCCAAATCATAGACAGTAAAATTAAAAAATATGGTGTAGGGAATAATATTGTCTTAGACCTTGCCTGCGGAACAGGCACGCTTACAAAACATTTATCGGATAAAGGCTACGAAATGATTGGTGCAGATATGTCGGCTGAAATGCTGCAGATAGCACAGGAAAAGAACCCTGGTGTACTTTTTTTGAATCAGCCTATGGAAGACTTTGAACTTTACGGCACTGTGGGTGCGATAGTTTGCTCATTAGACAGTGTAAATTATCTTTTGGATGATGAAAGTCTTTATGAAACTTTCAGACTATGTAATAATTATTTAGAACCTGACGGATTGCTTATTTTTGATATAAATACAGAGTATAAATTCAAAAACATACTGGCTGATAATATTTTTACATTTGACAATGACAGGATTTTTTACACATGGGAAAACAACTACTGTGAAGAAGAAAAACTCTGTGATTTTTATCTGACTTTCTTTGTGAAAGATGGGGACTTATATTCCCGTTTTGATGAGGTTCATACAGAAAGAGTATACAGTAATTTAGAAATAGAAAATGCACTGACCGCAAATGGTTTCGAGATTTTGGAAAAACTTGATAATTTTACGAATAATCCTGCTAAAGAAAATAGCGAAAGAGTAATGTATGTTTGTAAAAATGTAGATTCAATTCAGGCAAAAAATTCTAAGGGAGAACAGATATGAAACAAATTATATTGGTTAAATACGGAGAAATAATCTTAAAAGGCTTAAATCGTCACGCCTTTGAGGATTTACTTATAAAAAATATCAAAGGTGCTCTTCGCCCAAACAAGGCAGAGGTTTGGCGTGCACAGGCTACAATTTATATTGATATGGCAGATCCTGCTGTTATCGATGATGCAGTAGAAAGTTTAAAAAAAGTTTTCGGTATCGTAGCAATAATTAAAGCTTTTGTTTTGTCAAAAGACTTTGAAGAGCTAAAGACACAGGCGGTAGAAGCTTTGCGTGGAGAACTCGAGAGTACTAAAACATTCAAGGTAGAAGCAAAGCGTGCGGACAAAAAATATCATATGACATCTCCTGAAATCTGTATGGAGTTAGGCGGACATTTATACGAAAGCTTCCCTGGAATTGAGGTAGATGTAAAGAATCCTGAAAAGGTTGTAACTGCTGAGGTAAGAGAAACAAACATATATGTATATTGCAAGCGTGAAAAAGGTCTTGGCGGTATGCCTGTTGGTTCAAATTCCAAGGGCATGCTGTTGCTCTCGGGCGGTATTGACAGCCCTGTTGCAGGATATATGTGTGCAAAACGTGGACTTGGTCTTGAGTCTGTTCACTTTTTCTCGCATCCTTATACAAGCCAGCGTGCAAAGGATAAGGTTTTAACTTTGGCAAAACTCCTTGGAAAATACACAGGCGGTATGAAGGTTCATATTGTGCCTTTTACAGATATTCAGCTTGCAATAAAAGAAAAATGTCCCTCTGACCAGTTAACTATCATAATGAGAAGATTTATGATGGCGATTGCAGAGAAAGTTGCACAAAATAATGGTGCAAAGGCACTTGTTACAGGTGAGAGTATCGGTCAGGTTGCAAGTCAGACGGTAGAAGCGATGTATGTAACAAACGAAATCGTAAAAATGCCCGTATTCAGACCTGTTATTGGTATGGACAAAGAAGAAATAATAACAATAGCACGTAAGATTGATACTTTTGAAACATCCACATTACCTTATGAGGATTGTTGTACAATATTTACTCCCAGGCATCCATTAACAAAACCAAAACTTGACAAAATCAAGCAATCAGAAAAACTCCTTGAGTTTGATAGATTAGTTGATGAGGCAGTAGCAGGGGTAGAAGTAGTAGAGGTTTAAGGTATATGAGTTTACTTAGTTTATCAAAAGTGAATAAATACTTTGGTGAACGTTGCCTTTTTGAAAATGTTTCCTTTTCGGTAGAAGAACATGACAAAATTGGACTCGTCGGTGCAAACGGCTGCGGAAAAACAACCCTTTTTAAGATGATTTTAGAGGGTGACACCCACGACGGAGGGGAAATGTTTTTGCCTAAAAGCACTAATGTTGGCTACCTTGAACAGCATGCAGGACTTGATTCTGATTTGACAGTTTATGAGGAAGTTCTCACTGTTTTTTCACATCTTAAAGATATGGAAGAGAGGATGCTTGAGCTTACGGGAAATATCGAGGCGGGCATTGGTGATGCTGAGGAAAATGCAGACAAACTCCACAAGCTTACTGAGGAGTATAAGGAAAATGACGGATACACCTACAAAAACATTGTCCGATCAAGCCTTTTAGGACTAGGTTTTTCAGAAGATGACCTGGATAAACCTTTTTCACTTTTGAGCGGTGGGCAAAAAACGAGAGTTTGCCTGTGTAAAATATTGCTCAGTGGTGCAAATTTACTGCTTTTGGACGAGCCTACAAACCATTTGGATATTGCATCAGTTGAATGGCTTGAGACTTTTCTTGCAAATTACAAGGGTGCATTTGTTGTTATATCTCACGACAGATACTTTTTAGATAAGGTAACAAACAAAACCTTTGAGCTTGAATATCAGCACCTTACCGCATTTGACGGAAATTACACAAGATACTTAAAACTCAAGGAAGAAAACGAAAAATATATAGAACGCCGATACGAAAACACCATGCGAGAAATCAAGCGTATCGAAGGGATTATAGAACAGCAGAAGCGTTGGAACAGAGAGCGTAACATAAAAACTGCAGAACACAAGCAAAAATCTGTAGACAGATTGAGGGAAACTCTTGTAATTCCTAAAGAAGAACTCGACAGCATAAAGCCACGTTTCGAGATAACAAGAACAGGTGCAAATGAGGTATTGGACGTCAAAAACCTTTCTAAATCATTTGGTGACAATCATTTGTTTTCAGATATCAATCTTCTTATAAGAAGAGGGGAGCGTGTGTTTTTGCTGGGAGATAATGGTTGTGGCAAAACTACACTTTTTAAGATACTGATAGACAGTGAAAAGGCAGATACAGGAGAAATAAAAATAGGCTCAAGCGTAGATGTAGGATATTTTGACCAGACTCAGTCAACACTTGATTACAGTAAAACCTTATTTGATGAAGTGGCAGATACATTTCCTGAACTGACAATTACAGATGTCCGCAATGCATTGGCAGGGTTTTTATTTAAAGCAGATGATGCTTTTAAATATATATCAGAGTTATCAGGCGGAGAGCGTGCAAGACTGATGCTTTTAAAGCTTATGTTAAAGCGTGCAAATTTTCTTCTTTTGGACGAACCGACAAATCACTTAGATATAAAATCCCGTGAAATGCTTGAGGATGCTTTGGAAAAGTATCAGGGCACGATATTTGCAATTTCCCACGACAGATATTTTATAAATAAGCTTTCAAACAGAATTTTGCGTCTTAATAACAAAAAACTTGAAAATTATCAAGGAAACTATTCCTATTACCTTGAAAAAAGTACAAAAACGTCTTCTGATGAAAAGATAAAAGAGACAGTAAAGATTTCAAGTGAAAAAGAGGATTACCTTTTAAAGAAGAAAAATGCGGCAGATGAACGCAAGCGTAAAAACAGAATTGAAAAGTTAGAGGCAGAAATTGCTCGGACGGAAGAAACAATAGAAAATCTCAATGGGGAATTGTTATTACCTGAGAATACTTCTGACTATGTCAAATGTGCCGAAATTACTGAAAAAATTGAAGAACTAAATGACAAATTATTATTGTTATATGAAGAATGGGAGAGCCTGCAATAAAATGCAGACTCTCTTTCATATTATGACAACAAAAAAGCGGTGGAAATCCACCGCTTTAAATTTTTCTTATCTTCTAGCAAGTTTTTTCTTTTTAACTAAAGATTTAAGACCTGCCCATACAGAACCTGCTAAGAACACACTGGAGTATGTTCCGGCAAGTAAACCTACCATAAGGGGAAGTGCAAATTCTTTGATTGAGTCAACACCTAAAACGTACAGCAATACTACAGGAACAATAGTAGTTAATGTTGTATAGATAGAACGTTTTAAAGTCTGGTTTACACTTGTATTAACCAATGATTTTAAATCTCTCATCGCTTTACCCTGATTTTCACGAACACGGTCAAATACAACGATTGTGTTGTTGATAGAGTAACCGATGATTGTAAGCATAGCAGCAATGAAGTTTGCGTTCATAGGAACTCTGAATACTGCGTAGAATGTAAGCATTATCAGTACGTCGTGAATAAGACAGATTACCGCAGAAAGACCTGTGAAGAACTCGAATCTTATTACAATGTAGATAAACATTAAAAGACAAGCAATCAAAGCTGCAGTTAAAGCCTGACTTCTGAGTTCTGCACCCATTGTTGCAGTAACGTCTTCAATCTGAATAAATGCTGTATTTCTGTCAATGCCATACTTATCTACTAAAGCGGTCTGTATCTTATCTCTTACATCACGTTCAATAGGTGTTGTCTGGATAACAACAACATTACCATCTGATTTAAGAACATTAGGACTTTTGATTGAGGAGTCAGCACTTTCGACAACCTTTGCAATTTCACCTAAGTCTGCTTCTTTTCCCATATCAACATACATTGTCATACCGCCGGCAAAGTCAACGTCCTGAACAAAACCGCCGTTTGCGGCAAAGAAGATAACACCCAAAAGAATGAGTACCAAAGGAATAGCAAAATAAATTTTTGCTTTTTCTACTATTTTAAGCATTATTCTACTACCTCCTTTTTCTTTCTTACACCGTATAAAGCAATATTCTTGATTTTGAGATCAACAACAAGATTCAACAAATACTTTGTAACGAATATTGCAGTAAACATACTAACAACTGTACCGATAGCAAGGGTTATAGCAAAGCCCTGAATTGTACCTGTACCGAAAATGTAGAGGACAACTGCGGCGATGATTGTTGTGATGTTTGCGTCAATGATAGCGATGAAAGCTCTGTTGAAACCAGAAACAACTGATGTTTTAATTGTCTTACCTAATTTCAACTCTTCCTTAATTCTTTCAAATATAATAACGTTAGCATCAACTGCCATACCGATTGAAAGGATGATACCTGCAATACCGGCAAGACTCAAGTTGATTCTGAAGAATGTCATTATATAAACAACAATAGCAATGTAAGCTAAAAGTGCAATGTCTGCAACAAGACCGGGAAGTCTGTAAATCAATAACATAAATAAAAGAATAAGGATAATACCAATACCTGCTGCAATTAAGCTGGTCTTCAATGCTTCTTCACCAAGTGTAGGTCCGATAGAGCTCAACTCAACATCTTTAATAGAGAAGGGTAAGTTACCTGAATTGATTAAAGCTGCAAGCTCTGCTGTTTCGGTAGAATCTGTAAATCCGCCTGAGATTACACATTCTGACTGATTAATTGCAGTAGTAACTCTGGGCTGGCTGATAACTTCATCGTCAAGCTTGATTGCGATGTAGTTTGAACCTTCTGCCTTCTGTGAAGCAATTGACGTTGCCTGAGCAAATTTGTCAATACCTGATGAGTTGAGTTTGAGCTTTACATGATGAACGGCAACGCCTGTATCATCGATAGCAGCGTATGCTGCTGTAGCTGATGAAACGTCTGATGCCTCTAATACTGTATTGCCGTCTGAATCAGCAAAAGTAAGAACAGCTGTTTTACCCAATGTTTCTACTGCTTCCTGGGGGTCCTGAATTGCAGGAATTTCAATTCTTACTTTCTTTTCTCCCTGACGGGAAACTGTTGCCTCGTTGTAACCTAACGAGTCAAGACGGTTTCTTAATACGTTCTCAACTGACTGCATCTGTTCGTCTGTTGCAGTTTCAGTCTGAGCTTCATAAGTAATAACTGAACCGCCGACAAGGTCTAAGCCCTGTCTGATACCCCAGTCTTCATCCAATGCGTTGGGGTAAGTAATGTCATAATCAAACACGCTTATATTCATACCGCCAAGTACGACTACAACCGATGTAACGATTACAAGTAGGGCGATTATTAATTTCGCGATACTTTTTTTCATTTGTCTGCCTCCTTTAAAATCGCATAGATATATTATATATTTTTATTCGATTTAAGTCAACAGAAAAATGGAATTTTTCCTTATAAAAAGTATAAAAATTGAATTTACTACTTGAAAAATGGCAAAATGTGTGTTAGAATGAGACAAAATGAATAATTTCAAAGACTATGATGAAGCAAAGTAGCCCCGTAAACACCACAAAGAGAGAGTTTCTCGATGGGCTGAAAGGAAACTCGGTTAAGGCGTAAGGTGAAATTTCACTTCGGAGTTCTGTACTTGAAACAACAGTAGAGTATGGCGATTAGTGCCCGTAAGGCACAAAAGAGTGCTTCTTTTAATGAGAAGAATTTGGGTGGTACCGCGGATTATTTTAGTTGTCCGTCCCTTGCGGGGCAGACAACTTTTTTTATTGTCCCGTAAAACTGTCAGGTAATGCTCACAACCCGACAGAAAAACTCGGTGAGCAGAAAGGTAAAGTTATTATGAAAGAACAGTTGTTGGCAATCAAAAAGTCAGCAGAAGAAAAATTAGCAGTTTCATCTTCGTTGCAGGAACTTGAAGATTTGAGAGTAAGTGTGCTTGGTAAAAAAGGTGAGCTCACACAGGTACTCCGTCAGATGGGAGGTTTGTCAGCAGAAGAACGTCCTGTTATCGGAGCGTTGGCAAACGAAGTTCGTGAAGCCGTTGAATCTGCTTTAACAGAAAGAAAAACAATTCTTTTAGCTAAAGCACGTGAAGAAAAGCTTGCAAGAGAGGTTATTGACGTAACTATGGCAGGAAAGAAGCCTGAAATAGGCGGACTTCATCCCATTACAAAGGTTTTAGACGAAGTTAAAAATATCTTTTTGGGCATGGGATTTTCTATTGCAGAAGGTCCTGATGTTGAACTTGATTACTATAACTTTGAAGCTTTAAATATTCCCAAAGAACATCCTGCACGTGACACACAGGATACATTCTATGTAAGTGATAATGTTGTACTTCGTACACAGACATCTCCCATGCAGATTCGTGTTATGGAGCACGCTAAGCCCCCTATCAGAATTATAGCACCGGGCAGAGTTTACAGAAGTGATGCAGTAGATGCTACACATTCTCCTGTTTTCCATCAGATTGAAGGCCTTGTTGTTGATAAAGGCATCACAATGGCAGACTTAAAAGGAACTTTAGAGCAGTTTATTAAATCCTTATACGGTCAGGATGCGAAAATCAGACTTCGTCCTCACCATTTCCCCTTTACAGAACCCAGTGCGGAGGTAGACGTATCATGCTTCGTATGCGGTGGCAAAGGTTGCCGAGTATGTAAAGGCGAGGGCTTTATAGAAATCTTAGGTGCAGGTATGGTACATCCCGATGTATTAAGACGTTGTAATATCGACCCCGATGAATACAGCGGCTTTGCATTTGGTTTGGGATTAGAGCGTATCGTTATGAGAAGAATGAACATTGACGATATGAGACACCTATACGAAAATGACGTAAGATTCTTAAAGCAGTTCTAAACGAGAGGAAGAGAGGTTAAAAAAATGAAATTACCATTAAGTTGGCTTTCTGATTATACAGATATGTCGGGTATAACTCCCGAAGAATACAATCACGCCTTAACAATGTCAGGCTCAAAAGTTGAGGGTATAGAAAATATAGGAGACAAAATACAGAACATTGTTACAGGTAAAATTTTGTCAGTAGAAAAGCATCCTGATGCAGATAAACTCAAGGTTTGTATGTTAGATGTAGGTACAGAAACATTACAGATAGTAACAGGTGCAGACAATGTAAAACCTGGTCAAACTGTACCCGTAGCAAAAGACGGAGCATTGCTTCCTGACGGAACAAAAATCAAAAAGGGTAAGCTCCGCGGTGTAGAATCAAACGGTATGCTTTGCTCATATGAAGAAATCGGAATGACAAAGGAAGATTTTCCAGATGCTGAATACGGTATCCTGATATTGGAAGACGGTCTTCCTTTGGGAAAAGATATAAAGGAAGTTTTTGGTCTTGATAATCCTGTTGTAGAGTTTGAAATCACATCAAACCGTCCTGACTGTTTCAGTGTAATTGGTTTAGCAAGAGAAACAGCAGTAACATTTAACAGAGCTTTTAACGTAAAAACTCCCGAAGTAAAAGGTTCGGGCGACGACATCAACAACTATATGAAAATAACGGTTTCAGAGCCTGAACTTTGTAAGCGTTATACTGCAAAAATGGTTAAAAACGTTAAAATCGGTCCTTCTCCTGCATGGATGGTAAAAAGGCTTCAGTCCTGCGGTATCCGTTCTATCAATAATATCGTAGATATTACAAACTACATTTTACTTGAATATGGCCAGCCGATGCACGCTTTTGATATGTCATATCTTGAAGGTAATGAGATAAATGTAAGAAGAGCGCGTGACGGTGAACTTATGACAACGTTAGACGGAGAAGAACATACATTAGACAGCTCAATGCTTATGATTTGCGACGGCAAAAAGCCTGTTGCAGTTGCAGGTGTTATGGGTGGTCTTAACTCAGAAGTGAGAGAGGATACCAAGACAGTTTTATTTGAATCTGCTACATTCTTAGGCTCATCTGTTCGTATTACAGCTAAAAAATTAGGTCTTCGTACAGAAAGCTCATCAAGATTTGAAAAAGGCTTGGACACAGAAAACACATATCCTGCAGTAATGCGTGCATGCGAACTTATAGAAGAACTGGGTTGCGGTGAGGTTGTAGACGGAATAATCGACGTTTACGGCACAAAACCGAAAAAAGTTACAATAAAATTTGAACCTGAAAGAATAAATGAATTTATCGGTTTCTGTGTTCCAGCAGATGAAATGGTAAAGACTCTTACTGATTTAGGTTTTACAGTAGATGGCGATGTTATTACTGTTCCCACATTCCGTCCTGATGTACTTTGCTTTAATGATATAGCAGAGGAAATCGTACGTATGTATGGTTATGACAAGATTCCCTCAACTCTTATGGATGGGGATACAACAGTAGGTATAAAAACATACTCTCAGCAGATTGAAGACAGAGTAAAGAATACTTTAGTTGGTTGCGGACTTTATGAAACATTGGTGTTTAGTTTCACAAATCCCAATATTTTTGATAGACTCAATATGCCTGGAGATAGTGTGAAGAGAAACGCTGTAGTTATCACAAATCCTTTAGGTGTTGAAAACTCAATTATGAGAACAACAGCAATTGCCTCTATGATGGAGGTTGTAGCTCGTAACGAAAACTTTAAGGCAGAGCAGGTAAGACTCTTTGAACTTGGTAAAATATATATCCCCAAAGAAGGTGAAGACCTTCCTGAGGAAAGAAGAGTAGTAACAATCGGTATGTATGGTAATTGCGACTACTTTGACTTAAAGGGTGTAGTTGAAGTTATGCTTGATGATTTAGGCATTGCTAAACGTTCTTTTGAACCTGAAAAGACAAACTCTACATTCCATCCCGGCAGATGCGCAAATCTCATTGCAGGCGGAAAAACAATCGGTACTATTGGTCAGATTCATCCTGCGGTAGCTGAAAACTACGGCATATCAAGTGACGTTTATGTAGCTGAAATTGACTTTGAGGATATGCTGATGTTGGCGAAAACAGAAAAAACATATAAAAAGCTACCTAAATTCCCCGCATCTCAGCGTGACCTTGCTTTAATTGCAGATGATAGTGTTTTAGCTGCTCAAATTGAAAATATTATAAAGAAAAAATCAGGGAATATCTTTGAAAACCTTACATTATTTGATGTTTATAAGGGTAACCAGATTCCTGAAAACAAAAAATCAATGGCATATTCACTGGTATTGCGTGACGAAAACAAAACTCTTACAGATGAGGATATAAATCCTGTAATTGAAAGTATCTTAAAAGAACTTTCATCAAAACTTGATGTAACATTAAGATAACTGGTGATTTGATGTATAAAACAGTAAAAATTACTCCTGAAAAACTAATAGGTAAAGTGTGTGTGCCGCCATCTAAAAGTGCGGCGCACCGTGCTTTATTAGGGGCGGCTCTTGCTTTGGGAGTGTCAGAAATTTCAAATCTTTCATATAGTCAGGATATATTGGCAACGTTAAATGCTGTAAAATGCCTTGGGGCAGATATTGCAGTAAATGGCTCGGTTGCGAGAGTTTCAGGTGTATGTAAAGGTAAAAACCTTGACGATGTTTTGATTGATTGTAACGAATCGGGCTCAACCTTGCGTTTTATTATTCCTATAGCTTTGGCCATTGGAGGGAACTTTAGTGTAACAGGCAGAGTAAGGCTTTTAGAACGTCCTTTAGATGATTATTATAAGATATTTGATTCTCAGGGCATTTTCTACAGGAAAGATAAGGATAGAATATATTTTGAAGGTAAATTATCAGGTGGAGTATATGAGCTTTCGGGAAATGTAAGTTCCCAGTATATTACAGGACTTTTATTTTCCCTGCCGATGCTTTCTGATGACAGCGAAATTGTAATCACTACACCCTTAGAGTCTGTTGGCTATATCAATATGACTTTGGAGATGCTGTCAAAATACGGAATTAAGATAGACGCATCTGAGGATTTAAGACATTTTTATATAAAAGGAAACCAAAAATACAAAGCTCGTGATTGTGAAATTGAGGGTGATTACTCTCAGGCTGCCTTTTATTATGTGGCAAATGCGTTAGGAAACAATATTGAGATTTGTGGTTTGAGCGAGAATTCTACTCAGGGAGATAAGGCAATTCTTGATGTTATAAATATCATGAAAACACAAAAAGGCGAGCGTACAATAGATGTAAGTCAGATTCCGGATCTTGTGCCGATTATGACTGTTTTAGCAACACAAACGGAAGGAGTAACGCATATTGTGGGTGCGGCACGCCTGAGAATAAAGGAAAGCGACAGACTGTCGGCTATAACTTGTGAATTGACAAAACTTGGTGCTCGTATTGAAGAATACGAAGATTCCATTACAATATACGGAAAAACTCAATTGCATGGCGGAGCAGTTGACAGCCACAACGACCACAGAATTGCCATGTCATTAGCGATTGCAGCGACCGTTGCGGATAACGATGTTATAATTAGCGGTGCAGATAGTGTCAGAAAATCATATGCTGATTTTTGGGACGATTACTTTAGTTTAGGAGGTAGAATAGAAAATGGCCAATAGCTACGGAAAACTTTTCAGAATAAGCTTGTTTGGAGAATCACACTCAGAGGCTATAGGTGTGGTTATTGATGGAGTGCCATCAGGAATTGAGCTTGATATGAATGAAATAATGTTTGAAATGGGTAGACGTGCTCCTGGCAAAAACGCTTTTTCCACACCTCGTAGCGAGGATGATTTTCCTGAAGTTTTAAGTGGAGTGTTTAACGGCTATACGACAGGCACACCGATATGTGTAACGATGCGAAATACAAATACACGTTCTTCTGATTATCATCCTGAAATTATTCGCCCATCCCATGCAGATTACAGTGGAAAACTCCGTTATAATGGCTTTAATGACTATCGTGGCGGCGGACATTTCTCAGGAAGACTAACAGCACCAATAGTTTTTGCAGGGGCATTGGCAAAACAAATAATTAAAAAACAAAATATTGAAGTATTTTCACATATAAAAAACATAGGTAAAGTCCATGATGATAAAGTCGATTATGTAAATCCTGACATTTCAGCGCTTAAAATACTTAAAAATAAAAAGCTTGCTTTTATTAATGATGACAGAGCAAAAGATGCAGAACAAGAGATTCTTAGTGCAAAAGGTAATGCAGACTCAATCGGGGGCAGTATAGAAACAGTTATTACAGGGATTCCGGGTGGTATCGGCTCTCCTTTCTTTGAATCAGTAGAGAGCAGACTTGCTTCTATGTTGTTTTCTGTTCCTGCGGTTAAGTCTGTAGAATTTGGAATAGGACAAGAATTTTCCAAAATGCTTGGTAGTGAAGCTAATGACAGTTTTGCGATAGAAGATGGAAGAATCAGTACAAAAACAAACAACAACGGCGGAATAAACGGAGGCGTCACAAACGGCATGCCTGTTGTTTTTAGCGTCGTCATAAAACCAACACCTTCTATTGGCAAAGAACAGGAAACGGTGAACGTGGAAACAAAGGAAAATATAACTGCAAAAATACAGGGCAGACATGACCCGTGTATAGTTCAGCGTGCTGTTCCTGTTATAGAGGCTGCAACTGCAATAACACTGCTTGATTTAATTCTGGAGGCAAAAACTTATGCTTAGTAAGTACAGAAAGCAGATAGATAAAATAGACCGAAAGCTTGTAAAACTTTTTGAAAAGCGTATGGAAATATCGAAATGTGTAGGTGAATATAAAAAGGAAAATAACATAGAAATACTTGATGCCGGACGTGAAATGGAAATTATAAATACTCGTACCTCACAGATAAAAAATCCCGAGTATAAGGAATATGCAAAAGAATTTTTCGAAAATCTGATGTGTATTTCAAAAGATATGCAGAACAAAAAATAGAGGAAAATTATGAAAGAAAACATAGTTTTAATAGGTATGTCAGGGGCAGGAAAAACAACAATTGGTCTTGCTTTGTCTTACAAATTGAAGATGACTTTTGTGGATATGGATTCATATATCGAAAGAAAGTACAACAGGCAAATTTCAGAGATATTTGATGAGTACGGGGAAGAATATTTCAGAAAAATAGAAACCGAAACAGCAAAAGAAGTGAGCGAAAACTATAAAAATACCATTATTTCCACAGGTGGCGGAGTGGTGCTGAATCACGAAAATATGGAATATCTTAAAAAGTGCGGTACAGTTGTTTACATAAATCGTACTGTGGAAAATATTTTAAGTACGCTTAATGCAGAGAAAAGACCTCTTCTAAAGGCTAACCCTGAAAAGCTTTATGAAATGAGAAAAATACGTCACCCGCTATATATAAAGTATGCAGATATCTGCATTTTAAATAGCGGTGAGTTTAAAGATTGTGTCAATAATATTGCAGAGGCTCTTGATATGTACAAATAAAATATTTTTAAATAAATTATTACTAAGGTTGAATTACTGGTGCATCTTTGATACAATGAAATTAAAGGTGATTGAAAATGAAAGTAAATGAAATAACAAAAAGTTTTGAACCAATTTTTGAAGAAAAAGAGGGGCAATATGATGAATTGATGGCATATTACAAGTGTGCCATGATGGAAGTTGAAACAAAATTCCGAGTATTAAACGAGGAGTTTTCGCTCCAGTATGACAGAAACCCCATCAGTGCCATAAAAAGCAGATTGAAAAACTTAAAGAGTATAAGGGATAAGCTTATAAAAAATGATTTTTCATTGAGTGTTGACTCAATAGAGGAAAACTTAAATGATGTAGCTGGAGTGCGTGTCATATGTTCTTTTGAACGTGACGTTTATCTTTTGGCAGAAGCACTCCTTAGTCAGGATGATATAGAGTTAATTACAAAAAAAGATTACATAGCTGCTCCTAAAGACAACGGATACCGAAGTCTGCATCTGATAGTAGCTGTTCCCATTTACCTTGTAAATGAAAAACGTACAATGCGTGTGGAAATTCAGCTCCGTACAATTGCTATGGATTCATGGGCGACGTTAGAACATCAGCTCCGCTACAAGAAAAATATTGAGTTTACAGAGGAAATGGCTGAGGAGTTGCACCTTTGCTCGAAACTTAGTGCAGAGCTTGACCACAAGATGGATAATTTAAGAAAGCTTGTAAATGTTTAAAAGTTGTAGCTATGCTGCAACTTTTTAGCTGTAATTATAAAAATTCAGGGAGATTTCTGGGAAAACTTCTCCAAAAAGATAAAAAAATCATTGACATTGACATACCGTAATGCTATAATGTATGTTAGCCGCGTGCGTGAGGTTATAAATGGAATGTAGAATTCCTACCGAAACGGCAGCGAGCAAGGATGGAGGAGGTGCGATTATGTACGCAATTATCAAAACAGGCGGAAAACAGTACAAGGTTTCCGAAGGTGACGTTATCTACGTTGAAAAACTCGGCGTAGCTGACAGTGAGACTGTTACATTCAACGAAGTATTAGCAGTTGGCGAAGGCGATTCATTAAAAGTAGGTGCTCCTACAGTTGAAGGTGCTTCTGTTACAGCTAAAGCATTAGTTGGAGAAGGTAAGGCAAAGAAGGTTATTGTCTTCAAGTACAAGCCCAAGAAGGGTTATTCAAAGAAGCAGGGCCACAGACAGCCTTTCACAAAAGTTGTTATTGAAAAGATAAACGCATAATCATGACGAAGGTTTGTGTTTACAGAAAAGGTAATCACATTGTAAAGTATGTGGTTGATGGTCATACAGGATATGCAGAACAGGGTTCTGACATCGTGTGTGCTGCAGTTTCTGCTATCGCAACCCACACTTTAAACGGACTTACAGAAATTATTAAAATTCCTGTGGGTTACGAGGTAAAAGATGCTTATCTCGAATGTATTGTTCCCGATAATATGTCGGAAGAAGAGTGTAAGCAGGCAGATATTTTACTTGACGCAATGTACTTAACCTTTAAAAATTTAGAAGAACAATACAAAGAATATATAACCATTATTGATATGGAGGTGTAGTTATGCTTAAGATTAACATTCAGCTCTTCGCTCATAAAAAGGGTGTAGGTAGCACAAAGAACGGACGTGACAGTGAAGCTAAACGTCTTGGTGTTAAAAAAGCAGACGGTCAGAGCGTTCTCGCCGGCAATATTCTTGTTAGACAGAGAGGAACAAAGATTCATCCTGGTACAAACGTTGGCAAAGGCGGCGA
>JAFQJE010000032.1 GCA_017415145.1 Clostridia bacterium
AGAATTTAAAAATCCGGTGGATTTGATGTTTGAGGAGCTGGAGGAGCGGGAACCTGACCATTTCGCAGTAAAACAGTATAAAAAATACAAACTTGCTGCGGGTAAGACAGCTAAGAGTATTTTAATTAGCTGTGGTGCAAGTTTGGCACCTTTTGATATTAAGGAGCTTCGTGATTTGACCAGTTTTGTTGAATTGGAACTTGATATGTTAGGGGATGTAAAATCAGCATTGTTTGTCATTATCTCTGATACAGACGATACATTCAATTTTATCGTGTCAATCATGTATACCCAGCTCTTTAATCTGCTCTGTGACAGGGCAGATGATGTGTATAATGGCAGACTGCCTATTCATGTACGCTGTTTGTTAGATGAGTTTGCGAACATCGGGCAGATACCAAAGTTTGAGAAGCTGATCGCTACAATCCGTAGCCGTGAAATATCAGCTTCTATTATTTTGCAATCAAAATCCCAGCTTAAAGCAATTTACAAGGACAACGCCGACACCATTGAAGGGAATTGTGTGCGCCCAGAAGTCGCCAGCGCAATATAAATTGGCGACGTGGTACTTACAGGATACTGCCTTTAGCAAGCAGTAGGTAAAAGTATCAAGTGATGAAAAATCACAGCCTATTATTCTACAACTTATCCGAGAGGGGAAACCCGAAGGGGAGTGTAGCATGTTGTTGTTCCTGATGGAACGTAAATAGGAAAGACGCTAATCCTGTGCGTCAAAATATTTAAGAATAAAAATCAGTGTATGAGGTACAAAGCTAAACTGCCTAAACGATAGCCAGAGTGGGGGAATCCGTGCCCTGCATACGAAAAGGATTGAAACGTATGCCTTTCATGTTGGTTTCATTTCGCAGTTATGAAAGCAAGAGATACTCATGAAAGAGCAACCGCAAGACAGCGGGCAAATGGCGAAAGTCGGTGCCGACAACACTGAATGCTAATCCTGTATTTACTAACTGGGGATGACCTAAACCTGGTAACAGGCATGGTCACACAGCTCCCATAGTAGTCCGAGACGCTAATGACGTTCACATGGCGAAGGGGAGCAGCTTATCAGAAAATACTAAAATGAAGGAAGGTGCGAGAGGCATTGAGAAATCCAACTGAGGTATTGAAAAATTTGATGGAAAAATCAAAGAATGAAACTTACAGATTTCAGAGGTTATACAGAAATCTGTACAATCCGGAGTTTTATTGGCTTGCGTATAAAAATATTTATGCAAATGATGGCAGTATGACTGCCGGAGCTGATGGAACAACGATTGATGGCATGGGTAACGAGAGAATTGAGAGGATTATTTTATCCTTAAAAGAGCGCAGTTACCAACCAAAACCTGCAAGAAGAGAATATATTGCAAAGAAAAACAGCAGTAAAAAGCGTCCTCTAGGTATTCAGTCGGGGGATGATAAACTCGTGCAGGAAGTCGTTAAGATGATTTTGGAGAGTATTTATGAGCCTGTGTTTAGTAATAAATCACATGGGTTCAGACCAAACAGAAGCTGTCAGACAGCACTGAAACAAATACAGAACACCTTTACTGGTGCGAACTGGTTTGTAGAGGGAGATATACACGCATGTTTTGACAGTTTTGACCACCATGTAGTTATTGACCTCTTGAGAAAGAGGATTGATGACGAAGCGTTTATTCAGCTTATATGGAAATTCTTAAAGGCAGGATATATGGAACAATGGACATTCAATAGAACTTACAGCGGAGTTCCGCAGGGTTCGGGAGTCAGTCCAGTGCTGGCAAACATTTATCTTCATGAACTGGATAAATTCATGGAAAACTATGCAGAAAACTTCAATACAGAAGCTAAGAGGAAACATTTTTCTACTGCATATAAGTCCAGTGTCAGTAAGACATACAGATATAGAAAAAAGGGCAGAGAAATATGGGATAGTCTGTCCGAGGAAGAAAAGAAAATCAGATGTAAAAATCTCAAGAAACTGGAAATGATTGAAAAATCTACAACACCTTATGTCTATAACGACAGTAATTATAAAAGGGTTCAGTATACGAGATATGCTGATGACTTTATCATCGGAGTTATTGGTAGTAAAGCAGACGCAGAAACTATCAAGAAGGACGTGAAAATATTCCTGCAAAAAGCATTGAAATTAGAAATGTCAGACACAAAGACGAAGGTTACGCATACTGGAGATAGAGCAAGATTTTTAGGGTACGATATTACCGTATCAAGAGTACAAACACTCAAAAAGACTTCTAACGGAAAAGTTCAGAGGTGTCAAACAGGAGTAGTAAAACTATATGTTCCACGCGAAAAGTGGGTGGGTAAGTTAATTGAGTACAAAGCAATAAAAATCAAAATCAACGAAAACGGAAAAGAGAGATTTGTAGCCCTTCACAGGGGCAAGCTGGTAAACCAGAGTGACATTGAAATTTTAGCAAGATACAACGCAGAAGTTCGTGGACTATATAATTATTACTCCATAGCGAATGATTCCTTTAAAATCGGGAGATTTGCTAATGTAATGAAATACAGCATGTATAAAACATTTGCGTGCAAGTACAAGACGAATGTTCATGAGATTAAGCGTAGATATTGTAGAAATGATTTATTTACGGTTGCGTATGAAACAAGACAGGGAACGAAAACAACAACATTCTACAAGGATGGATACAAACGGAAGGAATGTGCTACAAAGTTTGATAATGTAAACGAGCTTCCGCAGTTCTCAAAATATGCCAAGACTAACACCCTCAAACAGAGAGTGGAACGTCATACTTGTGAATTATGCCAAAAAGACTGTAGAAATCTGGTAATACACCAAGTCAAGAAACTCAAAGATTTAAAGGGAAATGCAGAGTGGGTACTTCTCATGCGTAAAAGGAGACGAAAAACACTCGTGGTATGTCCCGAATGCCATAATTTAATTCATTCACAACACCGCAAATGATAAGCGGAAAGCCGTATACATCGAGAGGTGTACGTGCGGTTTGGGAGGGAGTGGATGCAAGTCCTTTTCGGAGGATGAGCTGAAGCTTACCTCATGACACCACATTATTCCTTGGTGGAAAGGAAAAGACTACGTTAAAAGAGCTGGCAGAGGTTTTGGGTAAAGAAACCATTGACCTTTATAATACCTCGGATACAAGAGGAACATCGCAGTCTTACGGTCTGAATTATCAAAAGACCGGAAAAGAACTTATGAGCCAGGATGAGATTGCAGTCATGGATGGTGGCAAGTGTATTATGCAGCTTAGAGGTGTAAGACCATTCTTCTCCAATAAGTTCGATATTACCAAGCATAAGCAATATCATTTGTTGTCCGACTATGACGAAAAGAATACCTTTGACATCGAAAAATATGTGAAGAACCTTAACAGAGCAAAGATAAGGAACAATGACACCATTGACGAGGTGGAAGATGTTGGGGAAATCGTAGCTTAATACAATTAAATATGAAAAAAATGATATGCATAGATAATGCAGGGCAAGTGTGCAAATTTACTTGCATACACGCAGGACTGCAATTATCTGTATATGGCGTTCAGCCACAGCGAAATGAAGCGATAGCAGAATAGAGCTAGCATATCAATATAAACTTTTGGACAAAAAGTCTAGAAGTCAAAAACAGGAGTTTTGAATGTATTTTAGGATAGAAAAAGCAGAGAAAATACATACCAAAACTCTTTCTTATTACAACAACACAAAATTTTAGAGAAAGAAAGAGGAATTAGAATTATGACATTTTTTACAACAGCAGTAACAGGATTAAAAACAGTAGTAACAGCAATCGGAGCAGGTGTAGGTGTATGGGGTGTTATCAATCTCTTAGAAGGTTATGGTAACGACAATCCGGGTGCAAAGTCACAGGGTATTAAACAGCTTATGTCCGGCGGAGGTATTATTATCGTAGCACAGACGGTGATCCCACAGCTTTCCACTTTGTTCCAAGGCTAATAAATGGGTGGAATCATAGATAAAATTACTGAGTTCATAAAGGAAATGCTACAAGGATGGGTGCTGTCCAATCTTGAAACAATGTTTACCGACGTGAATGAAAAGGTAGATACGATTGCGGGAGAGGTCAGCAAAACACCCAGCGCATGGAATTCCGGTATCTTCGATATGATTCAGAACCTATCAGATAATGTTATTGTGCCCATAG
>JAFQJE010000033.1 GCA_017415145.1 Clostridia bacterium
GTTTCTGTTACATCAGCATCAGTTTTAAATGAATAACCCTTTGTCTTTTCCGTCAGTTCAACCTCTGCGTTGCTGTTGCCCGGCATACAGAACTGCCAGCCCGTTGCAGTTTCCCACCAGCCTGTTGTACCGTAAATAGTTTTCGCCTCTGCGTACTTTGCTGTTGACTGAATAGCCTGACGAAGATTATCACGGTTGCCGTAGCCTGACTCGATAACACAGTTGATACCCCAATACTCCTGCGCCCAATCAAGCTGTGCGAAATTTTTCAGGGGTACTGTGATTTTACGAAGGTCGTTTCCCTTATCATCTGTGCCGACAATAGAAAGGAATCTTTCGTTCTCGGCTCCGTTGGTGCAGGTAATATCCTCTGTTATCCTTGCAAGGAAATTGCTGAGCTTAATGTTGACCGGCTTTCCGTTTATCGTCTTTTCTATATACAGTGAGTTGTTATATGCAAAGAACGGTTCTGAATAGTATAAATAATTCTCCAAATTTTTACCTCTTTCTTGTAATGATTTTCCGAACATCCGTACAGACATTGCAAGTACCCAATAACATAAAGAGTTCTATGTTCGGTTTGCATCCGTACAATGTGCCACGCTGTAAGCTACAAAGCCGAACACTGCAAGGTAGTAGCACAGGGCTTTGTAGTGGTTTGTTCGTTTGTTCGGATTTTAGATTTTTGTTGTAAAATGTTTCTTGTTTGTGTGGATGTTTTAAAACGCAACAACATAAAAGTATATTGCTTCTGTCCTTCTGCCATTTTTAAGCCTTTATTTTGGCGGCTTCAGGGCGTCATAAATATCCACCCGTGACCTTTTCGCAGACATAAATTCTGCGTTTCTCTGTCGCTGCTTCTTCTTTGCACAGTCGGGACAGAACTTCTGATTTCTGCCTGTTCTCTCTGTTTTACTGCCGCACAAAGCACAGACAAGCGTTTCAGCAGGTGTATGACCTGTGATACTTTTCATAAGGGCATTATCACTCGGCAGCACACAGTCAAGAACATATCTGCAGATAATATGGCTGGGTGTTATGAGCTGAGGGCAGTTGTGAGTGTCACCGTCATCAAGAAGCAGACAGTTGCCCTGATAACAGTTACAGCATCGGCTTTTAATCAGTGGTTTGATTTCTGCGAACTGCTTAAGGGTAAGGTTGGTTGTTTGCATGAGGGGTTCCTCCTTTCTTTAAAAATTTAGTTGTACTGCGAAAAAATGTGACGCAGTATTCATATACCCAAATTCACGGTTTTGGGCATAAAAAAGCACCTGCTACTTTTGAAGTAACAGGTGTATGTAACGGATTGAAATTTGTGGTGGGGTTGTGGTATAATGAGTTCGACAAACCTGTTACTGTTTGTCAAGAGATTTTTAAATTTTTTTGAGTGATAAAAAAGAGCATAACAATACAGCTGAAAAACACAAATTTTTCAGCTTAAGTGTATGCAAACAACAATTATACAATTAACAGTAAAGTTCCATTACTCTTGCGTAATAAATTCGTAGAAATTTATTGAGTCCTGCAATTTTGGCAACACGCTTTGGTTTTCCTTCGTTTTCTTTTTTGATAATAAAATCATAAACCGCAGAATCTTCGGAAGGCTTTACTACTTTAAGACTGTGCATGATTTCGTATCCGATTTTCCGAAGAGTAGAAGAGCCACGCTTTGAAATATTACGTTTAGTGCCGACAAATTTGCCTGATTCATAAGGCGGAGCATCAATACCTGCAAAGGCTACAAGAGCACTGCCATTGTGAAAACGTCTGACATCACCGATTTCAGCGATCAAACGAACAGAAAGAACATCGCCGACACCATTCATCTTCCTTACTACGGAATATTCCGGTAAATTACTTGCAATTTCCTGCATTTGTGATACAATTAGCGATAAGGTGATTTCGGCATCTCTTACCGACTTCACTGCCTGCAGTACCAGCATTTTGGTTGATGGGGTACTGGATTTAAGGGTTGGGATATTGTTCTTCGAAAGGTGATATATCGCTATCGCTTGACTTTCGTTGTAACGATATCCTTTCTTTTTAGCCCATTTTTCATAGTCTGAAAGGAACTGTTTTTCACTCATCTTTTTGATGTTATCGTAATGCCAATACTTTTCTACAAAGTCGCACAGTTTATCCTTTGTGCTGTATGCAGGAACAGTTCCTTGTAGTATGGTCTTAATTCCAGGCATAACGCCGTCAAGCAGGTTTGTAAGTTGTATTTTACAGCTTACCTTCAATCTCACATACTGTTCATATTGCCTGCCCAGTAGTTTAAGTTCTTCATAAAACTCATCAGGCGGGCAATATGCGGTCATAGAAAACCAATGATCTATACCATAGTTTGCAATTCGGACAGAGTCAATTTTGTCCGTTTTAGCCTTTCTTAAAGCAGCTGCACAGTATTTTTTCATTATGTAAGGATTTACGACAACAGTAAAAATACCTGCCGAAAGCAGCTTAGCAACAACAACCTGATGATAGCCGCCGGTAGCTTCAAGCACGACTTTGACATCTTCATCAAATGACTTGATACGCTCAATCAGAGAATTCAGCGCCTGTTCGGTGTGGTCGATGCTATACGGAGCTTCTACGACTTCACCATAAGGTCGAAGCATACAAACCGTACTTTTGTCTTTTGAAATGTCAATGCCTACACTAATCATAGAGTATCCTCCTTGAAAAGTAATTTGAAAGGTAGAACCACTTACTCTTACTGACACTCATTTTGGCTCGTTACGCGAAGGCTATGCTTCAACCTGTTTACTCGAATGTACACAATAAGAGGCGGTCGACAGTTTATCGAACGGATGTGTTAATCCAATAAGAATTACGCCGGACCTTTCCTCTTTATTGTATAAAAATAAGAGTAGTTTTACAATGTTTTTGGCATTGGGTTACTACTCTTATATTGTACCAAATAAGAATTTGCAGGTGAATATATGAATAGTGTGAATAAGACATTATACATCCCTTTATACGGCAAATCCTATGTTAGCAAGAAGGGACTGTTTTTTGATGATAGAAAAGCCGAAGAAATTTGGGAAGCGGAGGGATTTTCACTTAAGGGGAAATCAAAGTCTAAATGGCTTGCTTACTATATGGGCATTCGTTCTGCTGTATTTGATGAATGGCTAAAGCAGCAAATGACAGAACTACAAGAAGCGGTGGTTATTCATATCGGTTGCGGAATGGATAGCCGAGTTATAAGAGTTGGAACAGAAAATCATAGGTGGTACGACGTGGATTTTTCTGAGGTTATTGAAGAAAGAAAACGATACTATGCCGAAACAACTAACTATCAAATGATTGCAGGTGATGCAAGGGATTGCAAATGGTTGACAAATATCAAAGAAAACAAAACAGCCATTGTTGTTATGGAAGGCGTGAGTATGTACTTGACTATCGAGGAAATGCAAAGTCTGACAGATAGTCTGTGCGCTCATTTTGAAAGGCTTGCGCTTTTAGTGGATTGTTATACTTCTTTTGCCGCTAAAATGTCGAAGCACAGAAATCCGATAAATGATGTGGGGGTTACAGAGGTGTATGGCATAGATGATCCCAAACTGTATCAAAGTGAAAAGCTTGCTTATGTAAAAGAGCACACGATGATACCACCCAAATACATAGACGAATTAAAAGGTTTTGAACGGTTCATTTTTGCAAAGCTTTATGCAGGTGGCTTCTCAAAAAAGTTGTATCGCTTATTTGAATATAAAAAGAGATAAACAAATTCCAATTTCACGCACTGTAAAATACTTTTGACACGGCTAAAATGGACAATGTCAAAGCGTTTTGATAGACCAAAATTTCTTTTTTGATTAAAGTGGGTTATGAAGGAGGTGACAAAGATGGAACTTAGCAAGCAGATAAAAAAA
>JAFQJE010000034.1 GCA_017415145.1 Clostridia bacterium
AGGAAACATTTCCATAATTTTTTCTACACATTCCACCTGTTCTTTTGAGCCTAAATAGCCTGTATATATTCCGTCAAAAGAAAGACCCAGAGTTTTCCAGTGATTTGCAGCAGGCAAAATATTATCTGTCAAGTCACAGAATGTATAACCTTTAAAGCCCGTATGGGCAGACAAGACTGCTGTGGGCAAAGCACAGGTCTCTATTCCTGCGGCACTCAAAATCGGAATAGCTACACTCAGTGAGCATTTACCAAAGCTTGATATATCGTTTATTGCAATTACTCTCTTTTGTTTTTGCACGTTTACACCTTCTTAAGCACACGGGAGTCCAACTCCGTATGCCTTAAACTTGTTAAATTTTAATTCTTTTAATTTGTCGTCCTCGAAAGGCGATAGCGTATGCTTATGAATACGCCTTTATAAGGTTGATTGCATTCTGCAATTCTGCTTCACTGTTCAAAGGATATGACCCAATAACATTACCTCCGTAACTGGCAGAAGCAATGTATGCACTACCCATTCTTCTTATTTCACAGTAAATTAGTTTACCTAGATACTGACCATAGCCTTTTTTTTCAGCATACGGTCCAACCTCTACACGCTCTCCTGTTTTTGGATGAGTTACAATTGTATTGTATGACACTGTTACAGTTCCCGAATATACAACTGCACCATCTGTCATTTGGCTCTGTTGACTGTTTTCTATTTTTTCCGCTAAGTCCACAAAATTTTCTTTATTTTCTGATGCAGAATCCATATCTGTATCAAGAGTTTTTTCTATTTGTGCCCGTGTAAAGGTATATTCCTTTCCGTCATTATATACGAATGTTATGGAATCAAGGTTGGATGCGAGGCTGAATAGTACTGCGGCATCAGAATACGCCTTACTGCGTTCAGACTTTATTCCTTCATCATGGGTAATCAATAAAGCATTAGAACTCACTTTAAAAGTCAATGCATTAAGCTCATCCTTTGTCTTTATTTTATCTAAAATTTTCTGTATTTCAAGTTCTGTAGCATTCATTGTTTTGAGCGCTATCAGTTCTTCTGCATTATCTCTATAGAAATTTAAAGGTATTTCTAAAATTGTTGTGGTTTTAACTCCGCCCGATGTGAGTCTGTAGGAAGTCGTACTTTTTTTCTCTGACATTTCTTTTGTTACAGCCTCAAAGGTAAGAGGGTTATTGTTATAGGTATATGTGCCATCATCTTTTTTATAATAGGTATACATGTACCCTGCACCCCTATCACTTTCCAGATGATACCACGAGGTCAGCAGGAATCTGCCCTCCTCCTCTTTGTAATCCACAATATCGATTCCTGTACTTTGTTTATCCCTTTGTCTGTCTATAAAAGTGTTGATAAGCTTTATATTTTTTACTGTTACCATACCATCTGCAAATTCAACCCTGCAAACCTTATCTCCTTGAATCTGAGAAAGCTCTGTAGCTTCAATATTTTTTTCGGGTGGATTTGTGCCTATCGCAGGGATTTTAAAGCTTTCGTATATTTTCTGACACATTCTCTCGCTTACTGTTTCCTTATAGAATAAAAAGCTCACTCCGTAAGGTTCGGGATTCGGCAGATTTTTAATATAATATACAATCGCATTTTTCGAATTGTGCTGTGTTTCGCACTTTATAACATTCTCTGCAATTTCCTTACCCACCATCGCCTTATCTTCATTTATCAGTGTAAATTCACCTGCTGTATTTCCTTTACTGTCATACAGAATTCCCTTGGAATCACTGCTCCACTTACCGGGAACTGTTATTTCGTATCCTTGTATTGAAACGGTCTTTTCCAGTCTTTCGTGCCCAAATTGCATATACAAAAAACCAACAACAAGAGCAAACACAATAGCTGACACAACAACGATAAATAATCTTTTTTTATTCATAATATCACTCCTGTTATAATATTGTACCTGATGCATGTCCATCTTTTATTCCATTTATTCTTACTTTCAGAATTTGCGTACTGACATCTTTTTCGCTTTCTGCCACAACTGTAATATAGTTATCAGTTTTTCCCTCATATATGCCTTTTTTACCCTTGTGTTCACGTTCAAATAACACTGTTACTTCCTTGCCTATATGAAATTTCAAAAAATCATCTTTTGTTTTATCAGTTACCGCTATTAATCTTTTGCTTCTTTCCTCTTTTATATTCGGCTCTACCTGATTGGGCATTTTTTCTGCTGCGGTTCCTTTACGGATAGAATATTTAAATATATGTGCCTCTGCAAAAGCGATTTCTTTGGCAAGTCCGAGACTTTTTTCAAACTCTTCGTCTGTTTCTCCCGGAAATCCAACCATTATATCAGTTGTGATTGCTGCATCAAGAAAAGCTTTCCTTATGCGCTCTACAGATTTTTTGTAATCATCAGTCACATACTTTCTGTTCATACGCTTTAGCGTTTCGTCACAGCCACTTTGCAGTGACAAATGAAAATGTCTGCATATTTTAGGAAGTTTTGCAATTTCCCCCGTAAACTCGTCATCAAAAAGGGTAGGCTCTAAAGAACCCATCCTTATACGTTCTATGCCCTCTATTTCATTTAAACCTCTGAGCAAATCTATTAGATTTTCCCCTGTATCACGTCCATATGATGCAAGATGTATTCCTACAAGGACAATCTCTGAAAAACCGTGACTTGCAAGCCTTTTTGCCTCTTGAATTGAACTTTTTAAACTTCTTGAACGTATTCTTCCTCTTGCATAAGGGATGATACAGTATGAACAAAAGTTGTTGCAACCATCCTGAACCTTTAAAAAAGCCCTCGTTCTTCCCTCATAATTTGTTACATCTAGTTCTTCAAATTCACATTTTTTTGATATGTCTTCAACTAGAGAAAGTTTTGATTCCGTTCTTATAAACTCTTCGTAATATGAGTAAACCTGTGATTTCTTATCAGTACCCAGGATTATATCCACTTCTTTAATTTTTTCAACATCTTCAGGTGCAACCTGGGCATAACATCCCATCACAATTAATACGCTATCGGGATTCTGCTGTTTTGTACGTCTTATCATCTGACGTGATTTTCTGTCGCCTAAATGTGTTACTGTGCATGTATTTATGATGTACACATCAGCAACCTCTGCAAATTCAACACAAACAAAGCCCTGCTCTTCAAACTGCTTTTTCACGGCTTCTGATTCGTATGTATTGACTTTACAACCTAACGTGCATATAGCGATTTTTTTCATCACATTACCCCCAGTATAATACATTTTAACATATTTTCGTTTTTATGTAAAGAAAAACGCCCAACAAATGTGTATAAACTTAAAAATATTTTTAATATAATCTTGATTTTTGATTAATTTTGTATTATAATATTTGAGTATGACTTCGGGATGTGGCCCAGCTTGGTAGGGCGCTACGTTCGGGACACGGTACTATTCAATTCATTAGTAACCAGCCGAACTCCCACAAACCTTTTAACACCGCCACTTTACGGCGACTTAAAAAACAAAATACATGTGGTCAAACAAGTTTTGACCACATGTTATCCCACAGACACG
>JAFQJE010000035.1 GCA_017415145.1 Clostridia bacterium
GTTGACGAATATTTTTTAAAAATGTATAATTAAATAGTAAAAGAAAACGCCATTTTTGTATTACAAAAATGGCACTTTTTTGATAGTCAGGAGGGAATATTTTGAAAAGATGGTTAAAATACGTAAAACCATATAAAACGTATTTTATCTTAGGGCCTCTATGCATGATAATTGAAGTTATCGGCGAGGTGTTGATGCCGAAATTTTTTGGTTCTATAATAAATACTGTAAATGAAGGAATGAGTGCAGGGACTGTTGTGGGTATTTGTGCCATGATGATAGTTACTGCACTTTTGATGATGGCAGGAGGTATAGGCGGTGCTTATTTTGGTGCTAAGGCGGCAGTTAATTTTGCAGGGGATTTGCGTCAGGATATATATAAAAAAATTCAGGCGTTTTCATTTGCAAATGTTGACAAATTTGAAACAGGCTCCCTGGTTACCCGACTGACTAATGACGTAACTCAGTTGCAGAATTTTGTAAATATGCTGCTCCGTATGTTTTTGCGTTCGCCCGGTATGCTTATTGGTGCACTTATTATGGCGATAATTTTAAGCCCCTCACTGTCTGTAATTTTTGCAGTTATTATTCCTGTTGTGGCTATTGGTATTTATGCTATTGTACGAGTTGGTTTTCCGAGATTTTCAAGAATGCAGAAAAAAATAGATGCACTCAACACAAATGTTCAGGAAAACCTGACAAACGTGCGTGTTATTAAATCTTTTGTGCGTGAGGACCACCAAAAGGGTAAGTTTTTTGAAGCAAACAGAGATTTGAAAAAATCTGCCCTTGATGCTATGCAGGTGATGCTTGTTATGCACCCTATGGTTATGTTGTTTATGCATATAACGACTGTTCTTATTCTTTGGGTTGGAGGGACTCAGGTTGTTGGCGGAAATCTTTTAGTTGGCGACCTTACTGCGTTTATTACATACGTTACACAGATTCTTATATCATTGATGATGTTTGTTATGATATTCATCAGCAGTTCCAGGGCACTTGCATCAGGAAAAAGAATCGCAGAGGTTTTGGACGAAGTTCCTGACCTTAACGACCTCGATGCAAAAGAAAAGGACAAAAAGGTTACTGAAGGAAAAATTGAGTTTAAAAATATTGGTTTTCGCTATTACAAAAACAGTGAAAGTGCGGTGTTACAAGATATAAGCTTTGAAATCCTGCCCGGAGAAACAGTAGGTATTATCGGCTCTACAGGTTGTGGCAAAACAACGCTTGTATCACTTATCCCAAGATTTTATGACGCAGATTGCGGGCAGGTTTTGGTTGATGGCACAGATGTTCGTGATTACAGTCTTAAAAATCTTCGTGACGGTATAGGTATGGTATTGCAGAAAAACGTGCTTTTTTCCGGTACGATTTATGACAACATGCGGTGGGGAAATGATGCAGCAGATGAGGAAAAAATCCGTGAATTTGCAGATTACGCTCAGGCTGATTTATTTATATCGGGATTTACTGATGGCTATAATACAGAGCTTGGTCAGGGTGGTGCTAATCTTTCAGGCGGTCAGAAGCAACGTTTGTGTATTGCAAGAGCACTTCTTCGTGAGCCTAAGATTTTAATTCTTGACGACAGTACAAGTGCAGTTGATACGGCAACAGAGGCTCGTATCAAGGATGCCTTTGCAAATAAGCTTTCGGGAATGACAAAGATAATCATTGCACAGCGTATTTCTTCTGTTTGTGATGCTGATAAGATTGTAGTCATGGATGAAGGTCGTGTTGTGGGCATAGGCACACATGAAGAGTTAATGGAAAATAATGAAGAATACCGCGAGATTTATTATTCGCAGAACGAAAAGGAGGCGAGTAATTAATGGCGGCAAGAGATTTGGAGGCTTTAAAAAAGCAGTACAATAAATACGGAGCACCCACAATGGGGCCAGGCGGTCCGGGAAGAGGCGGACCTGCAGCACGTGCTCGTGCTATGGGCGGCGGTAAGCCGAAAAAAACCGGTAACGTAATTAAGAGACTTATGGGCTATCTCGGGCGACATAGGGGAAAGCTGATTGTAGCAATATTGCTCGTAGTCATCCGTTCGGTATCTCAGATTGCAGGCTCTTATATGTTAAGACCGATTATAAATGACTACATTGCAGTGGGGAAATTAGAGGGCTTTTTATATGCTCTGCTTTTGCTTTTGGGAATTTATCTTATAAGCGTTGTAGCAGAATATTTTCAGAGAAAATCTATGCTCTTAATTTCTAGAAGTTCCATAGAAGATATAAGAAACGACTTGTTTATTAAGGTACAAAAGCTCCCTGTAAGGTTTTATGATTCCAACAGCAAGGGCGAAATAATGAGCCGTTTTTCCAATGATGTGGACAATATCGGAATGATGCTCGACACTTCTATTACAAGTGTAATTTTAGGCGCTATTTCGCTTGTGGGAACGCTGGCTATGATGATTTATACCAACATATGGTTATCTTTAGTTACTGTTGCATTTATTCCTGTGTTTATCAAGGGTAGCGGTATAATTGGCAAATTCAGCAGCAAATACTACAAGCAACAGCAGGCGTCCCTCGGTGCTATAAACGGATATATTGAAGAAACTGTAACAGGTCAAAAGGTAGTAAAGGCATTTTCTCATGAGGCAGACTGCGAAGAAGAATTTGCTTTACTTAATAATGACTTACGTGAAAAACAGATGAAGGCACAATTCTTTGGTGGTGTAATGGGTCCCGTTATGGGAAATTTAAGTCAGGTATGTTATGCAATTACCACAGGTGTTGGTGGTGTATTGGCATTACTTCGTGGATTTGATATAGGCGGTCTTACTGTCTTTGCAAATTATTCTAAGCAGTTCTCTCAGCCCATTAACGAAATTTCTATGCAGATGTCTACTGTATTTTCAGCGCTTGCAGGCGCTGAGCGTGTGTTTGATATAATAGACAAAGACCCTGAGGCAGAAAACCGCGAAAACGCAATTTGCGATGTGGAAATCCGAGGTGATGTTGTGTTTAAAAACGTTACTTTCGGCTACAATCCTGACAAGGTAGTATTAAAGGATTTATCTCTCTGGGCACATGCGGGACAAAAAATAGCCTTTGTAGGCTCTACAGGTGCGGGAAAAACCACAATCACAAATCTTTTAAACAGGTTTTACGATATAGACAGCGGAAAAATTACCATTGACGGTGTTGATTTGTTTGATTATGACAGAGAATTTTTGAGAAAAAATATTGCAATGGTCTTACAGGATACGCATCTTTTCTCAGGAACTGTAATGGAAAATATCCGCTATGGACGGCTTGATGCTACCGATGAGGAGGTAATTGCGGCGGCGAAAGTTGCTTCTGCTCACTCGTTTATTATGAGGCTTGAGAATGGTTACGACACGGTTATTCGTGGGGATGGAGCAAATCTTTCTCAGGGACAAAGGCAGTTGTTAAATATTGCCCGTGCGGCATTGTCACATGCTCCAATTTTAGTACTTGACGAGGCTACAAGCTCTGTTGATACAAGGACAGAAAAGCACATTGAACGCGGCATGGACAGACTGATGGAAAACAGAACTACCTTTGTTATTGCACACAGGCTCTCAACTGTGCGAAATGCTAATGCCATAATGGTGTTAGAGCATGGCGAAATCATTGAGCGCGGAACTCATGAAGAGTTGCTTGAACTTGGCGGAAGGTATTATGAATTATACACAGGACAACGTGAATTGGATTAAATAGAAAAAAACCACCCCAAAGGGTGGTTTTTTCTTGAAATAATTATCAAAATATGGTACAATATAAAGTAGGATAATTGTGTGCAAACGCCACGAAGAAAGGTATTGATATAATGAACAACTTTTTTACAGACCAGAGCGTGGTAGAAGCTCTTGAGACCAACTATATGCCCTATGCTATGAGCGTTATAGTATCCCGTGCTATTCCTGAAATTGATGGCTTTAAGCCCTCTCACAGAAAGCTTTTATACACTATGTATAAAATGGGCCTGCTCTCAGGTGAAAAGACGAAATCTGCAAATGTTGTTGGTCAGACAATGAAGTTAAATCCCCACGGCGATATGGCAATATATGAAACTATGGTGAGATTAACCCGCGACCACGGAGCGTTACTCCATCCTTTTGTTGAGTCAAAGGGTAACTTTGGTATGCATCAGTCGCGCGATATGGCTTTTGCCGCTTCCCGTTACACCGAGGCAAAGCTTGCAGGTATCTGTAATGAGATATTCAAAGATATAGAATCAAACACTGTAGATATGGTAGATAACTACGACGGCACTATGAAAGAGCCTGCATTACTTCCGACAACCTACCCTAATATTTTAGTCAATGCAAATATGGGTATTGCCGTAGGTATGGCGTCAAATATCTGCAGCTTTAATTTAGCTGAGGTTTGTGCCGCTGAAATTGAGTATCTTAAAAACGACAAAGCAGATTTATTCCCTTACCTTTCTGCTCCTGACTTTTCTACAGGTGGTCAGCTCATATATGACGAGGCGGCAATCAGGGGTATTTATGAGACAGGTCGCGGCAGTGTAAAGGTGCGAGCAACGTACAGCTACGACAAAAAGAACAACTGCATAGAAATTACAGAAATTCCTTACTCTACAACAATTGAGGCGATTATTGACAAGGTAATTGAGCTTGTAAAACAGGGCAAGGCAAAAGAGATTGCCGATATTCGTGACGAAACAGACAAAAAGGGTTTAAAGATTACGATAGATTTAAAACGTGGTACAGACGCAGAAAAACTCATGGCAAAGCTATACCGCCAGACACCTTTGGAGGATTCTTTCGGCTGTAACTTTAACATCTTAGTTGACGGTAGTCCCAAGGTTATGGGAATACGTGAAATACTCTCTGAGTGGACAAAATTCCGTATGGATTGCGTAAAGAGATGTCTTAACTTTGAGCTTGATAAGAAAAACCACAGATTGCATCTCCTTTTGGGTTTAGAGAAGATTTTACTTGATGTAGACAAGGCTATTGCAATAATTCGTAACACCGAAGAGGATGCAATGGTTGTGCCAAACCTTATGGAGGGTTTTGGTATAGACATGATTCAGGCAGAATTTGTGGCAGAAATCAAGCTGCGTAATTTGAACAAGGAACACATTTTAAAGAGACTTGCAGACATTACGGATTTAAAGGCTGAAATTGCTGATATCAGCAAAACCTTATCAAGCAATTTAGCTATAAAGAAGCTTATTATAAAAGAGCTTACCGAGATTTCTAAAAAGTATGGTACCCCCAGAAAAACGCAGATTATAGCGTCGTCAGACATTGAAGAAGTGAAGATAGAAGAAACGGTAGAAGATTACACAGTAAGAATGTACTTTACCGAGCAGAACTATGTAAAGAAAATCACCTTGGCATCGGTACGTGCAAGTAATGTACAGAAGTTTAAAGAGGATGACAGATTGGTTTGTGAGGTTGAGTGTAGTAATCGTGACGATGCACTATTCTTCAGTGACAAGTCAAATGTATATAAGATGCGTATTAACGACATCCCAACCTGCAAGGCAAGTGATTTGGGTGAGTATCTTGCAAATATTTTAGGTCTTGATGATGGTGAAAGTATTCTTTATATGGTTGTAACCTCAGACTACAAGGGATATATGCTCTTTGCATTTGAAAACGGCAAAATAGCAAAAGTTCCCATGGCAAGCTACGAAACTAAGACAAATCGTAAAAAGCTTATGGGTGCATATTCTGACAAGGTACGCCTTACCGATATGAGATACATCCGTGAGGATTGTGAGCTTGTGGCGTTCTCAAGTATCAACAAGGTGCTTATATTTAATACCGCTAAAATAGCGGAAAAGTCCACCAGAAGCACTCAGGGTGTGGCAGTGCTAACCCCAAAAAAGGGAAGTACCTTAAAGAAAATCTGCACACTTGACGAGGTGGCATTTACTGATTTTGATTATTACAGAACGAAGAATATTCCTGCCCGTGGTGCATACTTAAAAGAGGATGATTTGGCAGGAGAGCAGATTTCATTATTGTAGGAGAAGAAAATGGTTGAGTCAATTTACACCATACCCCTAACTGATGCTCTAGATCAGGATTGCGATTGTATGTTCTGCTATCTTGAGGATAAGCTGGAAGGTGAGCAAATTGAATACGCATTGGGTGCTGCTATGATGGAGCCTGACTTTCGTATACTTTCTAACGAAAAGGGTTATTGCCGTCATCATATCGGTATGATGGCAAGGGCAAAATCCGCATTGCCCTTAGCACTTATCTTAGATACCCGTTGTGATGAGGTTATAAATCAGTTAAAAGCGGTTGATTTTAGTGCAAAGGGAGGACTTTTCAAAAAAGAAAAATCCCCTGCAGAAAAACTAAGTGAGGTTGTAACAAAGCTTGACAGCACGTGTCTTGTTTGCGAGCGAATAGAGCACACTATGGAAAAGTTTGCAAACACTTTCTGGTATTTATACGGCAAGGAGCCCGAATTCAAAAAAAGATTTTTAGAAAGCCGAGGTGTGTGTATACACCACTTCGCAAAACTTATGAATGCACTTCTTAATGTTTCGGGCAGTAAAAGAGATGAATTTGTCCGTGAACTTTATGATTTGCAGATGAAGGTTTTAGAGAACGAAAAATGCGAAGTTCAAGGCTTTACCAAGCAGTTTGATTACAGAAGTGATAAGGGTGAATGGAAAGTGGCTCGAGATGCTCATCTTAACTGTGCCGCTCGACTTTCAGGTAGTTTTGAGAGGGAATAATGATGAAGATAATAGGTGTAACCGGCGGGACAGGCGGCGGAAAAACAACAGTAACAAATATACTCAAAAGCTTCGGTGCGCGTATTGTTGATGCAGATGTGATTGCGCGTCAGGTTGTAGCGTCGGGATGTCCTGCATTATCGGAAATTGCGGCTAGATGGGACGTGATGGAAAACGGCGTTTTAAACCGAAAAGCTCTAGCTGAAATTGTGTTCAATGATGAGGCAGAATTACATAAATTGAACAGTATTGTGCATAAATATGTTATTGATGAAATAAAGTCGCAGCTTGCAAATTGTACGGACGAAATCTTTGTGATAGATGCTATTGCACTTTTTGAAAGCGGGCTTTCTGATATGTGCGACATTACTGTGGCAGTTATTGCTGACCGTAATGTACGTTGTAAACGCATTATGGCACGTGATAATCTGACAGAAGAAGAAGCGTGGATGCGAATTAATGCTCAAAAAAACGATGAGTTTTATATAAATAATGCTGATGTGGCGATTTGTAACAATGAAGATATCAGCTATGAGGAAATCAAAGAGACAATCAAAAGGGAGTTAATGTGAAATTTTTAGTAAAGCTATTATTAGGTGTGATTATTGTCTTTACCCTGTGTATCGGAATTTTGAGATTAATGTGTCTTTTTTATCCCAACAATTACAAACTGCAGGTAAGCGAGTATTCACGAAAATATGATGTTTCCACAGAGCTTGTATATGGCGTGATAAGGGCAGAAAGTAGATTTGATAAGGATGCTGTATCCGAAAAAGGTGCAATCGGTCTTATGCAGATAATGGAGTCAACGGGTGATTGGGCAGCAGAGAGTATAGGACTTACAGATGTTGACCTTTTTGACGTTGATGCCAATATTGAAATAGGGTGTTTTTATCTTTCGTATCTTTTGGATAAATACGATGGAAATACGCGTTGTGCCGTTGCGGCGTACAATGCGGGGCAGACCAATGTTGATAAGTGGCTGGCAACGGAGGAATATAGTAAAGACGGAAAAAATCTCGACAAAATTCCTTTTGCTGAGACGGAAAAGTATGTTGAGAAGGTTTTAGAAAATATTAAAAAATACAGTTTTCTTTATTAGGAGAAGATTATGAAAAAGCTTTTAATCTTAGATGCAAACAGTATAGTAAACCGAGGATTTTATGCGGTAAGACCGCTTACCAATAAAGACGGTCTAAACACCAATGCAATTTTCGGTTTTTTGAATATTTTCTTTAAGTATGTAGAAGAAATCAAACCTGATTACATTGCGGCAGCTTTTGATGTGTCGGCTCCTACGTTTCGTCACAAAATGTATGATGGATACAAAGCAACCCGTCACAAAATGCCCGATGAATTGCGTGAACAGATACCTGTTTTAAAAGATGTGCTTTCTGCTATGAATATACCGATTTTAGAGCTTGCAGGGTACGAGGCGGATGATATTATCGGTACTGTCAGCCGTGTGTGTGAAGAGCAGGATATTAGTTGTTGTGTGTTGACAGGAGACCGCGACGATTTGCAGTTGGCATCTCAAAAAACCCATATTCATTTGGTAATTACAAGAATGGGTAACACCGAAACCACTGTCTATGACAATGAAAAGGTCTTTGAAAAGTATGGAGTGACCCCTTCTGAGTTTATAGATTTAAAAGCAATAATGGGTGATAGCTCGGACAATATTCCAGGTGTCAAGGGAATTGGCGAAAAAGGCGCTACGGCTTTAATTTCTGCATTTCACTCCATTGAGGGAGTATATGAAAATATTGAAGATTCCTCTATTACAAAATCAGTCCGCACAAAACTCACAGAAAGTAAAGACGATTGCTTTATGAGTAAGGTGTTGGCGACCATCGACAGAGATGTGCCCATTGATATTGATATAGAAAAAACGGCGGTTGTGCCTTACAACGAGCCTAAGCTTTACGAGATTTTATCAATGCTCGAGTTTAAGTCCTTTATTAAGAAAATGGGGCTTGATGCAGAAAAAGAAAAAGCTATGTCTGAGGGCTTTGAAACAGTATGCGAGACTATATCCGGGGACAAGCTCAAGGCGGTATTGAGCAAAGAAAATGTAAGCTTTTATTATGATAAAATGTCAGGAAAATTTGCTTTTTGTGTTGATGAGCGAAAATGTTATATTGCAGATTTTAATGAAAACAAAGAGGAAATCGGCACGTTTTTAAAAGGTGACAACAAAAAGCGTACACACGGGTTAAAAGACCTGATTGCACAGATGTCAAAGTGCGGAATCGAAGTGAAAAACGTAGATTTTGACACGGAAATCGGTGCGTATTTAATTGAACCATCAAGAAAAAGCTATGACCTTGAGGGGCTGTGTGCAGATTATCTGGGTGTAATGCTTAGTGATACAGCGTCTGAGGGCGACCAATTATCTTTAGACGCTATGCTAGATAGCACAAATGATACAAATTTAGGCGACACAGCCGTTGCGGTTTTAAAGCTTTCATATTGTGAGCAGGAGATAATGGAAAAACGAAAAACACATGAGCTTTTTAACACAATTGAAATGCCTTTAGTTTATGTTCTCGCCTCAATGGAAGAAGAAGGCATAGCCGTAGATATAGAAAAGCTTACAGAATTCGGTGCTAAGCTATCAGCTGAACAAAAAAAACTCACAGATGAAATTTATGGATATGCGGGTCACGAATTTAATATAAATTCACCAAAGCAATTGGCAACTGTGCTTTTTGAAGAGCTAGAATTAAAAGCAGTTAAAAAGACCAAAAGCGGGTATTCCACCAATGCGGAGGTTTTAGAAAAACTCCGCTGGGCACATCAGATTGTAGAAAAAATATTGGAATACAGAAAGATTGCAAAGCTCAACTCAACATATGTTGAGGGATTGCTTCCTGCAATTGCAAAGGACGGAAAAATTCATTCAAGCTTTAACCAAACAGTAACGGTAACAGGCAGAATAAGCTCGACTGAGCCAAATTTACAGAACATCCCTGTCAGAACTGAGTTGGGTAGAGAAATGCGTAAAATGTTTATTGCAAAGTCTGAAGATTTTGTCTTAATTGATGCGGACTACTCTCAGATTGAGTTAAGAGTTTTGGCACATATTGCAAAAGACACTCATATGATTGAGGCATTCCGTTCAGATTATGATATTCATTCTGCTACTGCGGCTAAAGTCTTTGGTGTGGATACAGCGGATGTAACAGTAGAGCAAAGAAGTGCGGCAAAAGCTATAAATTTCGGTCTTGTGTACGGTATGGGAGAATTTTCTCTTTCACAGGATTTGCACATTTCAGTAAAAAAGGCTAAAGAGTATATTGAAGATTATCTGGGAAGCTATCCCAATGTGCAAAAATACATGAAAGACACGGTTGAATTTGCAAAAGAAAACGGATATGTAACCACTATGTTTGGCAGACGCCGTGATATTCCCGAGATAAAGGCATCGAACTTTCAGACACGTGCCTTTGGCGAGCGTGTGGCGCTAAACACCCCTGTTCAGGGAACGGCGGCAGATATTATTAAGCTTGCTATGATTAATGTTTACAACAGATTAAAGGCTGAAAAATTAACATCTAAGCTGATACTTCAGGTACACGATGAGCTTATTATAGAAGCACCAAAGTCAGAGGTAGACAAGGTTCAGGTTATTCTTCGTGAGGAAATGGAAAAGGCAGCAAGCTTGCACGTTCCTCTCAAAGTGGATATGAAGGTAGGACGCAGCTGGTACGACACAAAATAGAAAGAGGATTATTATGTCATTTACAATGGATGTGAAAAATGAATTATGTAACGAATTTCCCTCAAGCAGATGTTGTGTTAGAGCACACCTGGCAGGAATTGTGGGTTTTTGCGGTGCGTACATTACCGAGAACAAAAATGAAATTCTGAGAATGCGTACGGAAAGTGAGACAATAGCTGAGCGTATAGCAGTACTTGCCGCAGAACTTTTTGACATAGAACTCGAAATTGTAAGAACAGGAAAAATATATTCCGTAGATATTACCGAAAATCTTACAAGAATTTTAACAGAGCTTGGTTTTATGCAAAATGGTGTGGTAAAATTTTTGGCAGACCCGTTCGTAGTACATGATGAGTGCTGCAAGGCATCCTTTGTGTCGGGAGCTTTCCTTGGTGGTGGTTATGTAAAAACGCCCAAAAATGGCTACCATTTTGAAATTAAAACTCATTACAAAGGATTAAGCCGTGATTTGGCAGAGGTTATGACAGACATTGGTTTTGAGCCTAAAATGGTTACGAGAAAGTCAGAGTACGTTTCCTATATCAAGCAGAGTGATGTGATTTGCGATATTTTAGGGCTTTTTGGTGCAACTGATTCCATGTTTGAGCTTTGTAATGTGAAGATTTTTAATGACATGACAAATAAGGCAATCAGGCGTGCAAACTGTGATATGGCAAATATAAATAAGTCAGTTGCAGCGGCGGCAGAACAAGTTGCTGCCATAAATAAAATAAAATCCTCAAGGGGACTTGGTGCATTACCCCCTGTTTTAGAGGAAATGGCACGTATTCGCCTTGACAATCCTGACGCAAATCTCAAAGAATTAGGGGATTTGGTTAATCCGCCGATTTCGAAATCGGGAGTAAATCACAGGTTAAAAAAGATTATTAAATTTTCAGAGGAACTGTAAATGGAGATAATAGGAACAGTAATAGCAGTTGATGGAAATATGGCAGAGGTTATAGTAAGGCGTGTTTCTGCCTGTGGAGAAAATTGTGCTACTTGTAAAGGTAGTTGTGAGACGACAACCGCAAAAACGGTAGCCGAAAATCTTGCAGGAGCAGGTGTGGGCGACATGGTTAAAATAGAATCAGAAAGTTCTGCAGTCATTCGTGCAGCACTGATTTTATACATGATTCCAATAGCTGTAACAATACTTTTAGCAGCTCTCTTTTACGGACTGGGTTTTGACAATTTGTATGTAATATTATTTAGCGTGATAGGGTTTTTTGCGAGTTTTTTTGCAATTAAATGCTTTGATAAAAAAATAGCACCAAAATCATACATCACAAAGGTTTTAGGCAAGGGTGAGAAATAAATGGCAATGGATGGCGTGAGCGTTGCGGCTTTAGTAAAAGAACTTAATACAGAACTTTCGGGCTTGCGTGTTGATAAAATTCAACAAACCGAAACCGATGAGCTTATGATAGGCTTTTACGGAGGAGCGGGCGGTAGCAAAAAAATAAGGCTTACGTCTAATTCTCAGGTGGCACGTGTTTGTCTGACTGATGACAGAAAGAAAAGCCCTGAGGTTGCACCACTTTTTTGTATGCTGCTTAGAAAACATCTTGGCGGTGCTAAATTTCGTGAGGCGGTACAACCTGATTTTGAAAGAATTATAAAGCTTGTTTTTGAAGGAAGCAATGAGTTTGGGGATTCTTGCGAAAAGTACCTGATTGCAGAACTTATGGGCAGGCACTCCAATATAATTTTAGTCGATGAAAACAAAAAGATTATTGATTCTATTAAGCATATAGACTTTTCTGTAAGCTCGGTGAGACAAGTCTTACCTGGACTCATGTATCAATATCCCCCTAGTCAGGAGAAGACAAATCCTTTGACTGTGGGGTTGAATGAGATAGTTGAAAAATTACAGAGTGGTATTGAGCGTGCAGATTATGCGGTCATGAATGCTTTTTCGGGGATTAGCCCTCTTGTTTCAAGAGAAATTGTATATCGTGCATTTGGTACTCATGATATTTACATGGAAGAGCTTGATTACTCAAAACTTTTAGATCTTGCGGCAGTGTGTTTTGAAATTTTCTCCAAGATAAAGGAAGGCAAGTTTTCTCCTTGTTATCTTGTGAGAAACGACACAGGCAAGCCTTTTGAATTTGCAGCGATTGATATAAGACAATATGAGGACGCATCAGAGGTTATCCCGCAAAACAGTATGAGTCAGGCCACAGAAGACTTTTATCGTGAAAAGGATAAAATTGAGCGTCTTGCTCACAAAAGTGCACGGCTTGTGAAAATCGTGGGAAACAACATAGACAGGTGTGCTAAAAAACTCATAAATCAAAAAGCAGACCTGGCAGATACTGAAAATATGGAGCGTTACCGACGTTATGCAGAGTTGATTACTGCAAACCTTTATGCGTTAAAGGAAAATGACACTGAAGCGGTTGTGGTTGACTATTATGACGAGGAAATGCCACAGATTACAATAAAGCTGGACGGAAGATTTTCTCCTGCTGTAAATGCCCAAAAGTTTTTTAAAAAATACACAAAAGCGAAGACTGCCAGAGAGGAACTGAAGAAACAGATTAAAATAGCAAGTGCAGAGCTCAATTATTTAGAGTCGGTAGAAGAAGAACTGAAAAAAGCAGAAACTGAGGCAGATTTGTCAGAGGTTGCAGATGAGCTTTTTGAACAGGGATACATCCGCCGACCGAAAGAGGTCAAAAGAAAGAAAAAAGAGACACAAAAACCGATGGAATTTGAAACTCCTGACGGATTTCGGGTGCTTGTTGGAAAAAATAACAAACAAAATGATCTGTTGACATTGAAACTTTCCAAAAACTCTGATATGTGGTTTCATACGAAAGATATCCATGGTTCCCATGTGGTTCTTTGTTATGAATATGGCAGAGAGTTTTCAGATACGGCGATACTATATGCGGCAACATTGGCAGCAAAATATTCTAAAGCATCAGAATCTTCCCAAGTGCCTGTTGATTACACTCTTGTAAAGTATGTAAAAAAACCATCGGGTGCAGCACCGGGAATGGTGATTTATACAGATAATAAAACGGTGTACGTGACACCTGAAAAATAAAAAAGGCTGTGGCATTGCCACAGCCTTTTTTATTTATTCTTCTGTTTATTCTTCTGTTTCTTCTGTTGCTGCTTCTTCTTCAGGAGAAATGATTTGCGTATCCTCGTCCTCTTCCTCGTCGGTTTTAGCTAAAGATACAACAGAGACATCATCTGCAAGACGCATTAAGCGTACGCCCTTAGTTAATCTGCCTATTCTGCTGATTTCAGCAGTCTTCATACGGATAATTATGCCCTCTGATGTGATAAGCATTACGTCATCTGACTCATTTACTACAACTACGCCGGCAACCTTACCAGTTGTTTCTGAAATTCTGTAGTTTGTAACACCCTTGCCGCCACGGGTCTGGGTTTTATATTCTTCTAAGCTTGTCTTTTTGCCGTAGCCCTTTTCTGTTACAACTAAAAGGTCTTCGCCCTCGGATGCTACGCTCATACCTACGACATAGTCGCCGTCAGCGAGTTTAATACCACGCACGCCGTGAGAAACTCTGCCCATAGGACGAACATCTGATTCGTGGAATCTGATGCACATACCATCGTGGGTAGATAAAGCGATGGAATCGTTACCGTCTGTTAAGCGAACGTTGATGAGTTCGTCATCTTCGTCTAAAACGATAGCGGCAAGACCGCCTTTTCTTGCGGTGTTATAAAGCATAAGGTCAGTTTTCTTAACAACGCCTTTTTTGGTAGCAAAGATTAAATTTTTGCCTTCTTCAAATTCGCGAAGTGTGATTGTTGCATAAATCTTTTCGCCTGCATCTAACTGCAACAGGTTTACAATAGCTGTA
>JAFQJE010000036.1 GCA_017415145.1 Clostridia bacterium
ATAGCTGCAGGTGTGTTGCTTTCAATGTTCGGATAATAGAGGTTTCATAGAAAGGACTAGATTATGAGTAAATTATATATAACAGATACAATTCTGCGTGACGCCCATCAGTCTCAGGCGGCAACCAGAATGACGACAGAATAAATGCTCCCTGCATGTAAAATCTAAGATGACATCGGTTACTGGTCTTTAGAGTGCTGGGGCGGTGCTACATTTGATTCATGTATGCGGTTTTTAAATGAAGACCCATGGGAAAGATTAAGAACCTTAAAGGCTGCTATGCCAAAAACAAAGCTACAGATGCTTTTCCGTGGTCAGAATATTTTGGGCTACAAGCACTATGCAGACGACGTTGTTGCGGCGTTCTGCAAAAAGTCAGTAGAAAACGGTATTGATGTTGTTCGTATTTTTGATGCATTAAATGACACAAGAAATATGGAAACTGCAATTAAGTTTGTAAAAGAGTACGGCGGTATGGCAGAGGCTGCACTTTCCTACACAACAAGTCCCGTACACAATGAGGACTATTTCGTAAGAATGGCAGTAGAGCTTGAAAAAATGGGTGCAGATGTAATCTGTATCAAGGATATGGCAAACCTGTTGCTTCCCTATGATGCATACAGCCTTGTTAAAAAGTTAAAGGAAAACGTAGGTGTTCCCATACACTTACACACCCACAACACATCGGGTACAGGCGATATGACATATATCTTAGCCGCTCAGGCGGGTGTTGATATTGTTGACTGTGCACTGTCTCCAATGTCAAACGGCACAAGTCAGCCCACAACAGAAAGCTTGGTGGCATCTTTAGCCGGTACAGAACGCGACACTGGTCTTGACCTTAAGAAAATGAGTGAAGCCGCAGTTCACTTTAGAGGCGTTGCAGCACGCTTAAAAGAAAAGGGAGATTTAGACCCGAAAGTATTAAATGTTGATACAAATACACTCCTGTATCAGGTTCCCGGCGGAATGTTATCAAATCTTATTTCACAGCTTAAACAGGCGAATGCGGAAGATAAATACTATGAAGTGTTAGCAGAAGTGCCGAGAGTGCGTGAAGATTTCGGTTACCCTCCGTTAGTTACACCCACATCACAGATTGTAGGCTCTCAGGCGGTGTTAAACGTTCTTGCAGGAGAACGCTATAAGATGGTAACAAAAGAGTCAAAGGGACTTCTTCGTGGCGAATACGGCAGACTCCCTGCCCCTGTAAATGAAGAAGTACGAAAGAAAGCAATCGGTGACGATGTTGTTATTGAGTGCCGTCCTGCTGACTTAATCGAGCCAGAGCTTGATAAGTACAGAGAGGAAACAAAGGATTTTGCAAAGTCAGAAGAAGATGTATTAAGCTATGCACTCTTCCCGCAGGTTGCAAAGAAATTCTTTGATATCCGCGACGGCCGTCTCGACGGTATGACAGATGCTTCCGTGAGTGAGGCACCGAAAGCTACTGCTTCGGACAACAAAGAAAGGGTGCTCTATGTAGAGGATTTATCATAACTAAAAGTCAAAGGCTGCGTGTCCTGTGGGATAACGCAGCCTTTTTTGTTATTTTTTCAAAAATTTCAATTCTTTTCCTTGTATTTAAGCAAATTTTTCGCACAAAATACTTTTGTAGCCGCAAGCTACAATAAAATAAAAAAGGAGTGAAATGAAATTATGACAAGCAGCAAGAAAAACGTTGTTCCCGAAGCAAGAGAAGCTCTTGACAGATTCAAGATGGAAGTTGCACAGGAAGTTGGCGTAAACTTAAAGCAGGGCTATAACGGTGATTTAACATCTAGAGAAGCAGGTTCAGTTGGCGGTATGATGGTTAAAAAGATGATTGAATCATACGAAAACAACATGAAATAAGCCACACTTTAAACCAGTGTAAGAAAGAGGGCGTTTTGTAAAATTAGCATTTTACAAAACGCCCTTTGTTTTAAAAAATAATTGTGTGTGATTTTTTTATTGTTTGGTCAGGTGCAAGAGTCATTATTCCTGCTTTTTTTGCAATGTCACCATCGGTGTCTATAAAATCCGGAAGTCCGCACCAAGGCTCAATGCAAATAAATTTTGCCCCGTCCATCGTCCATATAAGGAGATTATCAGCACCTGTAAAGTCTATCCTTATCTTTCTTCCGGTGGGACGGTGAATAAGAGTTACATTTTTTGTTTTTAATTTTTCAAAAATAAGTGTATCTCTTTCGGGAAAATATTCATATTTTAATGGTAGTTCAGAAGTTATACCGAAGTGGTCGTGTTGATGGTTGAGAAGAGGCCCTGTCAAAAGACTATTTTCAAGGTTTTCTTCAGCATCAAAAACCAAGCTGTATTCTTCAATACCCTCAGGGCAAGCATATGCTTCATGAGAACCGACGGAAAAATATATTTCCTTATTATGGGTGTTTGTGATTATGTATTCTGTAATTAAAGTGTTGTCAACAAGAGAAAATTTTGCGCGAAACTCAAAAGAGAAGGGGTAAACCTCAAGAGTTTTTTCGTTTGATTTAAGTAAAAATGTTGCCCAGGAATCTCCCTTTTCTTCCAAAACAAATAAGGAACACCTTGCAAAACCGTGGTCAGCTAGAAAATATTCTCTGCCACAATAGATGTATTTTTCGTCTCTCAGTCTGCCGCACACAGGAAAAAGTATCGGAGCGTGGCCAGACCATATATCGGGATTGCCTTGCCATATATTTTCGAAATCGCCCTTTTTGAGAGATATAAGCTCTGCACCAAATGTGTTAATAGAGGCAGATATAATTCCGTTTGATATTGTTATAATTTCTGACATTTTTATTCTCCTATCAATAACTGTTACTTCAATTTTAGCAGAAATTTTTTGTGACATCAAGTAAAAGCGAAACATTTTTGAAAAAATAAAAAATTCATGTAAACAGGAGGAGTTTATTATGGAACTCATAGCAAATAGAGTGGAAACAATAGGAACGGGTACAAGAGGAAAAAATTACTGGGCAGCGCTTGATTTGGAAAGACAGGGTAAAGAGGTGCTCAAATTAAACTCCGGGAACCCTGCAGCATTTGGCTTTAAAATGCCGGAAAGTGTGGAGCGTGCCGTGACGCAAAACCTTCATCGTGCCTTGGGATACAGCGATTTGCGTGGATTTGCAGAAGCGAGAGAAGCAATTTATGAGTACCATGTAGGCCGGGGCGTAAAGAATTTTAATATAGAGGATATTTTCATTGGCAATGGTGTAAGTGAGGTTGCATCAATGATAGCAACAGCGTTGTTCAATAAAGGCGATGAGTTCTTAGTTCCTTCGCCATGTTATTCACTTTGGACCAATGAGGCCGCATTAAACGACGCAACCTCAGTTTATTATAAGTGCGACGAATCAAATCATTGGAATCCTGACGTGGAGCATATAAAAAGCTTGGTTACAAAAAATACTAAAGCCATATTGCTAATCAATCCCAATAACCCCACAGGTGTCCTCTATTCAAAAGAAGTATTGGAGGAAATTGCAAAGCTTGCGAGAGAAAACAACCTTATAATAATAGCAGATGAGATATATGACAGACTTGTATTTGACGGAAAAAGGCATATTCCCATGGCGAGTATTACTGAAGACGTTTTAGTTATTACGGCTAACGGTTTGTCAAAATCTCATTGCCTTTGCGGATTCCGTTGCGGTTGGCTTGTCATCAGCGGTCCTGCCCAAATGAGAGAGCGTGTAAATGAGGCAATTTTGAAGGTTGCTTCAATCAGACTTGGTGCAAACTCCATTATGCAGATAGCAATTCCTGCGGCACTGTCTGACAGTCAATACACAAATCAAATGATAGAAAAGGGCGGAAGACTCTATGAGCAGCGTGCAGTAACCTGCGAAGAGCTCAATAAAATCGACGGCATCAGCTACGTAAAAAATGATGCTGCCATGTATGTTTTTCCGAAAATTCACAAAGAAATAGCAGATGATAAAAAATTTACCTACGACCTCTTAATGGAAAAGCAAGTACTGGTTGTACCGGGCAGCGGATTTATGTGGGAAACGTGTGACCACTTCCGTATTGTAATGCTCCCTGAGGTTGAGGCATTGCGAAAAGCAGTCAGAGAAATGGGAGATTTTATCAGCAAATTATAGGCGGGAAATTCTGTCGATTTTTCGAAAAAAATTCTGCAAACCATTGACACACAAATGTTTTTTTGATAAGATATACGAAGTAACTTTTGAAAATGATGGAGGTAATTGTTATGGCATTAGTTGCAGAAAGAATGGCCGGTATCGGTTCAGACATTCGTGGTAAGAATTTCTGGGCAGCACTGGATTTGGAGAAACAAGGTCAGAAGGTTTTAAAATTAAACACAGGTAACCCCGCTGCATTCGGTTTTAAAATGCCCGAATCAGTAAGAGAAGCATTAATCGCTAACTTAGATCGTTCTGTTGGTTACAGTGACGTAAGAGGTATGATTGATGCACGTCAGGCAATCTTTGATTACCACAAGGCAAAGGGCATCGAAGATTTTGATATTGACGATATTTTCATCGGTAACGGTGTAAGTGAAATTGCATCAATGATTGCAACAGCACTTTTTGACAAGGGCGAAGAGGTTTTAGTTCCCTCTCCCTGCTACTCACTCTGGACAAACGAAATCATCTTGAGTGATGCTAAACCCGTTTACTACAAGTGTGATGAATCAAATCACTGGAATCCCGATGTTGAACACATCAAGAGCTTAATTACACCTAAGACAAAGGCGATTTTATTAATCAACCCCAACAACCCCACAGGTGTACTTTATTCAAACGATGTTCTTTTGGAAATCGCAGAAATTGCACGTCAGAACAACATGATGATCTTATCTGACGAAATCTACGACAGATTAGTATTCGATGGCAAAGAGCATACAACAATGGCAAAGCTCGCTCCCGATCTTACAATTTTAACAATGAACGGCTTATCAAAGTCACACGTTCTTTGTGGTTTCCGTTGCGGTTGGATGGTAATAAGCGGACCCGAGGCTGCACGTAAAGAAATCAATGAAGCACTTCTTAAAGTTGCATCAATCAGACTTGGTGCTAACTCTATCATGCAGACAATTATTCCTGCAGCTTTAGCTGATACAGAATATCCCAACAGCATGATTCAGCCCGGTGGCAGACTCTATGAACAGAGAAAAGCAACTTGTGAAGAACTTGATAAAATCCCCGGCGTATCATATGTAAAGAACGATGGTGCAATGTACATATTCCCTAAAATTGACAAGGGTGCAGAGCAGATTGCAAACGACAAGCAGTTTGCATATGATTTGCTCATGGATAAGCACGTGTTAATCGTTCCCGGTAGTGGCTTTAAGTGGGATGCTCCCGACCACTTCCGTATTGTAATGCTCCCTGAAGCTGAAATCCTTCGTGATGCAGTAAGAAAGATGGGCGACTTTATTACAAAGAACATAAAGTAGTGGCTGATAAAAATAGTCCAGAGCATCAAAAGCAAAATATAAGAATTTTGTTGTAAAGAAGAAAGTACACGGCAAAACGCCGTGTGCTTTTTAAATTTATGTTTATGATTATAAACGACTGAAACCCTCGACGTACATACGTACGCCATCGGGCAACTGCCACGGACAAGTCCGTGGTTTCATTCCTTTATTCTGAACACTTGATTCTTATATTTATGTTAGATCGAATTTTCTATATTGTCAATACTTAAAAAAGTTCAAATATCACATTTGGCGTTTCTTTATGTACATCATCAAAAATTTTAAGCATTGTTTTGCAATAATCCCTCAAGTCATCGGGAAGTGCTGAAAATCCATATATATTTACTTTAAAATTTCCCCTTTGATAAAACAAACCTTGCATGCAATCCCATAAAGCATCCCAATTCTCACCATAATATTCAGGAAATCCGAATTTTTCTTTTAATTCACGATGTATTTCCCCTAAGTATTTACATCCCGTAAAATCCAATATAATGGGATTTTCTTTTATTGGTTTAAATGCATTTTGTTTTAAATTTTCTTTGTAAGCCATTTATTTTCTCCTTATTCAATCTCAGTAAATGTGTGGTAATGGTCATAAGTTACAAAAATCAAACCATCATTTGAAAATACTATTCTTTCTGCTCCTCTGAAGCCGGATTCATAATTGATATCCGCTTCATACCATACTCTGTTTGGGGCAATTGGCAAATGTTCTTCACTATTTTGATAGACACCTCTAAAGAGCATTCTGTTTGGTGCAACTTTTGACAAGTTGCCCAAATATGACTTATATCCTAATTCTTCAGCCTTTTCCTTTGTTATGTAGTAGTTTGGTAATTTTCCATAGTTCCATAAATACCAATCTGCGCCCTTTACTCCATCTTTTGTTGCTGTGCCGGCATAAATTGCCTTTAATCTTTCAATTATGCATCTGCAATAAGGATGAATCGGCGGTTCAGGATATACTTTTTCGTTTATATCGTATATTTTACCATTGTTTTTACGACATTTCAAGCAGGTTTTTAAATCAAGTATTGCCTTCCACATTTTCCATTTTGTGCTATATCTCACTTTTTCATCTCCGGTCTATATCTGCTTACCTCTTTTGCATATTATAGCACGATGGAATGTGCAAATGTGTGCAATGTTTTAAACAAACTCGTATGTCGCCGGCAAGTTTTCTTAACGCTCTGTGCCCTCTCAGGGTTCGAGTCCCTACTGACAAATATAAAATAAGAGCAAGTATCACAAGATACTCACTCTTATTTGGTACACCATCAGCCGAAAGCGTAAATAAAACAATCCGGTGGATTGTTTTATAGCTTGAGCGTCCCTGCGAGATGAAGGCAAGCGAAGCGATGCCTGAATCCGTCCTGTCAAAGAAAGGAATGTGTAACGCAAAAAGAGATGTGTGTGACACATCTCTTTTTGTGGTACACCATCAGGGACTCGAACCCTGGACACCCTGATTAAGAGTCAGGTGCTCTACCAGCTGAGCTAATGGTGCATATTAAGTTGCCTTGTCAACCGACTTTTACTATTATACACATAGAACAGCAAAATGTCAATATAAAATTTGCTTTTTTTTGAAAAGTTTTTTCAAAAAATCGGTTTTTGTCATATAAATATTGATTTTTTCAAAAAAATGTGCTACTATATTTTTGTGAAATTTATCATAAAAAAGGAGTTTTAATTATGAAAAAAGTTTACGAAGGAAAAACAAAAGACGTATACAGCCTTGACAACGGCAACGTAATGCTTAAATTCAAGGATGACTGCACAGGTAAAGACGGCGTTTTCGATCCCGGTGAAAACACAGTCGGTCTAACAATAGAAGGTATCGGTAAGGCAAACTTGAGAGTTTCTTCTTACTATTTTGATTTATTAAAGGATGCAGGTATTAAGACACACTTTGTTGCAGCAAACATTGATGAAGCTACAATGGAAGTTCTTCCTGCTACAGTATTTGGTCACGGTTTAGAGGTTATTTGCCGTTTAGTTGCAACAGGCAGCTTCATCAGAAGATACGGTGAATACATTGCTGATGGCACAGTTTTAGATGGCGGATACGTTGAATGCACATTCAAAAACGATGCTTTAGGCGATCCTTTGGTTACAATGGAAGGTTTAGCCGCCCTCGGTGTTATGACACCTGAAATGTTTAACAGCATGAAAGAGCAGACATTAAAAATCACAAAGATTGTAGCTGATGATTTAAAGACAATTGGCTTAGACCTTTGGGATATCAAGTTTGAATTTGGTTACAACAATGGCGAAGTTATCTTAATTGACGAAATCGCTTCTGGTAACATGAGAGTTTACAAAGACGGCAAAATCGTAGATCCTGTTGAACTTACAAAGTTAATCTTAGACAGATAATTAAAAATCAATGGCACTCACAAAGTGAGTGCCATTTTTTATCTAATATTATAAATTCTTTTTAACTCATTATAGATAAGCTCGGCATATAAAGCGTTGCCCCTGGCATTCAGATGAGTATTATCGCCTGTATCAAAATACTTGTGTTCAGTATCATGAATTTCAAGAGCGTCATAACTATTGATAACATCAACATTTTTTGTATGTGCTACGTCAATTATACCGTTTGCTATCTCTTTTAAAGTTGCATCTGCAAACTTAACATTATTTGCATCCCCATTGTCAAAATAACGCCATACAGGAGTTATAACTACAATTTTTAAATGTGGAAAGGTTTTTTGGAGCATTGTTATGATGTCACTTAAACCATCTTTGATGCTTGATAATTGCTTCTTTCCTGTATAGTCGTTAGTCCCCCAGGCGATTGTTACAACGTCTATTTTTTTCATATCCAAGCATTTGAGCATATATAATGTTTCTTTAAAATATCCTGTTGGGACATTTTTGACATTTTCTGTTTGTTTTGTCCAATTTCCTGTGGTGAGTGCAGTTACAAGATTTATGCCATCAAACCATTCGTAAGCGTTATCTGACGGCCTTGAGGTCATTCTTGTACCACCAAGACCGCCATTATATACGGTAGCACCTGAATACTCTGACAAATATGACGAAATATTATTTGTTCTGTCGTTTCCAAAAAGACTGTCGCCAAGGTTAAGAATTTTTGTTCCTTCAAAGGGTTTTACACTTTCTGTAGAATGGGTTACAATGTAAATTTCAAGGTTGTTATTATGAAAGCCTGTGCCATAGCAATATCTTACGTATTTTGCGTTTTCTGGCACTTCATAGAAAACACCACTCATATTTTTGTATTTAATGCGGTCATCAGCCTGTATAACTTTTACATCACCGCTGATATAGTTTTTGTTGATGTCATAAAAAATTATATTCGGGAAATATGTAGCCGCATTTAGTATTCGTGCAAATATAGTGTCAGTACTATTTATTTCAAAGTATTCAGGAGTGGAGCAGTAGGTTTCATATGGAGTTTCCTTGCCCGTTTTTGGGTTTATATATGTATTTGTGATGTTTTGCGGTGCATCCTTTTTTATGCATACCATTTCCTCAACCCGCCTGTTCCCGTTGGTAGCTTTTAGTATGAATTCTTTTCGTTGGTTTCTTAAGGCGACTCTTGCAATAATTGCTGCAACTTCACTTCTTTTTATATTAGAGTCAGGAAAGAATGAACCATATTCATCGCTGCCTGACAGGATTCCTGCATTATAGAGGGTGTACACGCTTTCTGCACAGGGCATATAAGCGTAAATGTCAGGAATATTTCCGTGTACCACGTTGTTTATTACATTAAATTCTTTTTTTGGCAAAGCCTTCGCCATGATAATTGCAAAGTCTGAGCGGGTAGCTAAAATGTCAAAATTCTTAAACTGTCCTGATTTTATTATTCCATTTTCCATTGCGTAGTCCACGTAAGACTGATACCATGGAGAACTCTGGGAAAAGGTATGTACTGAACCGTAATATGCATTGTATATTCTTGCGGCCAAAGTAATACTTTCAGCTATTGTAACATTGCCTTCAGGAACAAATTCTGTTTCTGATTTTCCGTTGACAAGTCCTAATTCATATACTGTGGCGACGTTTTCAGCGTACCACGAAGATTGAGGCACATCAGTAAAAAACTGTGCGTAGTTGTTTGTTTTTTTGAAATTTTCCATACTTTCTGTGGCTGACACACAAGGAGTAATGGCGATTATAAGTATAAAAGAGAGTAATAAGGGAAATAATTTTTTCATAACTGTCCTCCTAAATAAATGTATACTTATATAAGTATATATTTACAAGAGGAAATTGTCAAGCGAGTATATATTTATTAGAATATATAAAGGAGGGAGATTATGAAAACTGTAAGACTTAAGTTGGAAAAGACCCTTGGTGAATTAAATATAAGCAGATATGAGCTTGCAAAGCTGACAGGAATACGCTATCACATAATAGACAATTATTATAAAAACAAGGTAGTAAGGTATGATGGCTATGTATTGGCAAGAATATGTGACTGTTTAGATTGTGACATATCAGATATATTGGAAGTTGTAGAAGAAAATACGGCAGAAGATTAAAATCTTCTGCCGTATTTTTGTAATCTTGCCGTAATTGACTTTTCGGCATAAAAGTTATATAATTTTTAAATAAAGATAAAATAGTTATAATTATATATTTTACAGGAGAAAACTATGACACAGACAAACGGACTTTTTGTTATATTTGCATTTATTGTGGCGTTAATTGTGGCTTATGCTACAACACCCTTGAGTATACGGCTGGCATTTAAAATAGGAGCTTTAGACGTACCAAAGGATAACCGCCGTATGCACAAAAAACCAACTCCCAGAATAGGCGGCATTGCCATTGTTTACGGGTTTTTAATAAGCATTATCTGCTTTGCAGATTTTGTTATTGATGGTTCCCTGAATAAGTCCTTAATCGGAATACTTTTGGGTTCTATGATAATAGCGGTTTTAGGTTTTTTGGATGACTTAAAGCCAAAACCTGCAATACTTAAATTTTTGATACAGATAATAGCGGCGTCAATCCCTGTATTTTGCGGAGTACGTGTTATCGCAGTTGCAAACCCCTTTACAGATTTGATGATTCGTATTCCTGACTGGATAGCTTACGGCGGCAGTATTTTGTGGATTGTAGGCGTAACAAATGCTGTAAACTTAATTGACGGATTAGACGGTTTAGCTGCAGGGGTTTCTTCTATTGCAGCGGTAGCACTTTTGTCTATACTTTTATTGCAGCATAATGTAAATGCCACCATGCTTGTGTTAACTGCTGCATTAGCAGGTGCGTGCTTTGGATTTTTACCCTTTAACTTTAACCCGGCAAAAACCTTTATGGGCGATGTTGGTGCAACGTTTTTAGGATTTGTACTGGCGTGTATTTCAATTCAGGGTCCCTTTAAAACATATGTGGCATTCGCTATTCCCTTTATGATTTTGGGGCTTCCTATATTTGATACTCTTTTTGCTATTATAAGGCGATTGATTAAGGGCCAGGGCATAATGACACCTGACCGTGGCCATATGCACCACAGACTTATTGATATGGGATTTTCTCATCGCTCCACAGTAGTAATACTTTACGGGCTCAGTGCGATTTTAGCTATTTCTGCTATTGTGTTATTTATATCAAACTTTATGCGTGCACTGGTTTTGGTTCTGGCAATTGTGTTGATTGCAGCGTTTATTATAGTAAGCCGAAAGCAGGCAGAAGAAACACAAGAGCCACAAGATGAAACAAAAGAAAACAAGTGAGGTAAAGACATGGGTAAAATAAAGGTAATGACAGTTTTTGGCACCCGTCCCGAGGCTATAAAAATGGCACCATTGGTCAAGGTGCTTGAGGCACGAGAAGAAATAGAATCTATTGTCTGCATAACCGCACAGCACAGGCAGATGCTTGACCAGGTTATGGACATATTTGAAATAAAGGCTGATTTCGATTTAGATATTATGCAGGCAGGTCAAACCTTGTCAGATATTACTTCCCGTGCTTTGAAGGGCATTGAGCAGGTAATAAAAGAGGCTCAGCCTGATATTGTTTTAGTTCATGGCGACACAACAACCACATTTGCAGGGGCATTGGCGTCTTTTTATTGTCAGACAAAGGTTGGACACGTTGAAGCAGGACTCCGTACTTACGACAAGTACTCTCCTTTCCCTGAGGAAATGAACAGAGTGCTGACCACATCTCTTGCTGACTTTTATTATGCACCCACAAAGAATAATGTGGAAAACCTCTTACGTGAAAATGTAGATTCAGAAAAAATTTATATAACAGGAAACACGGTAATTGACGCAATAAAAACAACTGTCCGTGACGATTATGAATTTTCTGATGAATGCCTTAAAAATCTTGACTATGAAAACAGTAGGGTTATACTTGTCACAGCACATCGCAGAGAAAATCTGGGAAAACCCTTAGAAAACATCTGTAATGCAATATTAGAAATAGTGAAAGACTTTCCTGATGTTCAGGTTGTTTATCCTGTTCACTTAAATCCTTTGGTGCAGAACACTGCAAGAGGAATTTTAGGTAATCACCCAAGAATTCATCTTATTAATCCTTTGGAAGTTACAGAGCTTCACAACCTTATGAATAAGTGCTATATGGTTATGACAGATTCAGGCGGTCTTCAGGAGGAAGCTCCATCACTGGGTAAGCCTGTATTAGTGCTGAGAAACGAAACAGAGCGCCCTGAGGCAGTTGCGGCAGGTACGGTCAAGATTGCGGGCGTTGACTGCGATGTAATAAAGGAAATGGCAAGGACTCTGCTTTCTGACAAGTCTGAATATGAAAAAATGTCTCATGCTGTAAACCCCTACGGCGACGGAAATGCATCGGAAAGAATTGCAGATGCTATACTTTATGCTTTCGGCGTAAAGAATGATAAACCCGAAGATTTTAATGCGGAATAATAAAAGGTGGGAGAAAATTGAGCCTGAAGTTTGTGCTAGGCGGATCCGGCAGCGGAAAAAGTGAATACATCATAGACTCAGCCGTAAAAACTGAGGCTCTGGGCAAAAATGCTATAATTATTGTTCCTGAACAGTACACCCATCAGTGCGAACAGGCAATGCTCAAAAAAACAGGGTATATCTGCGAAAGCCTATATGTTACGTCATTTAACCGACTTGCATCAAGAATGATTTCAGAGTCGGGACTATACTACAAGCGTGCAGATTCCTGTGCAAAAGCAATGATGGTAACCCGTGCATTAACAAAATGCAGACAGAAACTTACATATTTTAAGAATGCAGAAAACCATACTGGATATATTAAACTTTTTGCGGATAGCATATCGGAGTTTAAAAAGGGACAGATTATGCCAGAAACCCTGCAGGTTATGGCTCAGGAGGTAAAAAATCCTGTATTTTCAGCAAAATTATCCGATATTGCTCAAATTTATGAAGAATACAACAAGCTCTTAGGTGTTGACTTTTGCGATGGCGATGATGATATCACCTTAATGGCATCCTTGTGCTTTGGTAATGAATATATCAAAAATTCGGTTATATACATAGATGAGTTTTACAGATTTACAAAAAATGAGCTGTTTTGTATTGAGGCAATGCTGTCATCAGGTGCAGATGTGGTAGTTTCTCTCTGTATGCCTGAAAATGACAATGCAGGCAATAATTTTTCTGTGGTACAGGCAACGAAAAAACAGTTAGAGTACTGTGCAAAATCTGCAGGAGCGTCTTTAGCATTTCCTGAGGTTAGGAGCACGCAACCTCGCTTTGTTTCGCCCGAGCTTTTGTGTCTTGAGCGTTCTATGGCAGAGGGTACAGGTGCATATGACGGGCAGGTTCAGAATATTGACCTTGCAGTATTTAAAAATCGTTATGATGAAGCAGAGTATGTGGCAACACAAATTAAAAAGCTTGTAAAAGACGGATATTCATATCGTGATATAGCAGTAATTACAGGAGATTATGAGGGGTATAAGGAGCTTATCTGCACAACATTTTCGCTTTATGACATTCCTGTATTTGCTGATAACAGAAAGAAGTTTTTAGACCATCCTGTGGTGGTGTACCTTTTTTCTATGCTTGATTTATTGGGCGGGTTTACCACAGACAAGCTATGTGCATATATGAAATCAGGCTTTGCAGATATTACCTCACAAGAGGCATCCCGCCTTGAAAACTATGCCCTGTCCTGTGCTATAAATTATAACGACTGGCAGAACGATGAGCGATTTTTGAAAAAGAGTGTAAGTATATTTGCACGTGAGGAAGATTCAGGTCAGGAAGGACAAAAGCACCTCAAGGTCAAAAATAAGCTTATTGCACCTATTTTAGTTTTAAAGGAAAAAATCTCTGCCTCAAAAAACGTTGCAGACAGAGTAGATGCATTGTGTTACTTTTTAGAAGAAACACAATTAAAAGAAAAAATTATAAAAATTGCAGAGGATTTTCGTGCACAGGGAAAACACAATTTGTCCGATGAATACATAGAGGTTTATAACATTATTGTGGAGACTCTGGACACCATGAAAAGCTTTTTGGGAGATGAAAATGCAGGTCTTGGTGTTATTACAGAAATTCTTCGTTCAGGATTTTCACAAAGAAGTATCGGTATTATTCCAAAAGGTTATGACAGTATAGCCTTTGGTGACTTGAACCGCTCAGTAATAAAGAACGTGCGTGCGGTATTTTTGATTGGTGTAAACGACGGAATGTTTCCGTCAATTCCTGATAGCGGGTTGATTTTGTCCGATGAAGAGAGAGAATTTCTGATAAGTCGTGGCGTATCTGTTGCACCTGACAGTAAAACCCTTATTTCTGGTGCAGAATTTTCCGTGTACGAAACAGTAAATATTGCAAGAGAAAAGCTTTTTGTAAGCTATCCCATAGATAATGACGGTCAGGGCATGAGACCTGCGGGGTTTGTTTCTAAGTTAAAGCGAACATTCCCTGAGGTCAAACAAAAATCCTACCTGACAGCAGAGCAGTTGCCCCCTGAGGTGTCGGTGGCATCAAAGGCATCGGCGTTCAACTATGTACTGACAAATCTCAGTAACAAAAACCCCTTGGCAGACAAGCTTTTTGACTATTTGTCGGAAGATGAAGAGTACAAAGAAAAACTAAAGCGAGCTGTTGCCTTTTCAAAATATGAAAATAAAGCAGGCAAACTTTCTAAAGATGCAGTTTCTGCCCTTTACGGAAAAAGCCTTGTGGGCAGTGTTTCTAGGTTTGAAAGATTTTCAGCGTGCCCCTTTTCGTTCTTTGTAGAATATGGACTTCGTGCCCGTGAGCGGAAGGTCTTAAAGGTTGAGGCACCCGATGTGGGAAGCTTGCTTCACGAGGTTGTAGAGATTTTTGGCAAACAAGTCCATGAACAGGGACTAAGCTTTGGCACACTGACAAAATCTCAGCAAACAGAGATGACAGATAAAATTATTGAAGAAATGTTTGCAGGAATGATGGTAAGGAAGGTTTTTGCACAGGGCAGAGTTGATGCTTTGAAAAAACGCTTAAAGAGTCTTGTGTCAAAGTCCGTCTGGGCAATATGCGAGCATGTTGCAAGAGGTGAGTTTGAGCCTGCGGCATTTGAGTTGTCATTTGACAAAAACGGAGATATTGAGCCTGTAACAGTTACACTCCCCACAGGGGAAGAAATAACAATGATAGGCAGAATTGACCGTGTAGACACCTTTTCTGATGAGGGCAAGCTATACATCAAGGTAATAGATTATAAATCGGGTCAGAAGAAGTATTCGCTGGCAGATATTTTTAATAAGACCACGCTGCAGCTTTCTGTATATATGATGGCAGTTACGGAAAACGGTAAAAAGTTTTTCGGAAACAACGATACGGCTTTTGGCGGAATGTTCTACTTTAAACTTGACGACCCTGTGGAAGAAGGGGAGCCTGATTCCGGGCGTGATGAGGAAAAAACGCTGAAGGCATTCAAAATGAGTGGACTTGTGGCAGATAGCCAACAGGTAATTAATGCTATGGACAAGGGTGTTTCAGGCTGGTCTGCAGTAATCCCTGTATATATGAAGGCAGATGGGACCCCGTCACCCTCTATGTCAAAGCTTGCAAATCCTGACCGTTACGAAAAACTGAAACGCCATGTAACAAAGGCAGTAACAGAAATAGGTCATGAGATCCTTTCGGGAAATATTGATATAAGCCCTGTAAGAAATGGTGATATTACCCCTTGCAGTTATTGTCGGTACCGCACGGTGTGTGGTTTTGACATAAACGAGCACCCTTGCAGATATACAAAAAAATTCTCATCAGATGATGATATATGGAATGAAATGAAATAAGAAACCCTCCCAATCGGGAGGGTTTCTTATTTTATGATAAGTTTTTCAATTACGTCTTTTGCTAATTCTCTTGATGCCAAGGTTTTTTCATCAGCATAATCAGGCGTAAACATTACGCTTACATATATGTCGTCTATTATGAAATTCATATCTGAAAGTGCCTTGCTGTCAGAAAGTCTTACTGCAACGGGAATATCGTTGCGGTAGATAATGTCTTCTGCAGGGAATTGTGATAAATCTGTATAGTCAGAAATATCAGAAAATATGTCCCGAGCAAGGTAACGCTCAAGATTTGCTTTATCAAAGAGAATTATATCTCCCCGAGCGTTTGCTAAATCGCTTTCAAACTGCCCCATAGACATCTGGTCGTTGCTGCCGTTTGCCTTTTCTGTTATATAGTAATTGGACATTTTAAGAGCGGTGTCGCCGTTTTGGTCAATGTCTGTGATAACACCCTCTAATTGCTTATCTAAGGTGTAGTCACCTGTGGTCATAGGACGGGCAAAAACAGATATAGCAGTAAAATCATAAACTCTTTTGTCGGTGTTGGCACGATTAAAACCAATTACGGCAATTATCGCCACAATAAGAAAAATTACTCCTGCCACTTTCCATTTGTGGTAATACCAGAAATTATCTATTTTGTCCCAAAGACTATATTTCTTTTCGCTCATAGTGAAACCTCCACTACTTGCCCAAAGTCTTCATTGTGGGGAAGAGCAGAACATCACGGATAGCCGCAGAGTCGGTGAGTAACATACACATACGGTCAATACCGAAGCCGATACCACCCGTGGGGGGCATACCGATTTCTAATGCGTTCATAAAGTCTTCGTCTGTTGTGTTTGCTTCTTCATCGCCTAAAGCTAAGAGTGCTTCTTGTGCTTTAAATCTTTCTCTCTGGTCAATTGGGTCATTAAGCTCTGAATATGCGTTTGCCATTTCCCAACCGTTCATAAAGAACTCGAAACG
>JAFQJE010000037.1 GCA_017415145.1 Clostridia bacterium
CATATAGAATCAGTTGCAAAATTTATAAAGGAGGAATAGCTATGGCAGACGATATTAACGGCGATAAGATAACGGATTATTACACATACGCCGGATATGCTGAAGTAGTTTCACAAATGACGGAGGAAATACATTCAGTGAAGAAGGAAGGACGCATTTCTCCATACAAAGTTCTTATAGGACTGAGTATCATTACTTTTATATTACTTATTATAGCGTATTTTATTAGGTAGGAGTAAAGAAATGAACACAATAGTACTTTATAAATCAAAATACGGCTCAACAAAAGCGTATGCTGAGTGGATTGCCGAGGAATTAGACTGCGAAGCAAAAGACTCAAAAGGTGTAAAAGCTGAAGACTTATTGGGCTATGACACCATAATTTACGGCGGCGGACTGTATGCTGAAATTATTGCAGGTGCAAGCCTGATTACAAAAAACATCGAAAAATTAAAAGGCAAAAAACTTATAATATACACCACAGGAATCACTCCACTCAACGTGCGTGAATATTATGACCATGAGGTATTGGACAAAAACATAAAACCCGAAATAAGAGAATACATAAAAGTCTTTAATTTTATGGGAAGAATGGTTTTATCAGAACTCACTGCCCCTCACAGAGCGGCACTTAAAATGCTCAAAAAAATAATGTCAGGAAAAGAAAATCCCACAGACCTTGAAAAAATGTTAATTGAACTTTGCGATGCAGACGGTGATTTTACGGACAGAGCACAAATTAAAGAGCTTGTTGAATATGCAAAAATGTAAAAATTTCCATAAATAAAAGCGCAACACCTGCATATAATACTACTGTAACGAGTAGGACAGAAGTCTTAGATATGGTCGGTATTCGGTTTTTGAACATATCTTTCGTTACAGACGATACTAAGAAGCAAAGGAAACGATGGTCGAAGCTTTAGAGGTGTTAGCAATGTGAAAAGAATTTTTACATCTGTTGGTCACATAAAAAAGTATCGTCAAGGGTGCAAGTAAAAACTTGCACCCTTTTTTATTTTATGGTAGAATACTTTCGAGGTGTAATTATGAAAATATATGATTGTCATATTCATTCTGATAATTCCATAGACGGCAAAGACTCTGTTGATGAGATATGTAAGCTTTCCATAGAAAAGGGGTTGTCGGCAGTTACTATTACTGACCATGCCTTGCCCATGCCTGAGGGCATCACCAACTATACTCATATAGAAAAATGTGTAGAAGATGTACGTATTGCCGCAGAAAAATACAAAGGAAAACTCTTGGTATTAGTCGGTGCAGAGCGTGATGATGAGTACCTGGGAGAATATCGTGAAAGATTTTATGATTTTGACCTTGACTGTATTTTGGGTTCTGCACATTCTAAACCCACGTTCAGCAATCATTTTGCCGAATACGGCTATGTAGATATAAAAGACTGCTCTATTGCAGCACCAAAAGAGTTCATTTCGCAGGTGGTAAAAAAATACTATTTCCGCCTTGCAAATTTAGCGTTTTATGCCGACGTTGACGTTATAACTCACCTTACATTCCTCTTCCGCTATATAAACGGTTACAACAAAAGAGGCCTTGAAATAGAGCCATTTTATCCTGAAATTGATAACGTCTTAAAGGGCGTAATGGAAACTGAAAAAGCACTTGAGATAAACACCTCAGGCAAAGCTTTATCATGGAATCAGTTTATGCCAAATGCCCAAATTTTAAAACGTTACTATGATATGGGCGGTCGCATTATAACCTTAGGGAGCGACGCTCACAAAAAGGAAAACATTGCAACAGCCTTTGATGAGGCGGCAAAAATGCTTAAAGAGATTGGTTTTACACACGGAAGTTATTATGTAAAAAGAAAAAGATACGAATACGAGCTATAAGAGTGGCTTGACGAAAAAAGATGCAGAATGGACAGTCTAAGCCCGAAGGCGTACTAAGGTACGGCGAGAGGTGAAGAATGTTCATAATCGAAAGAACAGATAAAAAAAGAACTCGGTGCAAACCGAGTTCTTTCATTTTAAATTAATAAAATAATTAATTTTCTTTTGATGTTCTGCGCTTTTTTCTAAACCCTAAAATTCAAAATATTCTTTTGCGTTCTTATAAGAAATTCCTTCTACAATCGTTTTGAGTGCCTCGTAATCCTCAGGATACTCTCCCTCTTCTACCCATGTGCCTACAAGGTTGCACATTATTCTTCTGAAATACTCGTGTCTGGGGTATGAAACGAAGCTTCTTGAGTCTGTAAGCATACCTACAAATTTGCCGAAAAGTCCTAAATTTGCCAAAGCTCTCATCTGGTCCTCCATACCATCACGGTTGTCATTAAACCACCAACCTGAACCAAACTGAATTTTTCCCGATTTTGGTCCCTGCTGGAAGTTGCCGAGCATCGTTCCCAACACGTAGTTATCCTTGGGATTTAATGTATAAAGGATAGTTTTTGGCAGAATATCTGCCATATTTAAATTGTTTAAAAACGCAGATAGCTTTTCTGCAATACAAAGGTCATTGATTGAGTCAAAGCCAGTATCTGCCCCAAGTTGTTCAAACATTTTTGTATTGTTGTTTCTGAGTGCACCAATGTGCACCTGCATTGCCCAGCCGTACTTTGTGTACCACTTTGCACATTCTGAAAGCAGTGCTGTTTTATAAATATCAATTTCTTCCTGAGTAAGTTCTTCGCCTGACAACTTCTTTTCAAATACAGCTTTAGCATCGCCTAAAGCATACGGCACATACTCTAAAGCGTGGTCAGAAAGCTTACATCCGTTGTCGTTAAAGAACGTGATACGCTCACCTATCCATGTAATAACCTTTTCATAAGTATCGAGTCCATTTGCCTCAATATATCCCATAAACTCAACCTTGTCAATGTTTACAAGCTTATCAGGACGCATTGTAGGAAGTACCTTTGTGGGAAAACCCTCTTCTCTTAACTGAATATGATATCTAAGGTCATCTGCAGGGTCGTCTGTTGTACAAATTATTTCAACATTTGAACGCTTAATGAGATTTTTTGCAGAAAACTCTTCTGTTTTTAGAAGTTCATTACATTTGTCCCAGATTTCCTTAGCTGTGTTTTCATTCAAAGGTGTATCAATATCAAAATAACGCTTAAGCTCAAGACTGGTCCAATGGTACAAGGGGTTACCTATTAAAAGAGGTAAAGTCTTTGCAAATCCCATCCACTTTTCAAATTCGTCCTTGTCTCCTGTTATGTATTCTTCGTCTATACCATTTGAACGCATCTGACGCCACTTGTAGTGGTCACCGCCCAAAAACAAATCATAAGCATTGCGAAAATGATAATTCTCTGCTATCATCTGAGGTTGCAAATGACAATGATAGTCAATTATGGGCAAATCCTTGGCGAATTTATGATATAGCTTATATGCTACCTTGTTTTTAAGCATAAACCTATCGTTAATTATACCCTTCATAATTTTCCTCCTATAATACTATACCGTATTTGAATATGGATATTTCACGGCAATCATTCACTTCGTTAGTAGGCATCATTTGTGATGCTACCTTTATTATATAATCTAAAAATTCCTCTGTCAAGGGATTTCCGTTCAAAGCATAAAGTAAATCAGAAACATTCCAACTAATATAAATAAAGGAACTCAGTATTTACTGAGTCCCTTATTTAATATTAGTCTTAAACTTACTTGTTTAAACATCCTGTGCTAAATGCACTACTCAAACAATATTATTTAACACCTAAATCTTTATACATAGCGTTTAATACATCACCCTGAGCCTTAGCTTCTTCAAGCATGATGTCGCCGCCGCCATTGTTCCAGAGTTTTGTAAATTCAGGAATGTAAGCAGAAGCATCTTTTGTGCCCTGAATGATATCAGCCATTAATTTCATCTGCTTATTTCTTAAGTCTTCTAAGTAGTCAGCAGTTGAAGGAATAATCTCTACCTTGTAGAACGCGTCTGTTAATACAGCATCTTCAGCTGTGTATGAATCTAACCATGTTCTGTAACTGTCAGACATTTTTTCCATGAAAAGATCCTTGCGAGGTGTTACAGGTGAGAAGAATGAAGGAGCTGCAAAACTTATTTCAAGACCTGCAAGTCTCTGCTGAGCTGATTCTTTGTAACCATCTTTCATTGCGTATGAGTACATTCCAGCAGATGCACCTGTCTTTTCCCAGTGCTTACCCTCTTTACCAATGTGAACCTCTGTCATAAGAGCATCATCTGTAAACAGACCTTCGAACATCTTAAGAATTCTAGGAACCTTAACATTTTCTTCACCTGTTTTACCAAATGAAGCAACGTGACAAGCAAGACCCCAGCATCTCTGGCCTCTTAAGCCATCGGGACCCTTAGGAGCTAATGTATATGTATATCCTGCTTCAGGAACTGCCTGACGAAGTGTGTTAATCTGAGATGTAGCTAAGCTTTCATCCTGATAAGAAACCTTCTGGATGTAACCAATCTGGCTTGTTGTTACGAGTGTCTCCTGTGTCACACCTGCAACAAAGTCAGGGTGGATAAGACCTTCTTTATACCAATCGGCAATTATCTGTAAAACTTCGGTACATTCTTCTCTTAAGCCGCCGTATACAATTTCACCGTCAACCTCCTGCCAGTCGAAGGGCAGAATTCCATAAGCACCGAAAAATTCACTGAAGAAGTCCTGATAATGTGTTGACTGCATAGCGTAGCCATATGTATCATCCTTACCGTCGCCGTCGGGATCGTCGTGTACGAATGCATAGATAACGTCGTGCATTTCATCTAATGTTTCGGGAGCTTCTTTGCCAACAGCCTTTAACCAGTCTGTACGGTAAGCATTGGTTTTAGATATGCCGTTAAGATGATTTACGTTAGGCACACCCCAGTTTGTGTCCATGTATCTTGAATATGACCAAGCTGCAGGAGCATATTCGTTAAGATATGCATAGAGTGTGGGGGCATACTGCTCAATTGTTTCATATGGTACTTCGGCAATGAAATCCTGATCAACGTCGTTGTAAACGTTAACAGGGTCAAGCTCATAAATAAAATCCGGAACATCTCCGCCCGCCATAAGCATCGTTTTCTTGTCGTTGAAATTTTCCTGTTCGTAGAATAAAGGTTTAATATCTACGTTAAACTTTTCTTCAAGCAATAACTCAGTATCTGTACCTTCTCCGCAACCTGCCAATGTGGGATAACCAAGCCATGTTAAAGCCAATGTTTCATCGCTGTCTACATAAGACTTGGCCAGTTCGCTCTGTCCGCCACCATTACAGCCCGCAAGCATTCCAATAGCAAATACAACAGCTAAAGCTATGCTGAGAACTTTTTTCATTTTCATGAAAATAAACCTCCTTAAAATTTTTAAATTTAAATTTATAAACGTAATGTCACCTGTGACATTAACCTTTAACAGCACCAAGTGTAACACCCTTTATAAAGAACTTCTGAACAAATGGGTAGAAACACAAAATAGGAATTATTGTTACCATAATAGACCCCGACTTAACTGTTTCAGATGTTAAGTTAGCAGCAGCGTTTTCAGCCGCACCAAGGTCTGTTATTCTTTCTGTAGCACTTTCATTTACAATACGCTGAATATACTGCTGAACAACAATCTTTTTCTGGTCTGTTATGTACATCATTGAATCAAACCACGCGTTCCAATGTGCAACCGCAATCCATAAAGCCAAGGTCATAATTATAGGCTTAGATAGTGGAACAATAATCTGGAAGAATGTTCTGAACTCACCTGCACCGTCAATTTTTGCCGACTCATTAAGTGCCTCAGGTATACCTGCAAAGAATGAACGGGCAACAACTGTGTTATACGCTGAAATAAGCATAGGCAGAATATATACCCACACACTGTTGATAAGACCTAAATCTCTGATGTTTAAGTATATGGGAATCTGACCGCCTGAGAAAAGCATTGTAAACGTAATGTAGCCCACAAAAAACTTCTTCCAGATGAGGTTAGGTCTTGAAAGAGCATAACCGTAGAAACATGTAACAAGTACTGCACCAACAGTACCTACAACTGTTCTGAAAATCGTGTACCCATATGCTCTCCAAATTTCAACATTTTGAAAAACTAATTTGTAAGGGTCAAGTGTAATCTGCCCCCAAGTAGGCAGAATGTGAAGTCCTCCCGATTCTGCAGCAAGTTTTGTGCTGACAGACATTGAAAATGTGTAAAGAAGTGGATAGAGTGTTGTTACACCAATCAATATAAGTATAATGTAATTAAATACATTAAATATCTTTTCGCCTCGTGTACGCTGTATCATTATCTATCCCTCCTTTATAAAATACCGTATTCGTCTTTACTGATCTTTTTAATAAACCAGTTTGAACCAAGTACGAATATCATGCCTACAAATGACTTGAAGAAACTGAGTGCCGCACCTATTTCGTAACGCCCGTCTGCTAAAAGACGTAGTGAATAGGTGTCTAATATATCGGACACATCATATACCGAGTAATTGTACATATTGTAAACCTGGTCAAAGCCTGCATTTAATACGTTGGCAAGATTCATAATTGTAACAGTTGTGATTGTACCCATTATGCTTGGGAGTGTAATGTGTAAAACCTGTTTCCATTTACTTGCACCATCAATATATGCCGCTTCATAGAGTGATTCATCAACTCCGGATAGTGCCGCAATGTAAACGACAGCACTGCTACCTAATGCCTGCCATACCGCCGTAGAAATCAACAACACCAGGAAAGCTGTATTATTGCTGTAAAATGGAATCGGTTCAAAACCAAATACGCCAAGCAAAGAGTTTACAGGACCTACAGAAGAGAACATCATTCTGAAGATACCTGCCAGCACAACCCATGAGAAGAAGTGCGGAATGTATGTAAGTGTCTGTGTAAGTTTTTTAAACCATCCGCAACGGATTTCGTTAAGTAGTAAAGCCAAAATAATAGGTGAGGGCCAACCGAACACCATACGAAGCAAGCTAATCCAAAGGGTGTTTCCTAAAACACCAGCAAACTCATTGCCGCCAAAGAGCCTGATAAAATGCTCCATGCCATTATTAGCTGCCCACGGACTGCCGAAAACACCGAGTTTAAACTTATAGTTCTTAAAAGCAATTAGCAAACCATATATCGGCTTGTAATGGAAAAAAAGTAACGCTAAAAATCCAGGAAGAATCATAAGAAGCAAGGGAAGATTCGTTTTGAGTCTTGTTGCCAATGTTTTCTTCTTCGGCAAGTAAGCATCACTAACAATTACTGCTGACTTTTTCAAAGAATACCATCTCCTCTACCTTAATTGTTTAAAATAACTGCACTCTGGTTTCTTTTGCGAAAAACACAGCAAGTCAGGATACTCTGTTTTCAAAAAACCGCGGCATTTTTTAATGTTTTTAACTAACAAAATGCAAAGCTTACCCACATTTTGTTTAGTATAACTTATTCTACCACAGAACAACATTCAATTGCAAGAGTTTTTTTAATTTTTTTGTACTTTTTTTCTAGTTTTTTGTGCTTTTTTTAGTAAATTATTGCCATAATTTTAACAAAACGTTGAAATTATTCGACCCATTATCTGTTTTTTCGCTGTCAAAGTTTATTTTTTTGCATTTTGATTTCATTTTTTATGCAAATGCTCTATTAATTTATCTCTAAATCTATCCATATTTTAGTTTCTTTTAACAAATGTTGTTTTTGTGCAAAAATACCATTTATTTTTTAAGCACACTAAAAAATAAGAATCTGACACTTTTTGAAATGTCAGATTCTTATTAATTCACTTCGAGCATTTTTGTTGTGGTTTTTTGTCCTTTATATGCAATTATTTCAATACTTTATTCCAAAAAAGTCAGGCATCATAATTGCCGCCTGACTTTTTTCTTTCAAGCTTCTTTTCGTTACCTTTTTCATCAACTACATAAACATTATTTAATGTATTCTTCACTCCTTGGCGGAACGCCTCAATGTATTTCCCGCGAAGCTCTGTCTGCTCTGCTTTTTCCGCCTCGGTCAGACCTTCTGTTTTTGACTTTTTTGCCAGCTGGTTTATTCTCTTTATTAATTCTTCCGTCATATAAAACACCTCCCGAATATTGTAGCATATTTTTTCTGATTTAGCAACAAAAAAGCCGCCCTATGGCGGCTTTTTGCTATATCATCTTGAAGGGATCTAACACTTCATCTAATTCTTCTTCGCTCATGATGCTGTTCTCTAATGCAACCTCTTTGAGTTTTTTGCCTTCTCTTAATGCCTGTTTTGCAAGGTTTGATGACTTTTCATATCCGATATGGTTGCAAAGAGCTGTTGCAAGACCCAGACATGAATCTACATGACCGCGACATACTTTTTCATTAGCTGTGATACCATTGATACACTCACTAACAAAGATGTTGATAGCATTTGTCAATGTTTCAACAGATTCAAATAAGCAACGGAAGATAACAGGCTCAAATGCATTAAGTTCCTGCTGACCAGATTCTGCAGCTAATGCTACTGTTGTATCATGACCGATAACATTAAATGCAACCTGACTTACAACTTCAGGAATAACAGGGTTGATTTTACCGGGCATAATTGATGAACCATTCTGCTTTGCAGGTATGTTGATTTCACCGAAACCTGTTCTTGGGCCGGATGACATAAGTCTTATGTCGTTTGCAATTTTTGAAACTGTAACTGCACAGCTCTTTAAAATGCCTGATACATATACAAAACCATCGAGATTCTGTGTTCCATCTATCAAGTTTGCCGCCTGAGTGAAAGGCATACCTGTTACGTCTGAAATCATGTCAACAACTGTTTCTATGTATTTTTTATCAGCATTGATGCCTGTACCAATAGCTGTACCACCCATGTTGAGCACTGACATTTCGTCAATAGCACAACGGAATCTTCTGATATCACGTTCTACTGCTGCAGCATAAGCACCAAACTCCTGACCCAGAGTCACAGGAACTGCATCCTGCATCTGTGTTCTGCCCATTTTAATTACGCCTTTAAATTCCTCTGCCTTATTTTCAAAAGCAACCTTCAAGCCTTCTAAAGCGGGGATGGCATTTTTGAGCATTTTTACAAGTGCTATCTTTCCTGAACTGGGGTAAGCGTCGTTTGTTGACTGACCGCAATTTACGTGGTCATTGGGATGTACAATTGAGTAGTCACCCTTTGTACCACCTAAGATTTCAATGGCACGGTTTGCGATAACTTCATTGGCATTCATATTTAAAGATGTGCCTGCACCACCCTGAATTGCATCTACTATAAACTGATCGTGTAATTTTCCGCCTAAAATATCCTTACAAGCAGCAACGATAGCGTCTGCAACTCTAGCGTCAAGCACACCAGCATTTTTGTTTGCAATAGCCGCAGCCTGTTTGATCTGTGCTATAGCCAATACCATTTCAGTATGAACTTTTGTCCCTGTGATTTTAAAGTTTTCCTTAGCTCTTAAAGACTGTACGCCATAATATGCATCAGCAGGCACCTGCTTTTCGCCTACGGCGTCTTTTTCCATTCTGTACATTACCTTATTGTCCATTTTTACATCCTCCGTAATTTGTCCTTTTATTTACACTTAAAAAACCATTTAGACCAATATTGACTATAACATTTCTTAGTGATATAATACAAGTATATATTTATTTATAATTTATATAACTTTAAAGTTATGGGGGTTTCATAATGTTCAAAAACAAAAATTACGTCCTTACCATTTTAAAAGAAGGCAGTTTTTCCAGAGCAGCAGAAGCACTTTACGTTTCTCAGCCATCCCTCAGTGCAACCATAAAAAGAATAGAAGAAAAAGTTTCTGCCCCCATATTTGACCGCTCTACCAGTCCCGTCACCTTGACACAAATCGGAACTGAATATATTAGATGTGCAACGGAAATAGAAGCAACAGAAAAAAACTTTGAAAAATTTCTGGAGGACAACTTAAACCTTACAAATGGTAAAATCAGAATCGGCGGTTCAAGTTTTTTCTCTGCCTATGTAATCCCCCGTATGATTTCCGATTTTAACAAAGTTTATCCGGGAATAACCTTTGAACTCTTTGAGGACAACACTAAAAGCCTCATCGATAAAATTGAAAATGGTAAAATTGATTTGGTGTTGGATAATTCAAGCGAAAAATATGAAAATATTTCTACTGTCAAATATATGGAAGAAATTCTTCTTTTGGCAGTTCCAAAAAGCTTTGAGATTAACGAAAACCTTAAAAATTTCCGTCTGACAGCAGACGAGATTAGATGCAACAAGCACTTAGACGGTGCTTTGTGTGTCTCTTTGACTAATTTTTTAAAAGAACCGTTTATTCTGCTAAACTCAAAAAACGACACAGGCAAAAGGGCAGAAATTCTTTTCGGAAAATACCGAATAACACCCAAAACAATCTTTAACGTAGAACAGCAGTTGACCGCTTACAACATTTCTTCAAACCAACTGGGAATATCATTTATAAGTGACAATCTGGTAAAAAGTATAAAAACCGAAAAAAATCTCTACTATTACAGACTAAGCGATAAGGAAACCTTCAGATGGGTGAATTTCTATGTAAAGAACAATAAATACATTTCAAATGCATGCAAAAAATTTATCGAATTCAATACACAACAGCATTAACTGGTCATATCGCTATATTTTTTGTCATAACATTGTTTATTTTTTCTATTGATTTATGCGGGTAATAAATGTTATTATGTAATCAAGCAAAATAATTGTTTGAATAAATATGAGGAGGAAAATTAAAATGGCAAGATTTACACTACCCCGCGACCTTTACTATGGAAGCGGAGCATTGGAAAACCTTAAAAACTTAGGCGGTAAGAAAGCTATCATTGTATCAGGTGGTAGCTCTATGAGAAAAGGAGGCGTTTTGGATAAGGCTAAAGCCTACCTCGAAGAAGGCGGTATGGAGGTTAAGTTCTTTGAGGGTGTTGAACCTGACCCTTCTGTTGAAACAGTTATGAAGGGTGCTGCTGCTATGACAGAATTTGAACCCGATTGGATTGTTTCTATCGGTGGCGGTTCTCCTATTGATGCAGCCAAGGCTATGTGGGCATTTTATGAATATCCCGAAACAACATTTGAAGACCTTTGCATCCCCTTTAACTTCCCCAAATTAAGAACAAAAGCAAGATTCTGTGCTATTCCTTCAACATCAGGTACAGCAACAGAGGTTACAGCCTTTGCAGTTATCACAGACTATTCAAAAGGTATAAAATATCCTCTTGCAGACTTTGAAATTACGCCTGATGTGGCTATCGTCGATCCCGATTTGGTTGAAGGATTGCCCACCATTCAGGTTGCATATACAGGCATGGACGCATTAACACATGCTATTGAGGCTTATGTTTCCACATTGAACAGTCCCTTTACTGATCCCCTTGCAATCAAAGCTATTGAAATGGTATTTGATTATTTGCCTGCTTCATACAAAAAGGATATGGATGCAAGAGAACAGATGCACTATGCTCAGTGCCTGGCAGGTCAAGCATTTACAAATGCTTTACTTGGTATTGTTCACTCAATGGCTCACAAAACAGGTGCGGCATTCTCAACAGGTCATATTCCCCATGGCTGTGCAAACGCTATCTATCTGCCTTATGTAATCAAGTACAACGCGCATGAACCCGAGGCTATGAGAAGATATGCAGACATTGCTCGCCGTGTAGGCCTTGGCGGCACATCTGAAAAATCACAGGTAGAGGCTCTGATTGCAAAAATCGAAGAATTTAATCGTGCAATGGGTATCCCCAAGACAATACAGGAATTTGGCGTAAAAGAAGACGAATTCTTAGCAAAACTTCCTGAAATCGCAGCCAATGCAGTAGCCGACGCTTGCACAGGTTCTAATCCCAGATCAATTAACCCTGAGCAGATGGAAAAGCTTTACAAGTGCACATTCTATGGTACAGAAGTAGACTTTTAATGCGTAACTTTTAACAAAAAAGTCTCCCCTCCGGGGAGACTTTTTTATTTTATCTCATTAAACATCTGCTCAATGTAATCAGCAAGTTGCTTTATTTCGTCGGGTTTTGAGTGGAAAAGATCTGTCTTTTGATACTGCTTTAACATATATGCCCAATCGGGGAACTGCTTAAACAAATCAAAAGGCTCTATCTGTACGGGAATAATATTCTTTTTGTATTCTTTTGCCGTACCGATTTCTGATACAACATCGGAAGATTTCACCGACATAGGCGATACAAACAGCAAGAACAGTGTACACTTACGAATTGCCTCAGGCAGAATTAAATTGTAATTCTGTCCCGGCTTTATTCCTTTTTCTGACGTCCAGCACTGAATACCACGCTTTTCAAGCTCACACACTACAAGCTCAATTCTGTTGTTAGGTGCAATCATATCTGCACTTGCCTTTGATATAAATATGTACTTGCCATTTAAGTCTGCCGTGCCCTTTATCTTTCTTCCGGCATTAGAAATATCTTTGATTGTTGTTTTTATTCTCACAATCAACTTTTCATACAAGGGTCCTAATTTTGTGGCTAAAATTTTCAACTGCAGATAACTTCTCACCTTGGGGCTTGCAAGACAAGCTATTATGCCCACCACGAGAAGAATTTTTAATAGATTAAAAATCGAACGTAAAATTCCGCCCAGAATCATCTTTGCTCCCTTGAAGAATTTTTTTATACCGCTTTCTTCCTGTGCGTAAGCCCACGCCTCGTCAAGAGCCCCCCTGTCTGATGCGTTACCTAAAGCCATTTCTATATTTTTCTTTTCAGAGTTGGTTTCTTCGGAGGCATAAACATTTACAACGTCCTTGTCCTGAGCGGTTTTGTATGTGGCATCAGCTGAGCATACGCCCGCACCTTTCGTTTCTCTGTGGTAAACTGTTACCTTTGAAGCATTCTTTACAGGAATACAAATTGTTTCTGCCAGTGGGTTAACTGAATCGCCGTCTAAGGTGTAGAGTGCTGCTGCAAAGCTTGATTTATCTCTTCCGTGTTCTGCAACAATGTGGTTGTAACTGAGTGCTACCCCCTTTACCTTTGACTTGCTGAGATAGCTTTTGTATGTAGATGCATTCATAGCACAGCCGCCCAAGAATGCATCGCCATCCTCATAAAATTCCCAGTCATAAGCCTCGTCGACCGCAAGAACAAAAATATTATTGTCCGCTTTGCCTTTATCTATCGTTACCACACCGGATTCTTTGGTGTATGTTGCTTCACAAACAGAATATCCGTTCTTCACAAGCACAAAGCCGGGCAATTCTTCTCCTGAAACTATCTCGTAGTTATTTCTTTTTTCACTGGAGAAAAACGGAGCATACACACCGCCACTTGCATAAAACATCGTAAAATGCACATCGGGATTGTTATCCATATGATTATATATAGAACCGCCCATAGAATACTCTCCACGAATATTACTTGTGCTGTCGTCTACATACATAATAAGTCTTTTTGTAGTAACAGAAGTATCATTTACAAGCTCTTCTACGGCTTTATCCAGCATATTTTCTTCCTTAAATTCGTTGCTGGATTTTGTGTACTTGGCAAAGTTTTTCTCTACAAATTCTTTTGTAGGTTCTACCTTTATAGTCTCATTACTACCCGCGATAGGATATAGCCAGACGTCCGTGTTTTCTGCCGCGGATGCAGCAATCAACACATTTACAAGCATCTCCTTTACGTATTCATGTCCTGAGTTATCAAAGACAATGTTGATACGTTCTGTTGTTTTTGTTGCATTTTTGTTCACACCTGTGTATTCAGGATACACAAAGGCTGCCGAGCATACAGTTGATGTGAGTACTAACAGCAACACAAAAATACTTAAAACTCTTTTCATTTCCTAAACCCCTTTTGTAATTTTATATCCATTTTTTATCAACAGTTTTATAGCTTCCATAGCCGTTGTACGGTCATAATCCTTGTCTTCTTCTGACAATTTTTCGTACTCTATTAAACAAGGATGAGTTTTCTTGTCATCGTCAAGTTCTTTTCCATACACCCAACCGTCTTCTATTTTATTTTTCGCCCAGTTCTCATGTGTATTTTTTGCAATTTGCTCGGTCATCTCAAGAATTTCCTGTGACAATGCCACACCACTTGTATCCTGTGGCTTGGGTATATACATAAAATCACCTACTCCATAAACCATATATCTGCAGTTTTTCGGGCTATCAACTCATCAATTTCTGCAAGGTTCTGTTTCTTTTGGTACATTTCTTCTATTAATTTATCCACATACCTGACTCCGTCAAGGTCAGTGATGCAGGCATGCATCTTTAAAACCTCGTTTTTGTGGATTTTTCCTGTTGATTTGTTGTTTTCAAAGAACTGTGGCAATTCATCCTTATCTATTCCCACATACCCCTTTAAAAGTTCAAAAGCGACCCAACGGTTGTGCTCTGACGACACTATTTTATCCATTTTTTCATTTAATGCTGACTCTATTTGCACTCTTCGGGGTTCAATTACACCTGTAAGCGAAAATACCTTATACTTACAATGAACAGCATTTGCATAAGACGAGAAAATATCAATCTGATTTTGGCGGTAAAAGTCTGCCACAGTCACGTCATTTCCGTAGTTTTTCTCTACTATTTTAAATACTTCAAAAGCACGGGGGAAAAACCTGTCGTTAAACATTCTTTCGTAGCTATAAATATTTTCAGCACCCCCCGTTACCACAATCCCCTCTTTTGCGAGAGTTTCTTTCATTACGGCGAATTTACTTTGGTTCTTTAATACGGTCATTATAAAGGGATTCTTGCCCCAACGGGCAAAATGAAGTCTGACCTTCCTCGAAATGCTGATATTTAAGTCATCATTTCCCATGGCTACTAAAATGTAGTCAGAATTTTTAAGGCGACTGCCAGAAATTTTATCAAAAAAGCAGTTTGTATTAACGTTTTCGCTAAAAACCTCTATGTCGAAATAATCTTTAGGAATATTGGCAGACACTCGTCTTAGGATATTTTCTTCCTTGTCGGTATCTACTAAATTTAACTTCAATCTGCAATCAGGAAGAGTTGCACACCAGAGTGTGTTCATGGCAAAATAACCACCAAAATCTCCCACACCTAAAACCGTTACATTGAGTTCATCCTGAGAATGCATATTTGAAAACAAAGGATAATCCCAGAGGATTTCGCGCATAAGTATCGCATTTGTACTGATAATCTGAATGTGGTTATCGACAGTTTTCTTGATTCCGTCTACAACCTCGTGGGCAATGGGATTATCAGAAAAAATGAATATCTTAGTTTTTTTGTTTCGTATTTTGTCGTTTTCTAAAAACTTGTTTAGCTTGTCAAGTATTTCACCTGTGTCCGCATCATTTATACAAAGATTTATATTGTTCGTTCCGTTGAGCATTGATGCAATTTCTGCAGGTTTTCGACACACGGATAAAATCTTACCACCCGCATCCTCACCGTCACTATCCGCAAAAACAACCAATGCACACTTGTTTGATGCACAGATGTCCTGAGCTAAGATTTCAGCATTTTGGCACTTGCTGGTGAAAATATATACGTCCTTAAAAAGTCTTGTTTTAAGCTTTATGCGGTCTAATGTTTTTTTGATATACGTAAGGAGAACGCTCACTGTAAGCACAGGGCATATTAAAAACGCAGCCCACACGCAACACAGATACCATATGCCCGTATCTGCCCTGAGAGTTTCAAACATCTCCACAAGTTCTTTTCCATTTACACCAAAAGTGAACAACTGAGCAGAAAAGACGAAGCTTGAAAGAACCGCCTTTATTCCTTGGTATTCATAAAAGAGCTTTGCAAAAACAACAACGCCCACAACGTACGCAATGCCAATGCTGAATCTTACGCCTTTTTTTGAATACACGTAAGGAATACCTATGACAAGCACCAAAAAAAGAGCAATCCACAATATATCAAGCATACCCTCTTCTCCTCAAAAATAATATACGTAGTTATTGTACCATAAAAAGCAATAATTGACAATACCGCATTGACGTAATATGTAAAATTTTGTAAAATAAAAGACGTACTATAGCAAGTACGTCCTTTATACTAAATGCATTTTAGATACAATTTTTCCATAAAAAAAACGGAACAAGCGTAACTTGTTCCGATGTTGGAGGCGCCACCCAGATTTGAACTGGGGATGAAGGTGTTGCAGACCTCTGCCTTACCACTTGGCTATGGCGCCATATGAAGTTTTTAAAACAAAATCTTGCCAAAAGGCAAGATTCTGTTTTTATGGAGCGGAAGACGAGATTCGAACTCGCGACGTTCACCTTGGCAAGGTGACGCTCTACCACTGAGCCACTCCCGCATTTATCTTCGGTAAGTCGTTGGTGCCTCCGGGCGGAATCGAACCACCGACACGGGGATTTTCAGTCCCCTGCTCTACCGACTGAGCTACAGAGGCAAATTTGGCGACTCGGATGGGGCTCGAACCCACGACCTCCAGCGTGACAGGCTGGCATTCTAACCAACTGAACTACCGAGCCGCATGAATGGTGGGCACAACAGGGCTCGAACCTGTGACCCTCTGCTTGTAAGGCAGATGCTCTCCCAGCTGAGCTATGCGCCCATTCATACTTGCCTTCGCCATTCCAGCGACAGAGACTATTATATACGAATCCTTTTCAATTGTCAAGAAAAACTTTTATTTTTTTCAAAAAATTTTTCTTGTTATTTAGTTTTCGCTTTTTTTAGTAATTCTATAAGCTCAAATTCTGTAAATTTATAAACCTCGGGACAAAATCTGCAAGTGACTTCTGCCTTGTGGTCCTCGTTAATCATAGCAATCAGCTCTTTTTCACCCAATGAAATTAACGCTTTTTCGATTTTTTCACGTGAACAATCACATTTATAGTTATACTCTGCACCATCCAAATCCTTAAAGAAAAGCCCTGCCATAACAGACGTTACAATCAAGTCGCCGCTCATACCCTCCTCTAACATAGTAGTCACGGGCGGCAATTCTGTTACATTTTTTTCAATAATGGCTGCAGTTTCATCGTCGCAACCGGGCATAAGCTGAACAAACAATCCCCCTGCCTGCTTCACAGAATAGTCTGTATCAACCAAAACACCCAATGAAATTGCAGTAGGTATCTGCTGAGATTTTGCATAGTAGTAAGTAAAATCTTCAGCAATTTCGCCTGTAACAAGGGGAACCTGACCGCAGTAGGGTTCTTTTAAACCTAAATCCATTGTAATAGAAAGTGAGCCTTTTCCTACAGCTCCGCCCACATCAAGCTTTCCGTTTGATTTTAGCGGAAGATGTACGGCAGGGTTTGCCACATAACCTTTAACTGTGCCGTCACCTGTTGCAGTAGTTACTATCTGTCCCAAAGGACCATCACCCTTTATAAATACAGAAACAGTATCTCTTTTATCCTTCATGCCGCTTCCAATCAGGGCAGTCATGGTGAGAGTTCTGCCTAAAGCCGCAGTTGCAACGGGACTTGTTCTGTGGATACGTCTTGCTTCTTCTACCATATCTCTGCTGTCTATAAAAGATACCCGGACTAAGCCTTGTGAATCTATTGCACGAATTATTTTACTCATTTTTGTACCTCTTTTCAAACAAAAGCCCCATAAACCTTTAAGGTTATGGGGCTTTCTGGTATGCCGTAGCCTTGTAATTTAAGTTATCATATAAAGAGTTGATATATATGAAGCTCAAAATTTGAAGATTACACTCTTGTTACGTTTGCTGCCTGGGGACCTTTTGCACCTTCAACAACTTCGAACTGTACTTCCATACCTTCGTCAAGTGTTTTGAAACCGTCCATTGCGATAGCTGAGAAGTGAACAAATACGTCTGTACCGTCTTCAGCTGCAATGAAACCAAAACCTTTCTGAGCGTTAAACCATTTAACTGTGCCCTTCTGCATTTAACATGCTCCTCCCAAAAAATAAAATCGTATATACCTTGCGGTATGCGGTTAGTATACCACATTCCAAATTTAAAGTCAACCTCTTTTGGGAATTTTTTCTACTTAAAACGCCCTGAAAATACAGC
>JAFQJE010000004.1 GCA_017415145.1 Clostridia bacterium
AAAAAGGACATTTTCTAATTTTAGAAAATATCCTTTGATTTTACCGTTTTTATTACTGCTGGCGCATCGTGGGAAAGAGCAAAACATCTCTTATCGCAGGCTGGTTTGTGAGTAACATAACAAGTCTGTCAATACCGTAACCGATACCACCTGTCGGAGGCATACCGATTTCAAGTGCGTTCATGAAATCTTCATCTGTTGTGTTAGCTTCCTCGTCACCTGCCGCAAGTGCAGCTTCCTGTGCCTTGAAACGCTCTCTCTGGTCAATCGGGTCGTTAAGCTCTGAATATGCGTTACACATCTCACGACCTGTAATGAAGAGCTCAAAACGCTCTACATAGTCAGGCTTGTCGGGCTTTCTCTTGGTAAGCGGAGAAATCTCAACCGGATGATCCATTACGAATGTAGGCTGTACAAGGTGTTCCTCAACAAACTCCTCGAAGAAAAGATTAAGAATGTCGCCTTTTTCATGTCTCGCCTCGTAATGAACGCCCTTCTCATCAGCAATTTTCTTAGCTTCTGCCGTATCTTTTATTGCATCGAAATCAACGCCTGCATATTCTTTAACGGCGTCAATCATCGTAATTCTCTTAAAAGGTGTACCAAGGTCAATCATAACATCGCCGTAAGGTACAACTGTTGTTCCACATACCTCCTGTGCTACATGTCGGAACATATCCTCTGTGAGGTCCATCATTCCGTTGTAATCTGTGTATGCCTGATAAAGCTCCATAAGTGTAAATTCAGGGTTATGACGTGTATCGAGTCCTTCGTTTCTGAAAACTCTGCCGATTTCATAAACTCGCTCAAGTCCACCTACGATTAATCTCTTTAAGTATAGTTCCAATGAGATACGGAGTTTGAAGTCTTCATCCAATGCATTAAAATGTGTTTCAAAGGGACGTGCTGCAGCACCGCCTGCGTTTGCAACCAGCATAGGAGTTTCAACTTCTAAAAAGTTCTGGGCGTCTAAATATCTGCGGATAGCAGCAATAATCTTTGAACGCTTAACGAATGTATCCTTAACATCTGCATTCATAATGAGGTCAACGTAACGCTGACGGTAACGAAGGTCAGTGTTTGTCATACCGTGGAATTTTTCGGGCAAGGGTTGCAATGACTTAGAAAGTAAGGTGATAGAGTCTACACGGATAGAAACTTCGCCTGTCTGTGTTGTAAATACTTCACCTGTTGCACCTACAATATCACCGATGTCATATTTTTTGAAGGTGTTATAAGCCTCTTCGCCTAAGATGTCTTTCTTTACAAAAAGCTGAACTCTGCCGTCAATATCCTGAATGTGTGCAAAGCCAACCTTACCCATACCACGTTTTGACATAATTCTGCCTGCAACTGTAACTGTCTGGCCGTCTACAGGAGAGATTTTTGCTGTAATTTGTTTCTCCTCTCCACGAACCTCAATTGTGCGTTCTTCTTCACGGCAACCCTCGCAGATGTCCTTTGAGGTATGTGTGCGGTTAAATTTTGTTATCTGAAAGGGGTCAGCGTTATTTGCTTGAAGCTCTGCAAGCTTGTCCCTTCTTATTTGCAAAATTTCTGACAACTCCTGTACGGGAGCATTGTTTTCCTGTGCCATAAAATGTGCCTCCTTGTTGCATTTTACTATATTAAAACTATTATACACTATTTTCGGGTATTTGTAAAATGTTTTTTTCAATTTGTATAAATTAAAAAGGGCAGCCATCTAAGATAGCTGCCCTTGTGGCACCCCCAATAGGAATCGAACCTATAACTGCCCCTTAGGAGGGGGCTGTTATATCCATTTAACTATGGAGGCTTCTTAAAATAGTATAACATAAACTCCTTTTTTTGTAAAGGAAAAGTAATTAAATAAAAGTTGATTTTTTTCTTTATATATTATATAATGATATGTGGAAAAATTTGATTTTTAGGAGAAACGTATGTTTGACAAATTATCAGCAATAGAAGAACGCTACAACGAGTTGAGCGAAAAGGTTTCAGATCCTGCGGTAATCGCAGATTCTGCAAATTTTGCAAAGCTTTGCAAAGAGCAGTCGGATATCGCTCCCATTGTGGAAAAATACAAAGAATACAAAACCTGTAAGGACACCATCTCTGAGGGTGAGGAAATAATAGCTGACCCCGATATGGATAAGGAAATGAAGGAACTTGCAGAAGAAGAAATCAAAGATGCAAAGGACCGCATTGAGGAATTATCCAAGGAGTTAAAAATTTTGCTTCTTCCCAAAGACCCCAATGACGACAAGAGCGTTATTGTGGAAATCCGAGGCGGAGCCGGCGGTGATGAGGCAGCTCTTTTTGCGGGGGATTTATTCCGTATGTTCACAATGTACGCAGAATCAAACCGTTGGAAGACAGAAATTTTAAGCTCCAACCCCACAGACATCGGTGGCTACAAGGAAATTTCTTTCAGCATCGAAGGACAGGGAGCGTACTCAAAACTCAAATTTGAGTCAGGCGTTCACCGTGTACAGAGAATTCCTTCTACAGAATCAGGCGGCAGAATTCATACATCAACCGTAACAGTTGCGGTGTTGCCTGAAGTGGAAGAGGTTGAAGTAGATATTAACGCCAATGATTTGAGAATAGATGTATTCCGTGCAGGCGGCCCCGGTGGTCAGTGCGTAAACACAACAGACTCAGCAGTTCGTATTACCCATCTTCCCACAGGGTTGGTTGTCTCCTGTCAGGATGAAAAGTCACAGCACAAGAACAAGGATAAGGCAATGAAGATTCTTCGCTCAAGACTTTATGATTTGGTTCAACAGGAACAGCACGATAAAATTGCATCAGAGAGAAAAAGTCAGGTCGGAACAGGTGACAGAAGTGAACGTATCCGTACCTATAACTTCCCTCAGGGAAGAGTTACCGACCACAGAATTGGTCTGACGTTGCACAAGCTGGATAGCATATTAAACGGAGATATGGAAGAACTCATAAGTGCACTAATCACAACCCATCAGTCAGAGCTTTTGGCAGGAGAACAGGAGTAGCCCATGAAATCTATAAAAGTCAAAAAAATGGTAATGGTAGCGGTTTTTTCTGCTATATCATTTGCTTTACAGATGATAGCACCTTTTCCCAAGGTGGGAGGCTTTTTGGAAATTGAGTTTTCTGATTTGCCCGCTTTAATACTTGCTTTTGCCTATGGTCCTGTGGCAGGATTGTTGACAGAACTTATAAAGAATCTGCTCCACTTAACAGTTTCTACAACGGCCTTTGTGGGCGAGCTTGCAAACTTCGTAGTAAACGGCATATTCGTTATGGTAGCAGGACTTATTTATATGAATCACAAAACATTTAAAACTGCAATAGTATCTTTAATTGCGGCAACTGTTGCAATGGCGGTAGCAGGAGTGTTTGTAAACCTTTACATTATGCTTCCTATGTTTAAAATCCCCGAAGAATTACGACTTGGAATTACAATGGGTACAATTTTCCCATTTAATTTAGTCAAAGGTGCGGTAACCTCGTTAATTACAATGTTAATATACAAAAGAATTTCACCAATTATTAAATTTTCAGGAGGACGAAAATGATTTTAGGTATTGAGCACGTAGCAATAGCTGCACGTGACACAAAAGCATTAACAGACTGGTATGTAAAAATGTTCGGAGTTTCTGTTGTTTATGACAACGGCAAAGGTACATACTTTGTAAAGGCTCCCGACGGTGCAATGATTGAAATTATTCAGGCAGACACAGAAGTAGCTCCCACACCCACAAAGGACTGGGGTATAAGACATTTTGCTCTGTCAGTTTCAGACGCGGGTTTTGATGAATTGGTAGCTAAACTCCGTGAAGAAAATGTTGAAGTAGTAACAGAAGTTTCAGTTTCTTCAAAGGGAATTAAGACATTTTTCTTCCGTGACCCCGAGGGCAATATTTTCCATTTGATCTACAGACCTGAGGCATTATAAAATGAAAGGACAGATGATAAATATGTGGAAAGAGTTTAAAGAATTTGCATTCCGCGGAAATGTAATCGACATGGCAGTCGGCGTTGTAGTCGGCGGTGCTTTCGGTAAGATTGTAACATCTTTGGTTGCAGACATTATCACACCTTTAGTAGGCTTAATCACAGGCGGAACAGACTTAAAGAATTTAAAGTACGTTTTTACACCTGCAACAGATACAGTTCCTGAAAGTGCATTAAACTATGGTTTGTTCTTGCAGAACATAATCGACTTCTTTATTATTGCTTTTTCTATTTTCCTCTTTGTAAAGTTAATTAACATAGCAAAGAAAAAGTTTGAAAAGAAACAAGAAGTTATCGAAGAAGCAGCAGAAGAAGCAAAGGGTCCAACAACAGAAGAGCTCTTAGCAGAGATAAGAGATTTATTAAAAGATAAATAAGATTAAAAGCACTCCCTAAGAGAGTTGGCATTAAGAACAAAAAGGCATCGCTTTCTATTATAGAAAGCGATGCCTTTTTAAAATGATTTAAATATGATTGTGCGTTGGGCATCAATGTTCTACAAAATTTTAGTTTTGGAGCTATGTCAAAGGGGAAAGGGACTGTTGCGTCAGTCCCCTTCCCCTTTGTATCCTCTTCCTCCAACGCTTGTTGCAAAAATAAACTCGCTTCGCTCAAACACATTTTTGCAACCATATACGATAGTTGGGTGCATAGAACTTTAGTTTTACAAAAAAACTTAGGGGAGTGCTGAATTTATCGTAAACGGCTTCGCCGTTTTAGAAAATACTGTTTGAGCACATAAAATGTGCGAGTTTGCATTTTCTAAGATTAATTATGCACGACGTTGACAAGCGTTTTAGGGGAGAGAGGTTTCCAAAAGGAGAGAGGGGGCAAATCGCAAAATGCCCCCTCTCTCCTTTTGATTAAAATAATTTAATGTCTATTATTCTGTAAATTGATAATCCCTAAGATGTACGCACTTAAGGAGTGCTTTTTATTTAATTTAATTGAATAAATCATCCATACAGTAGAATCCCTTAGGCTTTCCTGTCATAAACATTGCAGCTCTCACCGCACCCTGTGCAAAAACCTCACGGGACGCAGCAGAGTGGGAAAGTGTAATCACCTCGTCAGGACCTGCAAAGATTACATCGTGGTCACCAACAATTGTACCACCGCGGATAGCGTGGATGCCGATTTCTGATCTTTCTCTCTGGCGTCTTACGCTCTGACGTTCATAAACATATTTAGCGTCATCGCTCATAGTATCAGCTATAGCGTCCGCTATTGCCAATGCTGTGCCGCTGGGAGCATCAAGCTTTTTATTATGATGCTTCTCAACAATCTCTATATCGTAGTTGGTTTCTAAAACCTTTGTTGCCATTTTGGCAAGCCTTATAAGTAAGTTTATACCCAAAGACATATTAGCTGAGAAGAATACAGGAATTTCTGCTGATGCAGCGTTGAGTTCGGCCTTTTGCTCATCGCTCAATCCTGTTGTGCACATAATGATGGGCAGATTCTTTGCCTTTGCAAAAGTTAAGATGTTTTCAAAGTTTGCAGGATGTGAAAAGTCGATAATAACATCTGCCTCAACATCTACATCTGCGTAATCACTGTACACAGGATAGCTGCGTTCGCCCTTTGCCATATCAAAGCCGCATACGATTTCTGCATTTTCTGTATTTTTTACTATTTCTGTGATTGCTGAGCCCATACGGCCCATACAACCGCTTAGAATAATTTTTGTCATATCTTCACCTGATTACTTAATAAGTCCGCAAGCCTTCATTGCAGCCTCTAATCTCGCATAGTTTGCAGGGTCCATTTCACACAAGGGGAGACGAAGGAGTCCTGCATCAAAGCCCATCATGTTCATAGCTGTCTTTACAGGGATGGGGTTAACTTCGCAGAAAAGTGCTTTGATGAGTTCGAGATACTCGAACTGTAACGCACGGCTGCCTGCAATATCGCCATCAAGCCATTTTTGACACAAGTCATGGGTTTCTTTGGGGGCAACGTTTGAAAGTACTGAGATTACACCCTTGCCGCCTAAGGACATAATGGGTACAATCATATCATCGTTTCCTGAGTACATTGTAAGCTCAGGGCACTCTTTCGCAACTTCTGTTGCATATTCAATATTGCCGCTTGCTTCTTTGATGCCTACTATTCTTTCGTCACGAGCCAATTCCTTTAATGTGGGAATGGCGTAGTTCATACCTGTTCTTCCGGGAACGTTATAAAGAATAATGGGAAGATTGGTTTTTTCCAACACCTTATCATAGTGCATAATTAAGCCCTTTTGTGTAGCTTTGTTGTAGTAAGGTGTAGTGATAAGCAAACCATCAGCACCCAAATCCTGCGCTTCTTTACTTAATTCAACACAGTGTACTGTATCGTTTGAGCCTGTTCCTGCAATAATCGGAACTCTGCCGGCTGCACGCTTGATTGAGTAATCAATAACGCTTAAGTGCTCGCGGTCGGGCATTGTTGCAGCTTCGCCTGTTGTACCGCAGATAACTAAAGCATCTATACCGTTGTCAATCTGGTAGTCAATAATATTTCCAAGAGCCTCAAAGTTAACACCACTCTCATTAAAAGGTGTGATTAACGCTGTGGCTGCACCTGTAAAAAGTGTCTTTCTCATAAAAATCTTTCCTTTCGACAAGCATTGTGCTAAGCATTGTGCTTATGCGTGATATGCTTCCATTTCGCCTGATTCTACCATTTCGATATATTTCTCGGCAATCTGCACTGCATTTGTAGCAGCACCCTTTCTGATGTTGTCAGCAACAACCCAGAGGTTTACGCCGTTATCAACCGACTCGTCACGACGGATACGACCAACGTATGTTTCGTTCTTGCCAACAATATTGCAAGCCATGGGATATACGCAGTTGTCGATATCGTCTTCAACAATAAGACCGGGAGCAGCTTCTAAGCAAGCACGTAATTCTGCCATTTCAAAGGGAGTCTTTAACTCTACGTTTATAGATTCACTGTGGCAATCAAACACAGGAACACGAACTGTTGTAGCTGTAATTCTCATCGCATCGTCGCCTAAGATTTTTCTTGTTTCGTTAACCATCTTCATTTCTTCCTTGGTGTAGCCGTTAGGTAAGAATACATCAATCTGAGGTAAGCAGTTTGAGAATATGGGGTGGTTAAATTTCTTGGGAGCTTCACCGTTAATTCCGTTTTTCAAGTCGTTGTAACCGCCAACGCCTGCACCGGACACTGCCTGATATGTTGAGTATACGATTCTTTCAATACCATACTTTAACTGTAAGGGACGGAGTGCTACCATAGCCTGAATTGTTGAGCAGTTGGGGTTAGCGATGATACCCTTTGTCTTTTTGATGTCCTCAGGGTTAACCTCAGGAACAACCAACGGAACTTCAGGGTCCATTCTCCATGCACTTGAGTTATCAATTACTAAACATCCTTTTGCTGCTGCAATGGGAGCAAACTTCTCACTGGTGGAACCACCTGCTGAGAAAAGTGCAATGTCTATACCGTCAAATGAATTTTCGTTTAATTCTTTAACTTCGTATTCTGTGCCCATAAAGGGAAGCTTTGTACCGGCACTTCTTGCTGAAGCATAAAGTGTATAGCTTTCTGCGGGAAGGTTAACTTCCTCTAAAACTTTTAAGAATGTTCTTCCTACCATGCCTGTTGCACCTACAACGGCAATATTGTACTTTTTCATAATTATATGAACCTCCTGTGAGTAAAATTTACAAATCATAAAAAAAACCAAACCTCATTGATAGAAGTTTGGAAAATTAACATTAAAAAAATATGTTTTTAATGTTAATAGCACTCCGCAATAGCACTCCGCCAAAGCGACAGTTGCACGGATATTTTCCGTACACCCAAGGAAAAATTTTCGGCAAACTTATCCTTTCGGCGACTTTCCCTTTTGCCCAAAATCGCAGAAATCCGATTTCTCCTTTGGGTTACTGATTAAAGACGCACCTCTATCAACATATAAATAGTATCACTAAATGTGTCTTATGTCAATATTTATTTGAACAAATTGTGAAAAATTTTGAAAAATATCTTGCTAATTTATGGGATTGGCGGTATAATAAACTAAGTATACTAAAAATGTGGAAGGAGACTTCAAAAATGCAAGGTATGGAAGGCTTAGGCGGTACAATACTCTGGCTCGTGGTTATGATAGCGATTTTTTACTTTATGCTTATCAGACCCGAAAACAAAAGAAAAAAACAGGTAAAGGCGATGTTAGACGCTTTAAAGGTTGGCGATTCAGTTACAACAATTGGCGGTATCATCGGCAAGGTATTGAAGGTTAAGGATGACAAGGTTTGCATCGAAATCGGTGACAGAACACAAAAGTTCCCTATGACCATCAAACGTGAAGCAGTAGCAACTGTTGTTCCCTGCAAAAAAGCTAAGAAAGAAAAAGACGTAGAGCTTATTGAAGAAGCAACAGAAGAGGTTTCAGAGGTTGCAACAGAAGAAACAGCAGAATAATTCATAAATGATCCCCCTGCCGAATATTTTAGTATAGAGTATTCGGTAGGAGGTTTGTTTGTATGTACGAAAATGTAAAATCAGTAGACTCCGGCGGTATGATGAGCGTTGCAACGGGGTTTTTAAAAGGAGCAGGAATTTCTGTCGTATTTACACTGATAGTGTTTTTGGTTGCGGCATTGCTTTTGTCCTATACACCGTTGGCTGAGGAAAGTATACCCTATATTGCTTTTATCACCGAAGGTATAGGTGCTGCCATTTCAGGCTTTGTTCCTGCAAAGAAAACAGGTAGAAACGGGGCTGTATCAGGTGCAGTCTGCGGATTTTTATACATACTGATTATCTGGATTTGCGCATCTGTCACGTCTGACGGAGTAATGCTTTCGCCCCATATCTTTATTATGGCGGCAATCTCAGTAGTTTTAGGATGTATGGGTGGAATTTTAGGCGTAAACTTAAAATCAAACAACAAAAAGAAAAGATAACGCATTTAGCGGAGCAAGAAAACAAAACAGGTTATGTTAAGCGAAGGCGTGAGCTTTCGCTTATTTTATTGAGGAGTGAGCTTTATGTTTAAAGTAGCAATCGACGGGCCGTCAGGTGCCGGAAAAAGCACAATTGCAAAAACGGCGGCACAGATTTTAGGATTTGTATATATTGACACAGGTGCAATGTACAGAACTGCTGCCCTGTCTTGTCTTAAAGAAAACATAAACATAAAGGAAAGCCCCGAAAAAGCCATTGAAGTTGTAAATAACATATCAATAGATATTGATTATATAGATGGAGAACAGAGGATATTTTTAAATGGTGAGGATGTGTCCGACAAAATCCGAACTCCCGAAGTTTCCATGGGGGCATCAGATGTGTCAGCAATTGGAGCAGTACGCGAAAAGCTTGTGAACCTGCAAAGAGACCTTGCAGGCACGAAAAATGTTATCATGGACGGTAGAGATATAGGTACTCACGTGCTTCCTGATGCTAATGTAAAGATTTTTCTGACTGCAAGTGCCGAAGTCCGTGCACAACGCAGATTTAAAGAACTTATTGAAAAGGGAACACAGGTTTTATACGAGGACGTACTGTCAGACATCATAAAGCGTGACAGACAAGACGAAACAAGAGAGGTTTCACCTTTGAAGAAGGCAGAAGATGCAGTCCTTGCCGACACCTCAGAGCTGACGCTTGATGAAAGTATAAAGCTTGTCCTTGACATAATAAATAAAAAAAGAGATGTGTAATATGTATCCGATAATAAAATTTATAGTAAAGCTTTTTTGTAAAATAGTGTTTTTTGTACGTGTTGAGGGAGAAGAAAATATCCCGACGGAGGGTGCAGCAATACTGGCTGCAAACCACACAAGTCTGTGGGATGCACCTGTGATACTCACCGCAACACATCGTCCTATGCGCACAATGGGCAAGGCGGAGCTTTTTGAAAATAAGCTTTTAGCACCGTTTCTCCGTATGGCAGGAGCATTTCCCGTACATCGTGGAACTGCAGATATCACGGCTATAAAAACCGCATTAAAAACCCTAAAAGATGGACAGATTTTTGCCATATTCCCCACAGGTACGAGAGTAAAGGATGGGGATGGAGAAGCAAAAGCAGGGGTGGCGATGATTGCATCAAAATCAGGTGCACCTGTTATTCCTGTTGCAATCCGTGGCGGATACAGAATATTTAAGAGGGTTACCATTCACATAGGACAACCCCTTTACATAAAGAACGAAAACGGCACAAAGCCCTCCTCGGACGAGCTTAAGCTTTATGCCGACGCTATTCTTAATAAAATCAACTCTTTGGGAGTGTAGCTATGAGCATAACAGTAGCAAAAACGGCGGGTTTTTGTTTTGGTGTTGCCCGTGCGGTGGATATAGTAGAAAAATGTTGCGAGGATAAGGACAATAAATATTACACATTAGGTCCTATCATTCACAACAAGCATGTTGTAGATGATTTTTCCCGAAAGGGCATTTCACCGATTGAGGATATTGAAGAATTGTCAGGTGGAGAAAAACTTATAATCCGTACCCACGGGGTAGGCAAGGATATTTACGACAGATTAAAAGAAAAGAATGTAGAAATTATAGATGTAACCTGTCCCTTTGTGAAAAAAATCCACAATATTGTGGAGCGTCATCACAAAGAGGGGTACAAAATTGTTATTGTAGGCGACAAAAATCATCCGGAGGTTATGGGAATTAACGGATGGTGTGAAAATTGTGCTGCAATTTTTGCTACGCCAGAGGAAGCAAAAAACGCAAATTTTGAAAATCAAAAGGTTTGCGTTGTAGCTCAGACTACGTTTGTGCAGGAAGTTTTTAAAAAAATTGTAACTTTTTTAAAAAAGACTTGCAATGACATAGTGATATTTGGTACAATATGTAATGCAACTGAAGAGAGGCAGGGAGAAGCTCGTGAATTGGCAAGCAAATCTGATGTTATGATTGTGCTTGGTGGAGTAAACAGCTCCAACACTCAAAAGCTCTATTCTATATGTAAAGGTGTATGTCCTACCGCATACTGCCTGGAGCGTATAGGTGATTTGCCGCAAGGTTGCGATTTTGACTCAAAAAGAGTTGGAATTACTGCAGGTGCCTCTACTCCTGCGGTCATAATAAAGGAGGCTATTGGTAAGATGGAAAATTTTGAAAGCTTTGAAGCCTTGATGGAAGAGTCCTTAAAAACTCTTAACACAGGCGACATCGTAAAAGGCACGGTAATCGAGGTAAGACCCAACGAGGTTATCGTAGATTTAGGTGCAAAGCAGGATGGATTTATTCCGGCTGGCGAGATTTCAGACGACCCCAATGCTACAACAGATTCTGTTTGTAAGGTTGGCGATGAAATCGAAGTATTTGTTGTTCGCGTAAATGACGCTGACGGCAATATCATGTTGTCAAAGAGAAAGCTTGACACAGTAAAAACTTGGGAAAATGTGAAGAAAGCAGCAGACGTTGGCGAAGTTTTAGAAGGTAAAGTAACAGAAGTTGTTAACAAGGGTATGATTGTTAATTACAAAGGTTACAAAGTATTCGTTCCTGCATCCCAAGCATCAGAAAAGAGAGATGCTGACCTTTCTGAATTCGTAGGAAAGGTAGTTGCTTTCAAGATCATTGATATAAATGACAGGAGGAAACGTTTAGTTGGTTCAGTAAGAGTTATTCTTGATGCTCAGAAAAAAGAGCTTCAGGAAAAATTCTGGGAATCGGCTGCAGTTGGCAAGGTGTACACAGGTGTTGTAAAATCAATCACAAACTTCGGTGCATTTGTTGACATCGGCGGTGTTGACGGTTTGGTTCATGTTTCAGAGCTTAGCTGGAAGCACATCAAGCACCCCTCAGAAGTTGTTTCTGTTGGCGATTCTATCGAAGTTTATATCAAAGATATCAAAGAAGACACAAAGAAAATTTCTTTAGGCTTCAAAAAGGCTGAGGACAACCCCTGGGAAATCGTAAAGTCTAAGATTACATTAGGCGAGCCCGCAACAGTTAAAATCGTAAGAATTATGCCTTACGGTGCTTTTGCAGAAATCATTCCCGGCGTTGACGGCTTAATCCATATTTCTCAGATTGCTAACCGCAGAATTGACAACCCTGCCGCTGAACTTAAAATCGGCGAAAGTGTTGAAGCTAAGGTTACAGAAATCGACTGGGATAACAAAAAGATTGCACTTTCAATCCGTGCACTTTTACCCGTTGAAGAAGCTCCTGCGGAGGTAGTTGCAGAAGAAGTTGCAGAAGTTGAAGCTCCTGCAGAGGAAGCTAGTGACGCAACAGAAGAATAATCTATTCTCAAAAAAATCATGGGTTGTGGCGTTAGCCACAACCCTGTTTTTATCGGTGGTGATATTATGAATAAAATCAAAGGTGCGATATTTGACCTTGACGGTACAATTATAGATTCTATGCCTATGTGGTATTCCCTTTACGGAAATTATATCATTGAGGCGAAAATTGAGCCTTCGCAGGAATTTCTGGATTTTTTGAGACATGCGTCAATTCCAATGGCGGCAAAGCGTTTCTCTCAGGAATTTAATATGGGAGAGGCGGAAGAAATAGAAAAGAAACTCTATTTGCACGTTGCAGACTATTACAAGAATAAAGCGACAATCCGTCCTAATGCAGATAAATTCATAAAATTACTTCACGCCCGTGGAGTAAAAATATGCGTTGCCACCGCAACAGAATCGGGACATGCAAAAAATGCCCTTCGCCATACAGGGTTGTTCGATTATTTTTGTGGTGTGCTCTCCTGTAAGGATCTAGGAATAGAAAAGAATAAGCCTGATATTTATTTCGCGGCAATGAACTTCTTAGGTGTAGAGCAGAGTGAAGTTGGGGTATTTGAGGATGCTCTCCACGCGGTAGAAACAGCGAAATCAGCAGGCTTTTATGTGACGGCAATCTATGAACAGAATGTGGAAAATCACAAAAGAGTAGAAGAGCTTGCCGATAAATATATTTATGATTATAAAGAACTGATATAAAAGGGCTGTAGCAAAATGATTTCATTTTGCTACAGCCCTTTTGGGGTGGACGGAAAATTGCACAGATTGGACAAACTGAGCAAAAGTAAGGTGTAGCCTTACTTTTGGATACCCGAAGTCGTACGTGGGTACGACGAGAGGCGAAGTTTGTTCAAAACACAAGGCAATAAAAATAAAAGAAATTCGTCAAATGACGAATTTCTTCATTAAGTTTTATGTCATTTTGGCTTTGCGAATACAAATTAAAGTTTTTATTATGAGATTTCCCTGCCTTGTGTGGTGTGTGCATTTTGCTACACCCTTTTTATTATACATTAAATCTGAATAAGATAATATCACCGTCGGCAACCACATATTCTTTACCTTCTGAGCGAACAAGACCTTTTTCCTTGGCTGCCACCATCGAGCCACAGTCCATAAGATCGTTATATGCGACAACCTCGGCACGAATAAAGCCTTTTTCAAAGTCTGTGTGAATTTTACCTGCCGCCTGAGGTGCTTTCATTCCGTTAGTGATTGTCCATGCACGAACCTCAGGTTCACCTGCGGTAAGGTAACTGATTAGACCAAGCAATTTATAGCTTTTCTTAACCAGTCTGTCAAGACCTGATTCATTTATGCCAAGCTCCTGTAAATACTCATCCTTTTCTTCGGGGTCTAAAGCTGAGATATCTTCTTCGATTTTAGCAGAAATGGGCATTACTTCTGCGCCTTCAGCATCAGCTAATTCAGTTAAACGCTTTACAAAATCATTGTTTTCAATTCCGCTTACAAAGTCGTCTTCTGCTACGTTTGCCGCATAAATGATAGGCTTTTTGGTTAAAAGGTCGATTTCTTTCATAAATTCTGCATCGTCTTCAGATAAATCAAAGGAACGTGCAGGCTTTCCTGACTCTAGGTGAGCGTAGAGTTTTTCCAAAAATTCTACTTCAATCTTATATTTTTTCTCTCCTGATTTTGCCATTTTGCGAACCTTATCTGTGCGATTTTCCACCATTTCCATATCTGCGAAAATAAGCTCTAAATTAATTGTTTCAACGTCACGAACAGGGTCAACTGAGCCTTCAACATGGATTATGTTTGTATCCTCAAAGCAACGTACAACGTGAACTATCGCATCAACCTGTCTGATGTGAGATAAGAATTTGTTACCAAGGCCCTCTCCTCGGCTTGCACCCTTAACCAGAC